>JAUNWR010000004.1:26621-39217 GCA_030540215.1 Coriobacteriia bacterium | reverse complement strand
CATCGATGACCTCGCGGAAGCTGAACCGCCGCAACCCGATGAGCGCATAACCCACGAACAGCAAGATCAGCGCCGCAGCGAACAGGTCGAACAGCGGCGTGCCCATGCCGGCAAGCACGTTCGCGCGCACGCCCACCGCCGCACCCAGCGTAGACCCCAGACCCGAGACGCCGCGGCCCCACGCGAACGCCGCCACCGCGCCGCGGCTGTTGCGCGCCGCCACCGCGATAAGCACAGCCCATGCGACCATGTCGAACAGCGTGTTGCCCGTGGACAGCAGCAGCACCGTTGCGGTGCTCGAGCGCGGCAAGTCCATGGTCATGGCCAAAAAGCCCGCCACGATGAGCAGCACCGACACCTGCACGAGCAGATCGGCGGGGAAGCGTTTCTCGGATAGCAGCGCCCAGACGGCCACCACGGCAACGGGCAGAATCACAAAGAACGAGGACAGCGGCACGCCGCCGACCTCGCCGAAACGCAGCGAGCAGCCGAACGCCACGCGGAACAGGAACAAGCACACGAACAGCTGGCTGGCCAGCGGCAGAAACGACGACGGGCGCGTGACCGAGAAGTCGTGCGGAGCCTCGCCGGCCTGCGTTTGCTCAAGCACCGGACGAGCGTCGCGCCACGACAAGGCCCATGCGGCGAAGGGCGCCGCAAGGAAGAACGCCATACCCGCCCACACGGGCAAAAGCCACGCGAACGCCGATGCCGCAGCCTGCGCCACGAACGCCAGCGGGATCAACACGCTGGCCTGAGCGGTGGACAGGCGCGACGCGGCAATGCCCGCAGTCAGCGCGCACCATGCGCGGCCAACCGCCAACGCGCACGACGTCAGCACCAGCAACGGCGCGCTGCCCAACCCCAGCGACAACGGAAGAGCGCAGCCCGCAACCATAAGCGCAAGGGCGCCCGCGTTCAACGCTCTCACATGCAAAAGCGCAGGTCGGAAGGTCGCCAGCAAGCCGATGGCTATGAGAACCGCCGCGTTGACGGTGATGGATATGTCGCGCGCGTACGTGAAAATCCCATCGAAGGCCGGGAACACCGACACATTCATGAACGACGAGACGGAAAGCACCAGCGACAGCGCGGCGAACGAGCGCCAGAACGCCGGCGTGAACAAGTCACGCACGTTAGCGCGGCCGGCTTCAGTATGCAGCTTTTTTTCAGTCATGTCCGCATTCTATCATGGTCAAATAGCGAAAGCGCCGCGCACCCGAGGGTGCACGGCGCTTCATAGGTCGCCCCGGCAGGCGCTACGCCTGGCCGGTTGCCGCCAGCATGCCGGCGCGGCGGCCTTCGACCATGGTGCGGCCGCAGGCCAGGCCCGTGAACAGGTTCGGGTAGCTGGTGCTGAAGAAGCCGCCCGAGCAGTCACCGGCCATGTACAGGCCGTCGATCTCGGAACCGTCGTCGCGGGTGGGATGCATGTTCGTGTTGATGCGCACGCCGTCGAGCGTGGCCAGGAACCATGCGCCTGTGCGGATGCCGTAGTACGGCGGGGTCTTCAGCGGCATCAGACGATAGGGCTCCTTGTTGTAGTCCTCGTCCTTGCCGTTCTCCGCCATCTGGTTGTAGCGGTTGAACGTCTCCACGAAGTTGTCCACCGGGATGTTCAGCTTCTGCGCCAGCTCCTCGGGGGTGTCGGCCTTCTGCAGATAGCCCTTCTCCAGCAGCGGGTCGAAGAACATCTTAGGCATCAGGTTGATGGGCATGTTCGACGGGCTGCCGTTGTCGAACGGGTACAGGCGGCAGCAGCCGACCTCGTTCATCTGCTTGACCTGCTCGACATAGTCGCTGTCGAAGATGTCGCAGTAGGTGTGACCGGGCTGCATGACCGTGGAGTGCAGCATGTAGTCGTACGGGCCGGACTCGTTGCAGAAACGCTTGCCGTTGAGGTTGACCTTCATGAACGGCTGCTCGCCGAACCAATACCACTCGCCCACGATGCCGTCGCCCGCCTTCTCATCAGGCTTGACAGCTGCACGGTTGAACATGCACGCGGCGCCGATGGGGTCCATCTGGCCGCCGACCCACATGGCGGCCTTGATGCCGTCGCCCGTGGGATTGCCGCCGGTGCCGTTGCGGGCGATGGAGATGCGCATCTTCTGGTTCCAGGGCTGACGCGCTTCCATCATCTCCAGGTTGTTGCCGTAGCCGCCCGTCGCCAGGATGACGCCCTTGGGGGCGTTGATGCGGATGTAGTGGCGGTCGTTCACGTCGCGGGCGATGATGCCGACCACGCGGTTGTTCTCGTCCTGCTCCAGCTTGATGAGCTCGGTGGACCAGCGGAACTCGGCGCCCTTCTCCTCGGCGTACTCCTTGAGCGACACGCCGAAGTTGAAGTTCTTGTCTTCCTTGCCCTTGTCGGTCTTGTTCGGGCTATGGCCGGTCGCCCACGCCTTGTCGCGCGCGCCCTGGCCCTCCGTGCCCACGGAGCCCTCGAACTGCATGACCAGGCGACCGTCGCGCTCGACGATCTCGGTGAGCCAGTCGATCAAGGCGCCGGACTCGTTCGCCCACACCTTCACCAGGTCGTAGTCGATGAAGCCGTTTGCGTAGCGGACGATGTCCTCCATGGCCTCCATCTTGTCGATCTTGAACTGCGGGAACTCGTCGAACGAGGCCAGCTGCAGCTTCGAGTCGATGGCGCCGATGTCCTCGCGCGGGGCGAGCACGGTGGGGGTGCGGTCGATGCCGAGCACCTTCGCGCCGTTTTCCGCGGCGGAGATGACGGCGGGCAGACCGGCGGTGCGGCAGCCCACGACCAGCACCTCGGTATCGATGGTCTCGGTGATGTCGCGCTCGGCGACCTCGGGGGCCTGGCCCAGCCAGCTGGGCGCGCCCGGCGTCTGGCCGGCGCTCGCGTTTACCGGCTCCTCGCCGGCGGGGACGGTGTAGCCGTTGCCGCAACCGGTCAACGCGCCCATGGCGGCGGCACCGATGGCCGTGATGCCCGCGCCCTTGAGGAAGGTGCGGCGGTCGAGTCCGTTATGCTGCATTCGGGGCCTCCCATCCCTCAGGCATGTTCAGGTTGTGGCACTGGTTGCACATGAGCACGCTCTTCTCGTGAGCCTTGTGGCAGTCACCGCACTCGAGCGCCAGGTCCTGGTGGCTGCTATGCGGGTTGAACTTCTCATCGTTGCCCTCGAAGCCCCAGGTGCTGGCGACCACGTCGTTCATGTCGTGACAACCGCTCTTGGCGCAGAACTCCTCGCTGGCCATGTCGGCGCCATCGGCCAGCTTCGTGCCGTCGGCGGTCATGGGATAGTCGTCGGCGACCCACTTCATGGCCTCGCCCACCTGCTCGGTGATCACGGGCTCATGGCAGCTCAGGCAGTTGTTGCCCGCCTCGGCGTGCGCGGTCACCAGCATGCCCTGGTCACCGCTGTAGTACGAGTCAACATAGCTGTCCATGGGGCTGTGGCAGATGGCGTTGCAGAAGCTGGGCGTCTCGTGCCACACCCAGAAACCTGCGCCCGCCACCACGATCACGGCAGCCACGACGCCGCCGATGATCCAGCCGCGCTTGGCCTTGCGCTTCGGGGAAGGCGTTTGCGCACCCTCCTCGGGCTGGGAGAACTTCTCGTCTTCAGCCATTCGTTCCTCTCCTTTTCCTTGGAACCTTCGGCAAGCCCGGCGGGTGCGACGACGCTCGAGGAAGACGTCCACGACCGGATGACGGCCGCATGCTGGCGAAAGCGACGCGCTGCGCCGTGCCCCACCCGCCGGACTTGCCGCGGGGCCCTCCACGGCCCCATCCAACGCGCACATCATGCGGCCGGATAGGCGCGCACGCCTAGTACCCCCGTGGGGTAAACTTTGCGTTTACCCAGGTGAGAGCGGGGTAAGGAAACGCGGAAAGTCCCGCCGCGGGCATGCCGCGACGGGACTTTCGTAAGAAGGTGAGAGTTGAGAAAAGGTTCGAGGGACCAGGAGGAGCCGATCCGGAATCGCTGTTCGAACCAGCTAGTCGATCGAGATGGAACGCGAGGTTTCAGGCTCGGGCTTGGCGATCTTCTTCGGCACGTCGATCTGCAGAGTGCCGTTGTCGAACTTGGCCTTGATGTCGCCTTCCTCGATATCGTCGCCGACGTAGAAGGTACGGCTGCACTTGCCGCTGAAGCGCTCCTGGCGCACGTAGGTGCCCTTCTTGTCCTCGGTCTCCTGCTTGGTTTCGGCCGTGACGGTCAGGTAGCCGTCCTTCAGCTCGGCCCGCACGCCTTCCTTATCGAAGCCCGGCAGGTCGATGGTCAGCTCGAAACCGGTCTCGGTCTCACGGATGTCGGTGCGCATCAGGTTCGGCGTGGTCTTCACGCTCGGCGCCGCCATGGTGCCGAAGAAGTTGTCGAACGGGTCGGTCATAAGATCGTTGAGGAAGCGATTAGAACGAGGTACCAACATGGACATCATCGTCATCTCCGTTTCTTGGGGCGAAGCGCGCTGCCCGGCGCCGGCCGATCCTCGGTCGAGCACCTTGCCCGATACGCTTGCCAGGCAAGCTGCTGCGCCGCATTGCGCAACGGCCGTCAAGCTTGCGAACGGGCCGGCAGGTTGTTCCGCCGCCGTTTCGGTTGCTTTCGTTGCGGCCCCCGTTCCGGGGACCGTTCCTTTGAACAGTTATTGTTATAGTCCTCGCGTTAGCACTCTGCAAGCGAGAGTGCTAACGCGTTACCTTCACGTCATTTTCGCGTCACGATGCGGGAACTTGGAGGGGTCGCACCGCATCTTCACGCGGCGTTCACGCTTCTTTAAGGCTTCTTTCAGGCGGCGCACCTACTATATGAACCGTTCCTTATCCCTTCCCTTTACGAATCGCGTCTCCCATCCGCGATCCGGCCAGGCGGAGTCTCCCACTCCCGCCCGGCACGCGGGGCGCGGGATTCCCGCCCGCACTCCGACGATTCCCAAGGCGCCGTCTTCCCATCGGCGCCGCTTCGCCGTCTCGTCTCCCATCCCGGGACGGCGAAGCCCATCGCGGGGTCTCCCTCCCCGCATCGCAGAGGACCGCCGCGGCTTCCCACCGCGGCGGTCCTGCGTTTAGGCAGGGAAGCGCTCCGCCCGCGCTTGCGCTACCATGTCGTTAATCGACAGGAAGGAACCCGCCATGCGCGAAACCCCGCAGCTGAAGCACATCGAGCAAGTATCCGACGGCTGGATCAAGAAGTACATTCTCACGTACGTGCTGCCCGACGGCAGCGACTACATATATGAAGCAGCCTCGCGCAAAAACCTGGAGGCGTACCGCGCCGAGCTGGCGCGACTCGAAGCGCGCAGCAACACAGCCATCGCGGCCATCGACGAGGGCGCTGACGATTTCGGCGCTGCAGCCATCGACACAGCCGAGCAGGCGGCCGGCACCAGCGGCAAGCGCACGGCCGACGCCGTGTCCATCGTGCCCATCACACGCGATGGCAACCTGGTGCTCATCCGCGAGTTCCGCTATCCACTGAACAGCTGGGTGGTCGGCCTGCCCGCGGGCCTGGTAGAACCCGGCGAAGACCTTGCCGTAGCGGTGGACCGCGAGCTGCGCGAGGAAACCGGCTATGGCCTGCGCACCGACATCCCGAAAGGCGCCGTGGAGCTGCTGCCGCAAGCCGGGCACTCGTCAACCGGCATGAGCGACGAAAGCGTGCAGACGGTGTTTGCCCAGGTGGAGAAGGACGAAGCGGCCCATCCCGAGCACGGCGAGCTTATCGAGGTGTTCACGCTGCCGCTTCGCGAGGTGCCGCGCTTCCTCAAGCAGAACCCCCTGCCGCTGGGCACCCGTCTGCAACTGGTGCTGGAGATTTTCGCGCGAAACGCGAAGTAGCCGCTCTTTACGGCCAGAAGGCGAAAACCCGCCGCCCTCGAATGAGGACGGCGGGCTCGAGACAGACCTATCGATAAGTTCGTGATAGGCGCAAATCCTACTTCCCTTTGCGGGCATCATCCAGGATGTTGAGCGCCATGGTGTAGCCGCCGGCGCCGTAGCTCAGGCACTTCGACACGCGGGCGATGGTGGTTGCCGACGCGCCCGTAGCCTTCTCGATGGAAGCGTACGAATTGCCGGCGTCGAGCTGGCGAGCAACGGCCAGGCGCTGCGAGGTCTCGCGGATCTCGCGAATGGTGAACAGATCTTCAAGCAGCAGGAAGATGTCGTCCTTGTCCTGGATTTTTGAGAAAACGGTCAGCAGATCCTCCACCTCGGGGGTTCTCAGCTCGCTCATTCGGCATCGCCTTTCCGATTCACCGGGTCCTTTGTCATTATTGTACTCCATCACGGTGGAGTGCTCGAGAACTCCGCAAACCCCCCGCCGCAAACGGCAAGCGAACCCGACACTGGGGACGGGGCATCTTACCCGACCGGCGAAACGCGATGCCGGCTATTCCTCGGGGACGGCGAGCAGGGGCAGGCGAAGGCGAACCGGACAGACAAGCCTCCGTCCCCCTAAGCGTCACGTGGGGACGGAGGCTCCTGCCGAGTCCGGACCTCTTACTTGCCGCCGCCTGCTGCCGAGCCACCTACGCCGCCCATGCCGCCCGCGCCGACCATGCCGCCGGCTCCGCCCATGCCTGCGGACGCCGTGCAGCTTGCCGTGATGGTGGTCTCGCTACCGCCGCTCACCGTGCCGGAATCCGTGTAGCCGTCGGCGTTGGCATTCGCCACCTCACCGCCGATGACCAGGGTATATTCGCCGCCTTCCGCAAAAGCCGGACTGGATGCCAGCACCATGCCGAAGCGTTTGGTCGCTGCGAACGACGCCACCACGTTACCGCTACCGTCGACCACGCACACGCTCTGACCGGCCTCGCCGCTTGCCGAGGTCATGGCGAAGGCCTGCGTGCCGCTGGTGAAGTTTTGCGCCATGCCCGCGGAGCCGACCATGAGCACGGTGCCGCCGCTGACCGTCGCGCTGCCGTCGTAGTCGAACGCGCCGTCGCCGTCGCTCGTGGGCCCGGAGACCAGCAGCACGCCGCCCGTCACCTCGACATTGCCGTTGCTGTCGATGGAATCACCGACGGAATCGACCACCAAGTAGCCGCCATTGATCTGGATGAGGCAGTTGCTATCCGCCTGGCCCATGCCGCCGCCGGCCGCAGAGTCGCCGCCCTGCTGCCCGGAGTCGGCGACACCGCCCGCGTTACCCGCTTCGCCTGCGTTACCGCCGCCCGGCAGCTCGGGCGCGCTTCCGCCCTGCTGAGCACCTGCAGCACCCGGAGCTTGCCCACCTTGCTGGGCGCCAGCGGCGTCGGCGGCCTGACCGCCCTGTTGCATGCCGGCGGCATCGGGAGCCTGGCCGCCCTGCTGCGCACCTGCAGGCGCTTGGCCGCCGGCATTCGGGGCCGCAGCCGCGCCTTGGCCGGGCGCACCGGGCGTGCCGCCGTTGGGAAGCGTGCTGCTCACCGTATCGGCATCGGCATCGTCGGACAAGTCGGCTGCGCTGGCATTCAAGCCGTCATCGCTTGCCACGATATGCGTATCGCCGCCGTTGACGTAGACCTTCTCCGCTTCGTAGCCCTCGTTGCAGCTGGTCACGTTCACGGTTCCGTCGTCCACGGTCAGCTTCGTCTCCGCATGGAACGCGTCGTCGCCCGCGCTGGCCTCGATCGAGGCGCCCAGCAGGTGCATCTCCAGATCGGAATGGAACGCATCGTCGTTGGCCGCCACCGCCATGGAACCGCCCGCAAGACGGACGAGCGTCTTGCCCTGCACCGCATCATCGCCCGCCTGGATGTCGAACGTGCCGCCGTCGATGCTCACGAAGCCCTTCGCGGGATCGTCGTCCTTGTTCGACTTGATACCGTCGCCGCCGGCTTCAATGGCGAAAACGCCGTCGCGGATCTTCACGCAATCGCGGCCGCGCAGGCCATCTTCAACAGCGCTGATGTTGTACGCTCCAGATACAACGACCAAGTCATCCTTCGAGCACACCGCATGACGATACGCACTCGTCACGTTCAGCGTCCCGGACCCGTTCAGCGTCAGGTCGCAGCGGCTGAACAGCGTGGCGTACGGTTCATCGGAATCATCTTCCAGCACATACGACGACCCATCGGACAGGCTGTTCTCCGTCCCCGCGTCCAAGGTGACGAAGCACTTGTCCGCGTTGCGCACGTAGATCGCCGGGCCGTCCTCGTCATGGATGGTCGCACCCGCCAGCACCAGCTGCACCTTGTCGTCATCACCGGCATCGACCAACAGCTGCCCGTCGGTCAGCTCGCCCGACACAATGTACGTGCCTGCCGACGAGATGACCACGCCATCGGCGCTCGCCTGCGCACCCGTTCCCTGCACGCTGGCCGAATCGCCGGACAACGTGATGACGGTCGCGGACGATGCGCCATAGGAAGCGTCAAGGTCGCGCTTGGAATAGTCCAGGTCAAGGGCGCTTTCGTCAAACGCCGCCGCAACCTCCTCGAACGACGCGTACTCCGTATCGGAAGCGCCTGCCGCAGCGGTCTGCTCGGATGCGGCCGAGTTTTCCGCACCCGTCGAACCCGCCGCGCAGCCTTCCATCGCAAGCACGCCGCTCAAAGCCAGCAGGGCGACCGCGCCGCACGCCAGGCGCGTCAGCCCGCGCACGTCGGTGCGCTCCGTCGCAGAGGAGCCGCCCGCTGCGGACGCGACGGCGTCGGGACCCCGCCCCTCCTCTTCGCCAGCAGGTCCGCAAGAAGCCCCGGAACCTTCGGCCTCGCCTTCGCGCGCCGCCCGGGCGCGTCGATCCGCAAACCAGCCCATTTAGAGCACCTGCGCGTTGCCCAAGCTGACTTTCAGGTTCCCGTTCAGGCAGCGCACCTCGTCCATCAGGCGTTTCTCGATCCCAGGCTGCGCCAGGCGCACCCGATACTCAAGCTGGTACAAACTGCCCATGTTCGTGGTGGAAACCTCGGTCAGCTCATGCTCAGCGGTATAGCGCGCCAGCACGGCGTCGAACATCCCATCGAACTCCAGGTCCTCGGGCACCGTCACGCGGAGCATCTTCTCCGGCTGCTGCGGCCGCCCGAACGGGGACAGCACGTACACCACGTTCACCACGCCCACGATGAACGTGAACAACACAGCCAGCGCGATGAAGCCCATGCCGGTGGCCAAGCCGATCGCCATGGCGAAGAACACGCTGCCGATATCCTTCGCGCTGCCCGGGATGCTGCGGAAGCGCACCAGATTGAACACGCCCATGACGGCGATGCCGGCGCCTAGGTTGCCGTTGACCAGGGTGATCACCATCTGTACGATGAGCGGCAGCAGCGCCAGGGTAACCACGAAGTTCTTCGAATACTTGTGGCGGAACATGTAGATGCAGGCCACCGCCGCGCCGAGCACGATGGATGCGGCGCAGCACATGAGGAACTGCACGGTGGACACGCTCGCCACCAGGGAATCGGTCGTTCCGAAAACCGAGGAAAGCGCGGAATCAAGCACAACGATCATCCTTTCGGGAAGTCAGGGACGGGAAAGCGCCGCGAAGGGAACGGACGCCGGCGGCGCGTTCGCACTCCTGATAGGCGGCGCCGTACTTGCTGAACGACGACGGATACGCCTGGCACCCGCCGAGCACCTCGACCAGCCAAGACGGGTAAGCGCCAGCCGTCTTCACCTCCATGATCATCTCGCCCAAGCTCAAAAGCGGATGGAAGGTGCTGCCCGTCTCGCGCTCGCCGGCCAGCACATCGCGATACGCGACGCCCGAATCGAACGTGATGCGCAGCCCATCGGCGTCGGCGCCCGGCACCGGAGCGTATGCCGTGCGCTCGCACACGATGTACATAGAGGGTCGCAAGTTGCGGTAGCGCGCCGTGAACGCATCGATCTCGCGGGCGATCTGGATGCTGTGCAGCGAAAGCGCCTCGTCCTGTTGCAGCTGGTCGGACAACGGATTCTGCACGCAGGCGTTCTCGTAGGGCACGCGCCCCATCAGGTACGCGTACGCCGCCGTCAGCGAGCACCCCACGCGGCGCTTGTACACGATGCCGTCGTACTTCTTCTTGATCTCCACGTACACGCGCTCGCCCGAAGTCGGCGTGCCGTACCAACGCAGGCGCAGCTTCTCCTTGTACAGGGGCTTTTCCAGACTGCGCGCGATCAGGTCCCGCGTCGGCGTGTCGAAATACAAGCTAGTGATGCGCGTGCGGCCGTACTCGTCGGCGGCCATACGCCCGGCCAGCGCGTCGAGCACTTCGCGATGTTGCTTCGCGTTTAAGCGATATTTGACCTCTTTGCGTTCAAAGGTGTCGGTGAATGAAGCCATCGTTTCCTCTCAAGGGCCCAGCGGCCCACACTCGGGGAACATTTCGAGGCTAGATACTACGAACACACCCTTAAAGTTGACTGAAACCGAGGTCGGAAACACGAAAGCCCGCCGGTAGCGGGCTTTCGATCGTTGCGGTCGGGATCTTCCGGGATTGGCGCTATTCGGGCTTTTTCGCTACGTGAACTGCGGCGATGCCGCCGGTGTAGTTCTTCCAGGTGACGTCCGTGAAGCCGGCGTCCTCCATCATGCGGGCCAGGCCCTGCTGGTTGGGGAACGCCTTGATGGACTTCGACAGGTACACGAAGCCGTCGCGGTCGCCCGTGATCAGGCCGCCCCAGAACGGGATGAGGTGCTTCAAGTAGAAGTTGTACAGCGCGCGCCAAACAGCATTGGGCGGAGTGCTGAACTCAAGGCACACCAGGCTGCCGCCGGGCTTGAGCACGCGATACATCTCCGACAGCGCACGCGGGCGGTCGGGCATGTTGCGGATGCCGTAGGCCATGGTGATGGCGTCGTAGCTGGCATCGGCGTACGGGATTTCCTGCGCGTCCACCACCTCGAAATCCACCGGCACGCCGTCGGCAGCGCCATCGGCGTAGTGTGCGCGAGCCACGTCGAGCATCTCGTTGACCAAGTCGGTGCACTGGATATGGCGCGGATGCTTGGCGCGCGCCACGGTGAAGCTGACGTCGCCCGTTCCGCCCGCAATGTCCAGAACGTCATCGTTTGCGCTGATGGGAGCCTGTTTCATCATGCCCGCAAGCCACATTTTGTATGCGCCGAAGCTGGAGATGGCGTTGAAACGCTCGTACTTCTTCGCAATGGTGGAGAAGATGTCCTTCACGCGTTCGGACGAGATCTCGGCCGGCGCTTCCTTGCCGGTGGCGGTATCGATGGCCATGCGGTGCTGCTCCTTGCGTATCGGTTCGCACTCGCCGCGGGTCAAAGCGCCCGACGGCGAAAGCATCGCGCCGGCAGCTGCCAAGCGCGTTTCATCAAGCTGGCCCTGCGCGGGCCGTTCGTTCGACATTCCAGTATAGCCGTTCGCGCAGCCGCGCCGCGCGTTCGGCATGAAGCGAACACGCAAGCTGCGGCTGCGACGGCCCAGCGGCCGAGGGCCGGCGAAGGGGCGCGGCCGCGCAACCCGCGCAAGGCGCAAGCAGCAAAGTCACGCCCATCAGGCAAAACGCCGACGAGAGCCGTGTTCGCGAAGTCTCAAGACGCGAACTGCTAGTACTCCTGCTCCAGGTCCGCGTGCGCCTGCGCGTCGGTTTCAAGACCGTAGAACTTCCCTTGGCGGAAGCGGTCGAGCGCCACCAGGGCGATCATGCCCGCGTTATCGCCGCAGGCCGAAAGCGGGGGCATGACCAGGCGCACGCGCATCTTCTTGCAAAGCTTCTCGTACGCCGCGCGCAGCACGGGGTTGGCCGCCACGCCGCCGCCCAGGCAGAACGTGGGAGCGCCCGTTTCGCGCAACGCCATCTCGGCCTTCTTCACCTGCACGTCCACCACGGCGGCCTCGAAGCTGGCGCAGATGTCCGGCACGTTGAGTTCACGGCCCGCGGCGCGCTCGTTGTTGATGTAGGTGACCACGGCGGTCTTCAGGCCCGAAAGGCTGAAGCGCATGTCGCCCGAATGCATCATGGCGCGGGGGAACTCGATGGCCTTCGGATTGCCCTTGGCGCCCTGCGCCGACACCACGGGGCCGCCCGGGTAACCCAGGCCCAGCGCCTTGGCAACCTTGTCGAACGCCTCGCCCACCGCGTCGTCGATGGTGGCGCCCAGCACGCGGTAATCGCCCCAGCCGCGCATATGCACGAGCATGGTGTTTCCGCCGCTGACAAGGGAAACCACCGCCGGAGGAGCGAAATCGGGCGCGCCGATCTTGTTGGCGTACATGTGGCCCTCAAGGTGGTTCACGCCCACCAGCGGCTTGTCGGCGGCCCAGGCCGCGCCCTTGGCGAACGCCACGCCGACCACCAGGGCACCCACCAGGCCAGGCGCGTACGTGACGCCCACGCCATCAAGGTCGGCCCAGGTCAGACGCTCCATGCCCAGGCGCTGCGCCGCAACGTCCAGGCATTCGTCGCACACGCCGCAGATGGCCTCGATATGCTTGCGGCTGGCGATCTCGGGCACCACGCCGCCGAAGCGGGAATGGAAGTCGATCTGGCTTGCCACCACGTCGGAGAGCAGATTGCCCTTGCCATCGACGATGGCCGCGGCCGTCTCGTCGCAGGAGCTCTCGATGGCCAGGATGAGCGGGCGCTCGAGCTGCGCGGCGGGCTGGGCGGCCTTCTGCGCGTCATGCGCCTCGTCAACGCGCAGCGTCATGCCGGCGACGTCGACCTGGGCTTC
>JAUNWR010000004.1:0-26611 GCA_030540215.1 Coriobacteriia bacterium | reverse complement strand
TCGGGTCGTCTTCGGTCACGTGCCGCACAGCTGTCGCGTCGGCGGCGCCCCCCACGGCCGAGGAGCCGATGACGCCCTGCAGCGGGCCCTCCATGATGACGGCGTCCTCGCGGTCGGAATAATAGTGCGGTCGCTTGCCGATGGAATGCATGCCGAGCGATTCATAGAACGCCTGCGCGCCGACGTTGGAAGCGCGCACCTCGAGCGAGCACGTGGTGGCGCCCAGGTCGCGGGCATCAGATGCCACGCGCGAGATGAGCTGACGCGCGATGCCGCGGCGGCGCCACGCCGGATCGGTGCCGATCTTGAGGATCTGCACCTGCCCGTCGATCACCATGCCACCGGCATAGCCGACCAGCACGTTCCCGCGTGCAGAAGAGGCGCCATCGGAACCCGCGGCGCAGCCCGCGTCGGGGCCTTCCCCGCTTGCATAGGCTGCCCACCAGGTGCGGTCGGCGCGCGGAAGCTCATCGGCCACAAGTGCCGCGTTCCATGCGTCCGAGCCCATGACCTGGGATTCCATAGCGGCAACGTCCTCGGCATGCGCGGCGTCGAGCGGCTTGTACGTGATGCCGTGCTCGTCAGGGCGCGCGTTGAGCACCGCCGTGTCGTGCATGGTGGCGCGCTGATCGCGGCGCGGCGCGGCGTCCTGCACGCCGGTGGCAAGGTTTTTCGGGTCGTTCTTCGCCAGGCGGATGCGCTCGTTCTCCTCGGCATCGGATAGGCGCGTGTACACCGGCAGCAAGAACGCCGGGTTGTGGCGCTGCGCGTCCAGCGGGTCCGCCGCGCCCGTGCGCCATGCGTCCTGCAGCGCCAGCAGAAGCCCGCGGCCCGTGGGCGCCCACAGCTCCTCGGGCAGCAGCGTGCCCGCGGGGGCGAACAGCTCCGCGTACTTCGCAAGCCCGTCGCCCGTCAGCTGCAACGCGTCGGCCGCAGCGCCGGAAGATGCTTCGTCGACCAATTCCTGGGCTGCCACCTGGGCTTTCACCACGCGGTCGGCCTCAAGGCGGTGCGCGCCCGCTTCATCGAGCGCGTAGCGGACGGGGTAGACCTCCTTGCGCATAGCGTCGGCGACCACGGCCAGCCGGCCGCGCACGCCCGAGGCCCACGCATGCCAGGCCACCACGTCGAGCGACGACACGCCCACCAGCGCGGCGCCGAGCGCCTGCGCCGCGCCCTTGGCCGTGGCCATGGCGATGCGCACGCCCGTGAACGATCCCGGGCCGCGGCCGACGCACACGCATGCCAGCTGATTGCGTTCCACGCCAGCCTCGCGTAGCAGGGCGTCCACCCGCACGAGCAGCTGCGTGTTCGACGCGCGATGCGCCGCCACCTCCACCGCAGCCACCGGCTCCACCGCGCATGCCGCGGCGTTCAAACGGCCCAGCCCGATGGAGATCACCTCGTTCGCCGTATCGAACGCCAACGCATATGCGGTTTCAGGCACAGTGCTCCCCTTGCTTTCGAATATGGTTCCTATATGGCCGGTTTCGCCGCAAGACGCCGCTTGCCGCGCGGCGTCCGTCGGCCCGCATCGAGCGCGACAGCGGGCGCTTAAAGCGTCTCAGCAGGCGAATCGGCGGGTTTGGCCTCCGCGACCTTGATCGGCGGGATGGAGCCCGTGTTGATGGGGGCGCCTCCCGGCACGATGAAGCCGCCGGCGCTGGCCGTGCTCTTCGACAGGCGCGCCTTCGAGTCGTTGGCCCACACGGTGAGCAGCTGGCGGGCGCGGTTTCCCAGCGCGTGCGCGAGCACGCGGCGGCCGCCGTCCTCGGTCACCAGGATGCGGATCTCCAGGTAGCCGTACGGCAGCGCGCCGGGGAATTTCTCGCCCCACTCGATGAACGACACACCATCGGCGTCGATGGTGTCGTAATAGCCCGTGTCCTCCAGCTCGTCCTGCTCGTCCAGGCGATACAGGTCGAAGTGGTACAGCGGGATGCGCCCCTGGTGGTACTCCAGCAGGATGTTGAACGTGGGGCTGGTAACCTGGGCGGAAATGCCCAGGCCCGCGGCCACGCCTTGCACAAATTGGGTTTTGCCGGCGCCCAAATCGCCCGAAAGCACCACCACGTCGCCCGGATGCAGGTACGGAGCCAGCGTTTCGGCCAGCTGCTTCGTCGCCTCCGTGGACGCGGTTTTACGTGCGTATGTCAGTCCGTTAGCCATAATGCAGCACATCATACGCCAATGCGCGCAAACATGCACCCCACCCACGAAAACGGCGGATAAGCAGGGGAAAACGGCTTTCGGGAACGGGCTCGAACACCCGCGATGGCGAAAAGCGCTCGAAGCGATGGCCCGACCTTGCCCGGCACGCCGATCCCGCTCCACGGGGCGGGCGGCAAACGGGGCCGCTGGCCGGCCACCCGCGAAGCCCGATCGGCAACGGCGCCCGCCGCACGCACGGCCGCAGCGCGCAAAAACGCCCGCCGCAAGGGCGGGCGTTCGGCTAGCCTTTCAGGCTTTCCTTCAGTTGGGCCTCGGCGGCGGCCACGGTGTGCTGCATGGTCATGCTGGTGGTCACGGTGCCCACGCCGCCGGGCACCGGGGTGATGGCGTCCACGATGGGCTCCACCTCGTCGAAGTCCACGTCGCCGCACAGCTTGCCGTGCACGTCGAAGTTGATGCCCACGTCGAGCACCGTCTGTCCCGGGCGGAAGTATTCGCGGCCGTACGCGCGGGCACGGCCCGTGGCGCAGATGACGATGTCCGCCGAGCGGCTGATCTCCTGCAGGTTCTCGGTGCGGCTATGGCAGATGGTGACGCTGGCGTTGCGGCGCAGCAGCATCATGGACACGGGCTTGCCCACCACCAGGCTGCGGCCGATGACCACCACGTGCTTGCCGACGATGGGCACCTTGTAGTGCTCCAAGATGGCGACGCACGCCGCCGCGGTGCAAGGGGGGAAGCCATCCGGCGCATCGGTGAATACCGCTGCCAGCGAAGCCAGCGAGATGCCGTCGACGTCCTTTGCCGCGGTCAGCGTGTTGCACATGGCTTTCTCGTCCATGAACGTGGGCAGCGGGCGGAACATCAGGCAGCCGTGCACCGTCTTGTCGTAGTTGATGGACTGCAGCGTGGCCTTGAGCGCGGCTTCGGGCGCGAACTCGTCGAGCACGTAGGGCTTGGTGTGGATGCCCAGGCCGGCGGCGCGCTTGACCGCCGTGCGCTCGTACGACAGGTCGTCGGGACGCTGTCCCAGGCGCACCAGCGCCAGCGTGGGTTTCACGCCCCGCTCCTCGAGCGCGGCGATGCGCCCCCGCATATCCTCTGCCATGCGGTCGACGACCGGCTTGCCCTTCAACAACTCTGCCACGTTTTCTCCACCTTCATCTATCGGCCTGCAGGCCGTTTACGAGACCGCATCCTTCACGAACGCGAACACCTCGTCGCAGTGCTCGCGCGTCTGCGCGACAAGCCGATCCGCCTCGTCGCGGTAGCGTGCGGCGCGTTCGGCGTCGTCGATGGACGCCGCGTTAATGTACACGTTCAAGCTGGCGCCGTCCACGGCTGCTCGAGCGAACGCCACGGAAACGCCCGCATCGCTGCGAGCCATGCGGCTGCCGTTGCGCGCCAGGAAATCGGCGTGCTCCACGCACGCGGCCGCCGTGCGCATGATGTCCAGCGGAACCTCGGTGGCGCCGACGAGGGCATCCTGGATGGCCGCCTGCTTGGCCGCAAGCTGCTCGGGGGTGTCCTTGGGCATGCGGTAGGCCGCCGCCAGCGGGCCGAACGCCTCAGCGTCGGCGCCCACCAGGGAAAGCAGGCGCCCGCGCAGGTCCGCCAGCTTCTCCAAGCGCATGTACACTTCGGGCTCCACCTGGGCATACGTCTTCTTGCCCACGGTCAGGTTACCCACCATGGACGCCAGCGCGCAGGCCAGCGCGCCGCAATATGCCGAGGCCCCGCCGCCGCCCGGCGTGGGGGCCGCCGAGGCAAGCTCCTCGACGAACGAAGTATCCATACGCTTCCTTTCCGTTTCCAACCGCACAAGCGGTCTGCAAGCTCGACGCCGGGACCCAGCAACCCTACGAGCAGTTTACCCAGCTGAGCGACTGGGTGGTGTCCACAAAGCGAGTTCCGCACGACGCAAAAGCCCCAGTGGGGCTTTTGCCAAAGCAGGACTGTCTGAGCGACTGGACACCACCCAGTCGCTCAGCGTCCGGGACTAGAACAGCCCCGTGATCTTTCCGGTCTCGTCCACGTCGATCTTGAAGGCCGCGGGGCTCTTCCCCAAGCCCGGCATGGTCATGATGTTGCCGGTAAGCGCCACCACGAAGCCGGCGCCGGCGCTGACCTTGACGTCGCGCACGGTGATGCGGAAGCCACGGGGAGCGCCCAGCTTCGTCTGGTCGTCGCTGAAGCTGTACTGGGTCTTGGCCATGCACACGGGCATACCGCCGAAGCCGAGCTTCTCCAGCTTCGCCAGCTCCTTGGCAGCCTTGGCCTCGAAGTCGACGCCGTCGGCGCGGTAGACGTTCTTCGCTACGGCCTCGATCTTCTCGCGCAGGCTCAGGTCATCGCCATAGGAGAACTGGAACGTGTCGGCGCTGCGGCCGGCCTCGTCGCCGTTCTCGCACAGGCGCACGACCTCGTCGGCCAGCGCCAGGCCGCCCTCGCCGCCCTTGGCCCACACCTCGGACAGGGCCACGTTCACGCCCAGCTCGCGGCACTTGTCCTCGACGAGCTTCAGCTCGGCCTCGGTGTCGGTGGGGAAGCGGTTGATGGCCACCACGCACGGCAGGTTGTACACGTTCGTGATGTTCTCCACGTGCTGCAGCAGGTTGGGCAGGCCGGCCTCGAGCGCCTGCAGGTTCTCGTCGTTGAGCGCATCCTTGGCCACGCCGCCATGGTTCTTGAGCGCGCGGACCGTTGCCACCACGACGACGGCGTCGGGCTTCAGGCCGGTCAGACGGCACTTGATGTCCAGGAACTTCTCCGCACCCAGGTCGGCGCCGAAGCCGGCCTCGGTGATGGCGTAGTCGCCCAGCGCGCGGGCCATCTGCGTGGCCATGATGGAGTTGCAGCCGTGCGCGATGTTGGCGAACGGGCCGCCGTGCACGAACGCCGGCGTGCCCTCGAGCGTCTGCACGAGGTTGGGCTTGAGCGCATCCTTGAGCAGCGCGGCCATGGCGCCCTCGGCGTGCAGGTCGTGCGCGGTGACGGGCTGGTCGTCGAAGGTGTAGCCGACCACGATGCGGCCGAGGCGCTCCTTCAGGTCGGTGATGCTGGTTGCCAGGCAGAAGATGGCCATGATCTCGCTGGCCACGGTGATGTCGAAGCCGTCCTCGCGCGGCACGCCGTTGGCCCTGCCGCCCAGGCCGCACACGATGTTGCGCAGCTGGCGATCGTTCATGTCCACCACGCGCTTCCACGTGATCTTGCGGACGTCGATGCCCAGCTCGTTGCCGTTGTGGATGTGGGCGTCGAGCAGCGCGGCGAGCAGGTTGTTGGCCGCACCGATGGCGTGGAAGTCGCCGGTGAAGTGCAGGTTGATGTCCTCCATGGGGATGACCTGGGCGTATCCGCCGCCCGCGGCGCCGCCCTTGATGCCGAACACGGGACCCAGGCTGGGCTCGCGCAGCGCAACGACGGGGTTCTTGCCGCGCTTCTGCAGCGCGTCGGCCAAGCCCACCGTGGTGGTGGTCTTGCCCTCGCCGGCCGGCGTGGGGTTGATTGCCGTCACGAGCACCAGCTTGCCCGGCGTGTGCTGCTCATCGCGCAGCAGGTTGTAGTCCACCTTAGCCTTCGTGGTTCCGTACTGCTCCAGGTACTGCTCGGGCACACCCGCCTTCTGCGCGATGGCGCTGATGGGTTGCGGAGTCGCTGCCTGGGCGATTTCGATGTCGGTCAACACGTCGGGGCCTCTCTCTCGTCTGGATGCGGACGCGCCCCGTCCTTTGGCGAGGCGCATGAACGTAGGTGCCATTGTAGCGGCGCACCATGTCGGCCACGGGACAGGCGCCTGTTAAGAAACCTAGATTTCAAGGCAACGGCGAAAATGCGGCCAAATTTGTTGCAATTGTGGAGAAGCTGGCGACGGAACCGCCTTGCAGGCGGCTTCCCGAGGCGCCGGAGGGCGAAGCCGGAGCGGGGCCCCGTGCGCAGGTTCGCCCTACTCCAGCACCTCGTCGGGGCGGCCGTACAGGCCGGTGACGTCGTTGTCCATGAAGTTGTCGTACACCAGGCGAAGGCCCTCGAGCGTGAGATCCTGGTTCACGTGCGTGATGGTGCGCGAAAGCGGCGCCACGCGACGCGCCAGGCCGCCGGTGGCCACAACGGCCGCCTTGTAGCCGAGCTGCTCGAAGATGCGGTTGACCAGGCCGTCCACACGATCGGCCTCGCCGTAGACGATGCCCACCTGCATGGCCTGGGCGGTGTTGCGGCCGATGGAGGTGTGCGGGTTGACCAGCTCGATGGCGCCAAGCTTGGTGGCGTGGCTGAACAGCGCGCGGGCGCTGGTGTCCACGCCGGGCGCGATGACGCCGCCGGCGAACGTGCCGTTGCCGTCGATCACTTCCATATTAGTGGCGGTGCCGAAATCGACCACCACCACGGGCGAGCCGTACAGCATGCGCGCCGCCACGCAGTCGGCGATGCGGTCGGCGCCGATCTCGCGCGGGTTGGGATAGTCGCCGGCGTCGAACAGCCCGGCGGCGTTCTCGGCGGTGCACACCACCGCGCGCACGCCGATCATCTGCTTGGTCGCCTGGCACCACGCCTCGGTGAGCGCCGGGACCACCGACGCCAGCGCCACGCCGCTGATGTCGTCGAACGAGACGCCCTCGGAGCTGAGCAGAGGGATGAGCTTCACGCGCAGCTCGTCGCACGTGTGCAGCTTGTTGGTGGCCACGCGCCAGCGGAAGCGCAGCTTCTTGTTCTCGTACACGCCCAAAACGGTCTGGGTGTTTCCCACGTCTATTGCCAGCAGCATGGCGCCGCTCCCCTCGTTCTCATGTCCCCCGTCGCCGCGTTCCGCGATGGGGCCGATTTTTCCGCGCATCAGTATAGCAGCAGGTTGTTAGACTGCCCGCAAGCACACGGGAAGCGCCCGAATCCGCCCGCCAAGCGTTCGCGAGGGGGGTTCGAGCGGAGGCGCACCGGCGCGGGGCGGGGTGGACCCTGGCGCGGGGCGGGCTCTAGCGCGAGGCGAAACCTGACAGATAAACCTCCGTCCCCAAGTGTCCGAGCCGGGCAGATCGGGAAAACTTGGGCGGTTTTGCCCCGGGGAGGTAACGTGTTTTTGACGGGAAGCCCACCTGCCTGGCCGATGCGGGTATAGTTGTCGCAAGAACGTGGAACAGCTGCCTCCTTGCGGCGCCCGGCGCCCGACAACCGCGCGGCCCGGCACGCCGCACAAGCAGCTTTCGCAATGGAAAGAAGAGGCCCATCATGAACGAAACGCCTTCACGCATCCTGGTCGTGGACGACGAGCCCTCCATCACGGAGTTCGTCGGATACGCCCTGAAGAAAGAGGGCTTCCAGCCCGACGTCGTGGACAACGGCGAGGACGCGCTGGCAATGGCCCAGGAAAACGACTACGACCTGTTCGTCCTGGATATCATGCTGCCCGGCATGGACGGCTATGAGCTGTGCCGCCGCCTGCGCACCAAGACGTCGGCGCCCGTGCTGTTCCTCTCGGCACGCGACACCGAGCTGGACAAGGTGGTCGGGCTCGAAATCGGCGGCGATGATTACCTGGCCAAGCCCTTCGGCGTGCGCGAGCTCATCGCTCGCGTCCGCGCGCTGCTGCGCCGCAGCCAGGGCAACGAGCTCACGCCGAACAGCCACGCCATCACCGCCAGCGGCATCACGCTCGACGAGGACGCGCACACCGCCACCGGCCCTGCCGGCGACATCGACCTGACGCCCCGCGAGTTCGAGCTGATGGCATGCCTCATGAAGAACGCCGGCAAGGTGGTCTCGCGCGAGGAGCTGCTGCGCGACGCCTGGGGCTGGGAATACCTCACGGAAACCAAGACCGTGGACACCCACATCAAGCGCCTGCGTGATAAGATCGAGCAAGCCGGTTACGATCCCGGCCTTGTGGAAACGGTTCGCGGTTACGGATATAGGTTCAAGCTATAAAACGGCTGCAGACATATTTCGCGCTCTTGGCCACGCTGCTCAGCCTGCTCGCTGCAGTGGTCACGGCCGTCGTGTGCATGCTCGTGTACGACGCCTCCATCGCGGTCCTGCTGGTCCTCATCCCCATCAGCGTGGTCATCTTCTGCATCAGCCTGCTTATCGGCCATTTCCTGTCCGAACCGCTCAGCGACCTGGCGAAGAAGATGGCGGCGTTCCGCAGCGGCGCGCCCGTCACGTTCGAGCCCGACGGCCGCATGTACGAGGCCGATTTGCTGACCAGCGACTTTAAGCGCCTCGTGCAAACCACCACCCAGCAGCAGCACGACCTTGCCATCAAGGAGCGCCGCCAAAACGAGTTCATCAGCGACGTCGCGCACGAGCTGCGCACGCCGCTGACGGCCATCCGCGGCAACGCAGAGATGCTCGCCGACCCCGACCTGCCACCCTCGCTGCATGAGAAGTTCTGCGGCATCATCGTGAACGAAAGCGAGCGTCTCAGCCGCTTGACGCACGACCTGCTGACCCTGCAGCGCATAGAAAGCTCCCCCATCCCCGAGACCATGCAGCGCGTGAACCTGCACGATCTGGCGAACAGCGTGGTCGACGCGCTGTCCCCCATCCTGCACGACCGCCAGGCGAACACGAGCGTCTCGGGCGAAGCCCCCGACGTGCTGGGCAACCCCGACAGCCTGCGCCAGGCCGTCACCAACCTGGTCGAGAACGCCAGCCGCTTCATCAAGCCCGGCGGGCACATCAACGTTGAATTGTTCGGCATGAACGGCAACTCCATCATCGCCGTGAAAGACGACGGCTGCGGCTTCGGCGACGTGGACCCCAAGCTGCTCTTCGACCGCTTCTACCGCACCGACGCAAGCCGCACGCGCGGCACGGGCGGTACGGGCCTGGGCCTTGCCATCGTGAAGTCCATCGCCGAGGCGCACGATGGCACCGTCGAGGCCGTCAACCTCCCCGAGGGCGGGGCGTGCTTCATGATCGCCATCCCCTCCATCCCCGCCGACATCTCGGTGAAGAAGCCCCACGGAAAAGCGAAGAACGCCTAAGGGAAAGCCCGCGCAACCGGCTGACGACTACTGCCCGAGCCGCTTTCGCAGGCGGCATCGACTCCCCTCGCCACGCGCGCCTTGTAACCGATCATCGCCGACGAGCAGGAACCATCGCCGGCCACCCGCGCAGACGCCCGAACCTTCCGCCGACCGAAACACCCCAAGACGCTAAGCGTTTACTTCACCTGCGCATCGATTCCGGTGCGGGCAGGGGCCATGACGTGGGGATTCGCAGGGGCCGCAACGCGCGATGCTATACTCGAACGCAATCGACACGCATCATCTCCGGGGCGCATCGCCCCGCACATCGAAGGAGCATCATGGGTTGCACCATCATCGGCTGCGGCAAGCAGCTGCCGGCACTTGACGTGCCCAATGAAGAGCTGACCAAGCTGGTCGACACCAGCGATGAATGGATCTCCACGCGCACGGGCATCCTCTCGCGCCGCGTGTGCGTCAGCGAGGGCAACGTCGACCTGGCCGAAGGCGCCGCGCGCCAGGCGCTCGGCTGGGCGGACGGCGGCTATTCCGAGCGCAAGATCGCTCCCGAGGACATCGACCTCATCATCTACTCCACTATCACGCCCGACGAGGTGGTCCCCACCTGCGCCGCCGTGCTGCGCCGACGTTTGGGCCTGGTCAATGCCGCGGCATTCGACATGAACGCCGCGTGCTCGGGCTTCATCTACGGCCTGACCATCGCCGAGACCATGATGGCCGCCAGCGCCCCGGGCGCTGCGGGCGCGGCGGGCCGCAACCCCATCCGGCGCGCGCTCGTGGTGGGCGGCGAACGCCTGACCCGCATCGTCGACTGGAACGACCGCAACACGTGCGTGCTGTTCGGCGACGGCGCCGGCGCCGCCGTGGTGGAGTGGGACGAGCGCAAGCCCGGCATCCTGTCGTGGTACATCAAAAACGATGACGACGATTCCAACGCCCTCACCTGTCCTTCCGCTTACGACGCGCCCCAGCCCTTCACGCCCGAGGGCATCGATGCGAACGCGCTGCAGCAGGCCGACCCCGGCACCGCCCCCATCGACGCCGAGCTCGGCGCTGCGGAACGCGTTGCCGCGGGGGCGCCGCGCCAGGCCCTGTACATGAACGGCCAGAAGGTGTTCAAGTTCGCCACGAGCGTCATGCCCGCCGCCATCGAGGAGGTGCTGCGCCGCGCGAACCTGACCATCGACGACGTGCAGTTCATCGTCCCGCATCAGGCGAACCTGCGCATCATCAAGTACGCCGCCAAGCGCATGGGCCTGCCGCTCGAGCGCTTCCAGGTATCCATCGCGCATCGCGGCAACTCGTCGTCGGCGTGCATCCCCATGACGCTGTGCGACGCGTACGAAAGCGGGAACATCCATCCCGGCGACAAGGTGGTGCTCGTGGGCTTCGGCGGCGGCTTCACCAGCGGCGCCGTCCTGTACGAGGCGTAACCGCACCAGAACGCGAAAAAGCCCGCTTATGCGGGCTTTTTCGTTACGCTTGGGTTGTGCGATATCGCTTATGCGCGATGTCCCACGGCAGCGTTGACGGCGCGGGCGCAGATGACGGCCGCAACCAGCTTCGCCAGGTCGATCAGAATGAACGGCGCAACGCCGGCCGCGAAGGCGGCGGCGGGCGTCATGGAGGCCACGGCCATCAGCTGAGCCCAGCCGCACACGTAGGCGACGGCAAGGAACACCAGGCCGGTCAGGAAATCGATCGCGAACGCGCGGGCGCCCTTCGCCTCGCCATCGCGAGCCAGCACGGCCTTCAGGCCGAAGCGCACGGCAACGGCCAGGCCCACGCCCAGCAGGTAGCCCCACAAAAAGCCGCCGGTCGCACCAGCCAGAACGCCGATGCCGCCGCGCATGCCGCTGAACACGGGCACGCCCACAGCGCCCAGGACCAGGTACGCGGTGATAGCCGCAACAGCCTCTTTCGGCTGCAGCACCAGCACCATGAACGCCACGGCGAAGATCTGCAGCGTGAACGGCACGGGGCCCAGGGGCACCGTCACCCACGCCGACACAGCCGTGATGGCGACCGTCAATGCGACGAACGCGATGGAACGCGTGCGCGACCCAGCGGCCGTCTTCTTCTGAACCTGTTCCACAACTTCCCCTTCCTTGTCCCCCTGGTTCATCCAGAAGGCCCATCCGCGATACCATCGCGGCGATCGCTGCGCCGAACGCATCGACCCTATTTCCTACAGATTGCAGAGGAATTGTAGCACGCGCACAAATTCCCCACCGGTTTTGGCCGTAAAAAAGCCTTGCAGCGCAAAAAACGTTGCAAGGCTGAAACAAACCGCTAGAACTTGGCCTGCAGCTGGCCGTTCTCCAGCTTGCGCAGGCGCTTGAGCTCCAGCAGGACGAACACGCCGGTGGTGAAGATGGCCAGGAAGTCCGCCACGGGGCACGCGAAGTACAGCGCGTCCAGGCCCGTGTAACCCGGGAACCATACGGGCATGACCATGGGCAGGCCGATATAGAGCGGGATCAGGAACAGGATCTGACGCGTAAGAGACAAGAACACCGATTTCGCCGGCTGACCCGTTGCCTGGAAGTAGTTCGAGCCGACGATCTGGAAGCCCACGAACGGGATGAGGAACAGCTGCACCTGCAGCGCGAACACCGTGAACG
Source organism: Coriobacteriia bacterium (assembly GCA_030540215.1). Classification (GTDB taxonomy): domain Bacteria; phylum Actinomycetota; class Coriobacteriia; order Coriobacteriales; family Eggerthellaceae; genus Senegalimassilia. The sequence goes on along the minus strand of JAUNWR010000004.1, from coordinate 14,832 downwards.
ACAGCAGGTTCGGATCGGTGATGCCGAAGAAGCCGACGATCTGGGCGGGGAACAGGTGCACGAGCGCCCACAGCACCACGGCGATGACCGTGTTGCCCGCGATGCCCCAGGCCAGCGTCATCTTCACGCGCTTGAACAGGTGCGCGCCGTAGTTGAAGCCGAGCAGCGGCTGGATAGCGATCGACATGCCGATGAGCGGCAGCACCACGAACGAGGCAACGCGCTGCACCACGCCGATGGACGCCAGCGCGCCCTCTGCGCCGATGGGGCTTTGCGCGCCGTACATGTTCAGCAGGTTGTTCAGCACGAAGTTCACCGCGGCCATGCCCGCCTGGACGGCGAAGCTGGCCAGACCCAGCGATAGAATCAGGCGCACCGTCTCGCCGTGCAGCGGCATCATATGCAGGCGCAGGCGCATGGGGACGCCCTTCGTCAGGCAGAAGTACCACAGAACCGTAGCGCATGAGATTGCCTGGCCGCACACGGTGGCAAGCGCGCTGCCCACGACGCCCATGCCCATGACCAGCACAAACAGCGCGTTGAACACGGTGCACGCAACGGCGCCGATGATCATGGTGCCCAGCGCGCGGTTCGGAGCCCCGGCGGTACGGATGAAGTTGTTCACGCCCATGCCGATGCATTGGAAGATGAAGCCCAGGCTGATGATGCGGATGAACTGCATGGCGTAGTTCCAGTCCTCGGGAGTGGCACCCGACACGCTGAGCAGTCCGTCGATGCAAGCCGGGATGAACATGGCGATGGCGACCACCACGGAAGCGATAAGGGAGAGCGTGACCGTGTTGCCCAAGCTGCGCTCGGCCTCCTCGGGCTTGCCCTCGCCCATGCGCAGCGCGGCCAGGGCGTTGCCGCCGTTGCCCACCAGCATGGCGATGGCCATGAACACCGTCATGATGGGCATGGCGACCGTGGCGGTGGACAGGCCGATCTCGCCCATAGCCTGCCCCAGGAAGATGGAGTCGATGACGTTGTATGCGCCGTTGACCAGCATGCCCAATATGGAGGGGATGGCGAACTCGGTGATAAGGCGCGGGATGGACTCCGTGCCCATGCGCGTCACCTTATCGTGCTGCTTGGGTTTGCCCTGGTGGCCGGAGGCGACGGGATTGCCCTGGGCGTCCGCCGGATGGGCCGGAGCCGCGGATCCGTCCTTCGTTTCTAGCTCTTGCGTCATGCTTGCGTGCTGCCTTTCGAAACCTTTAACTACCTAAAATTTTCGTCAGCATTCTATTGTATGACCGGCGGCCCGCAGAGAGCGCACGCAGGAGAGCCCCATGCCGGGATTCCATCGTTCGTGCATATCGAGTTAAGGAGCGAAAAGGACGACGCCGGGTGCTTTCGGGATGCTGCCGGCTGTGCGCCCGAGAACGTGCCAGGAGCATGCGCCCAAGCCAGATCCGCGCAAACGCCCAAACAACGCGTGTGCCCCGGCGCGTAAACGTCGCACCGGGGCACATGGATATCGCCTAGCGGATATGGGCCTCGCCTGAGCTGGCGAACACCTCCACGCCTTCCGACGTGCGCAACACCAGCCTGCCGTCCGGAGCCACGCGCGTCACCGTGCCCGCCGCCAACACGTTGCCCGAAAGGTCCTCCATACGAACGAAGCGTCCGTACAGCGCAGAGCAGGCATCGAACTCGGCTTGGTAGGGCTCGAAACCCTGCTCGCACCACAGCGGGTACACGATGGCAAGCTGATCGCAGAGCGCATCGGCCACAGCGTTGATGCGGTCCTCAACGGGGCCTTCGCAAAATCCCAGCTCATCCAGGTACACCGGGATGTTCTTCCCAGCCGGCACGGATGCGGCATCGGCCGGACGCGCCACGTTGACGCCCACGCCCACGCAAAGCGCCCGCGCATGCATCTCCGTCGAGATACCGCATAGCTTATGGAAGGGGCGCTGGGGTTGACGGTCGCCGGCGGGGAACTCGCCACCCTGTCCAGCATCATCGCGGGCTGCATCATGAGAAGCCATGCCGCACAGGGACGCCGATTCCTTCCTGCAAGGGGAACCCTCGCCCGTCGCCTGCGCGGCGTCGCGCAGGGAATCGCACGCCTCAGCCACCACGATGTCGTTCGGCCACTTCACCTGCACGCGACCCTCAAGCTCGGGGACAAGACTCGCGATTGCGCGGCGAACGGCAAGGCCCACCAACAGGCTGAGTGTGGGAAGCTGCGCCGGCGGGACTTCGGGTCGCAGCAAGAACGACTGGTACATGCCGCCGATCGGGCTTTCCCACGCGCGGCCTTGCCTGCCGTAGCCGGCGGTTTGCCGCAGGCCGCGCACCGCCAGGCCCTCAGGCTGGCCTTCCTCAATAGCACGCTTGATCAGGTCGTTCGTGGACGTTACGGTCTCGAACGATTCCACGCGAAACTGCATCCCAGCACCTTTCCCCTTCTCATATGACAGCGCGGCGCAAAGCCATTGCAAAGCCGCGGAAAGTCGCGCTGAGCCAGCGTCGCGACACCGCGAACCGCAGCCCATCGCCAAAGCCGACAACCCGACCCCGGACCCTGCAAGCCCGATTCCAGAACCTGCGTCCCGGAACCCATCCGACCATCCGCAAGCCACCGCTTTCCGCGGCTTAACGGCTGACGCGCTCGGCTTTCCCGTAGCGCTCGGATTCCGGCTTGGCCGCCTGCGCGACGCGCACGTCGTCGGCCAGCACGTGGTTCGGGCGCAGCTCCAGCAGCGGTTTCAGCACGAAGTCGCGCTCAAGGATGCGCGGATGCGGCAGCGTGAGCACGTCGTTGTCCGTGACGTAAAGCTGGTAGTCCAGGATGTCCAGGTCGCACGTGCGCGGGCCGTTCTCGATCTCGCGGACGCGGCCCAGGCTGTTCTCGATAGCGTGCAGGTACCCCAGCAGCTCCTTCGGCGCGATGCCCGTGCGCAGCAGCACCACGGCGTTGACGAACGTGTCCTGGTCCTCGTAGTACGCAGGCTCGCTCTCGTAGAAGCTGGAGATGTCGATGATCTGCGAATCGGGAAGGCTGCACAGCTCGGTGATGGCCTGGTTGAGCATGGCGATCTTGCCCTCAAGCTCCTCGCCGGGCTCTGCCACCAACGGCACGTTGCAGCCCATGCCCAAGAACGCGTACGGGCGCATATCGGACAGCGCCTTCACGGTTTCCGCCACGTTGTGCGCACGCACAACGCCCGCGCCCAGCTCGCACGCCATAAGCGCCTCGGTGGCGCTCACGTGGTCGCGCTCGACCGGGTCGTCGATGCCGTAGGCGAAGCCCAGGTAGCTTTTGCGGGAAACGGCAACCATGACCGGGTAGCCCAAGCGCGCAAACTCCTGGAAGTTGCGTACGAGCTCGAGGGTCTGCGAAGCCGTCTTGCCAAAGCCCGGGCCCGGGTCGACGCAGATGCGCTCAGGCGCCACGCCGGCGGCCTCGAGCATGGCCGCCTGGTCGCGCAGGTAATCGCGCACCTCGGCGACCACGTCGTCGTATTGCGGGTTCTGTTGCATGGTGCCCGGCTCGCCCTTCATGTGCATGACCACCACGCCGCAATCGCTTTCGGCGGCAACCTGCACCATGGCCGGATCGCGGAAGCCCGACACGTCGTTGATGATGGCGGCACCAGCTTCCACGCACGCCTTCGCCACAGCGGCATGACGGGTGTCCACGCTCACGCAGACGCCCTGCTCGGCAAGGGCGCGCACCACGGGAAGCACGCGGGCCGTCTCCTCCTCGACGCTCACCTCGGCAGACCCGGGGCGCGTGGACTCGCCGCCCACGTCGATCATATGCGCACCCTCGTCGATCATCTGCTGCGCCCAGGCCAGCGCCGCCTCGGGCGTGTTGTGCGTGCCGCCGTCGCTGAAGCTGTCGGGCGTGACGTTGAGGATGCCCATGATCACCGGTTTGCGCGTATCGAACTCGAACGAGCCGCATTTCCACATCATGCTGAATGCCTTTCTTTCAAAAGAAGGCGAGCCTGACGGCCCGCCTTCTTGCTATACCTTGACGTTTTCACATCGCGCCCGCGCACCAAGCCGAAAAGCCCGGCGCATCGTGCGCAAACGATCCCGCCGCCCACCGCGAAGGTGCGGCGGCACCACGCCAGCTTACTCTGCCGGCGGGTACGGGGGCTGCTGACCGCCCGTGGGGGGAACCGGCGGCTGACCGCCGTTCGCAGGAACCTGCGGCTGCTGCACGCCGGACGGCTGCGCGGGAGAACCCGGCTGCGCCGGCGGCACCTGGCCGCCCTGCTGGCCGTTCCAGTTCGGGTCGGCAAGCTGCTCGTCGCGAGCACGTGCCGCCGCTTCCTCGGCCTCCTTCGCGGCGATGATGTCGCCTTCACGCTGCAGGTAGTCGTTCCAATTGTTGTCCAGCAGCGCCTTGCAGGCCTCGCCCTCGACGGTTTCGCGCTCAAGCAGCACGCTTGCCATAAGGTCCATCTGCTCGCGATGCGTGCTGAGGATCTCGTAGGCGCGGTCGTGCGCTTCCTTCATGATGCGCGCGACCTCGTCGTCGATGCGACGAGCCGTTTCCTCGGAGTAGTCCTGCGTGTTGCCCATGTCGCGGCCCAGGAACACCTCATGGTTGGGCTGTCCGAACACCTGCGTGCCCAGTTCGGCGGACATGCCGTACTGCGTGACCATGGCGCGGGCCATCTTGGTGGCGCGCTCCAGGTCGTTGCTGGCGCCGGTAGTCACATCGTCGCAGAAGATCTCCTCGGCAACGCGGCCGCCCATGAACACCGCCAGCTCGTCGCGCATCTCGCCCACCGTGTTGAGGACCTTGTCCTCCTTGGGAATGGACAGGGTGTAGCCCAACGCACGGCCGCGGCTGATGATGCTGATCTTGTGCACCGGATCGGCCTTCGGCAGCAGGTGACCCACCAGGGCATGACCGCTTTCGTGGTACGCGATGGTGTGCTTGGTCTGGTCGTCCATCACGCGGCCCTTGCGCTCGGGACCGGCGATGACGCGCTCCATGGACTCGCTGACCTCTTGCTGCGTGATGATCTTCTTGTTGCGGCGCGCGGTCAGAAGCGCTGCCTCGTTGAGCAGGTTGGCCAGGTCGGCGCCGGAGAAGCCAGGCGTGAGCTTGGCCACGGAGGACAGGTCCACGTCGCTGCCGAGCGGCTTGTTCTTCGCATGCACGTTCAGAATGCGCTCGCGACCTTTCACGTCGGGCACGTCCACCACGATCTGACGGTCGAAGCGGCCGGGGCGCAGCAGCGCGGGGTCGAGCACGTCGGCGCGGTTCGTGGCGGCGATGAGCACCACGGAATCGTTGGCCTCGAAGCCGTCCATCTCGACGAGCAGCTGGTTGAGCGTCTGCTCGCGCTCGTCGTGGCCACCGCCCAGGCCGGTGCCGCGCTGGCGGCCGACGGCGTCGATCTCGTCGATGAAGACGATGGAGGGGCTTGCCTCCTTAGCCTGCTTGAACAGGTCGCGCACGCGGGAGGCGCCCACGCCCACGAACATCTCGACGAAGTCGGAGCCGGAGATGCTGAAGAACGGCACGCCCGCCTCGCCGGCCACGGCGCGGGCCAGCAACGTCTTGCCGGTGCCCGGAGGGCCCACCAGCAGACAGCCGCGCGGGATCTTCGCGCCCATGGACTGGTACTTTGCGGGATTTGCCAGGAAGTCCTTGATCTCCTGCATCTCCTCGACGGCCTCGTCCACGCCGGCGACATCGGCGAAGCGCACGTCGGGGCGCTCCTCGATGCTCTGCTTGGCCTTGGCCTTGCCGAAGTTCATCTGCGAGTTATTCGCCTTCGCCATTTGATTGAACAGGAAGAACAGCATGGCGCCGATGAGGATGATGGGCAGCAGCGTGGTGAGGATATCACCCCACGGGCTGGGGGTCTTCACCTCGTACTTGATCTCAGGGTGCTGGGCCATCAGGTCGGACAGCGAGCTGCCGGCCCAAGTGCACGTGAACTTGTGCTCCTGGCCGAGCGTTTGGGACTCGATGTCTTGCGTGCCCACGCCCGAGAGCGGCTTGCCCGTGTTCGGGTCCTTCAGCGTTGCCATGCCGGCGTTCATGGCGTCGATGGCGCTGTTGAACGCATCGGCGGCGGAATCGCCGGCCGTGACGGCGGGGTAATACGTGCCGGACACGGTGTAGTCGCCGGCGCTGTACGTGACCTCTGTGACGCGGTTCTGGTCGACCGCCTGCAGGAACTCGGATGCCACCAGCTTATCGGTGGTGCCCTGCGAAGATTCCGACATGCTCATGAACTGCTGGCCCACGAAGAAGGCCACCAGCAGGAAAAGGACAACCGAGATGATGGTTGTCCGGGGATTGGGCTGTTGGATCTGGGGTTTGTTGTTTTGCGGCATAGGCCTTGCTTTCCTAGTTGTAGAGCTCGGGCTTCAGGACGCCGATGTACGGCAGGTTGCGGTAGCGCTCGGCGTAGTCCAGGCCGTAGCCCACGATGAACTCGTCGGGGCACTCGAAGCCCACGTATGCGCAGTCGATCTTGGCCTGCGCGCGGGTTTTCTTACGCAGCAGCGTGGCGACCTCGATGGACTTCGGGTTGCGCGCCTTCAGCGTTTTCAGCAGGTAGGTGAGCGTGAGGCCGGAGTCCAGGACGTCCTCGGCGATGACCACGTTGCGGCCCTCGATCTGGGAGGACAGGTCCTTCAAGATGCGGACCACGCCGGAGCTTTTCACGCCGTTGCCGTAGGACGAGACGGCCATGTAGTCCATCTCGCACGGCAGCTGGATCTGACGTGCCAGGTCGGCCATGAAGATGGCCGCGCCGCGCAGGACGGAGATGAGGATGACGCCGTCGGGGTCGTCCTTGTAGTCCTGCGTGATGCCCGCGCCGATCTCGGCGACGCGTTGCTTGATTTCATCCTCGGTGAACAGGATGCGATCGATGTTTTCGTGCACGATGATTACCTCTTCGATGCATTTCGCCTGAAGAGCGCCCTGAGCGCCCTTATATGAACGAGCACAAGTGTACCATTCGGCCCGAGCGGGCACATGACAATACCGTAACGCCACATAAATATGAGCGCCTGTGGACCTGCCGAAACCGCTGGAAGCGGGCGCCCCGTGCGCACCCGCCGCACGGGGCGGCGGACGATGCCGCACCGAGCGCAAGCGGCCCGAAACGCGAACCGGGGCGCCGCAGCGCCCCGGGATGCCGATGGCCCGCTGCTTGCGAAAACGGCAGGGCCGGTTACTTCAGGTCGGGAAACTCCTTGAGCAGGCGCGTCACCGGAAGACCGATGACGGTATCCAGGTCGCCCTCCACATGCTTGATGAGCTTGGCGCCGTTGCCCTGGGCGGCGTACGCGCCCGCCTTGTCGAACGATTCGCCGCACTTCAGGTACTCGGCCAGCTGCTCGTCGGTCTGCGGATGGAACGTGACGGCAGCGCGGTCCACGAACGTGCGGAAGCCCAGCGACACGTCCTCGGCGTTGGGTGCGGACACCAGCCACACCGACACACCGGTGAGCACCTCGTGCGTGTTGCCCTGCAGGCGGCGCAGCATACGCTTGGCGTCGGAGATGCTGGCCGGCTTGCCGAAGATCTCGCCGTCGCACACCACCATGGTGTCGGCGCCGATGATGGCCGCCATACCCGTGTAGCCCTCGCCGAGCACCTCCTGCACCACGGCGCCGGCCTTGCGCTCCGCCAGCTTCTTCACGGCCTCGGGCGGGTTGGCCTCCAGGTCGGGCTCCAGCGACTCGTCCACCTCGGACACGCGGATGGTGAAGTTCACGCCCTCGCGCTCCAGAAGCTCCTTGCGGCGCGGGCTGCCGCTGGCAAGGATCACATCGACGGTCATAGGCTGCTCTGCCGCCTGCTCCTGCTCGGCTGCGGCCTGTTCGTTCTCCTGCGCCGCGTCTTGCGGCATGGGCTGTTCGCTCATTTCCTTCTCCTTGCTCTGAATGCGGCCATGGGCTCGAGCCTCACGCCGCGCTTGTTCGCGCTGATTGCCAGGTTGCCCTGGATGTTGGCCACATACCCGCCATGCGGGGCGGCCTGCGGGGTGCCGGGCGCGTCCCACGCCGCCAGCACCGCATCGATCGACGCCGTCTCGACGCGTGCGTCGGGACCCAGCATGGCCTGCAGCACCTGCACGGCCGCGCGACGCTGCAGCGGCACAGGTTGGGTGCCCAGCTCGGGGACGAGCACGCCGCCCTCCTCGTACGCCGGCGGTCGGTCGGGCAGTGCCTCGGTCCATGCCATATGGCGTTTCACCAGGTCGGATGCCATCTCCTCCAGCATATCGTCCTCGTCGGCGATCAAGTTCATGGTGCGCCCGAGCACGTCGAGCAGCTGCGGGCTGCGCTCCTTCACGTGCGGGACGACCTCGTGGCGCACGTAGGCGCGGAAGCGGTCGGTGTGCGCGTTGGTGGCGTCCTCACGCCACAGGCAGCCTTCGGCGTCGCATGCGCACGGCAGCCCCTCGCGCTCGCGCTGCTGCACGTAGTCGCGCAGGTCCTGGCGGCCGACGTCGAGCAGCGGGCGGACGACGGGACCGTTGGCGTACTTCATGGCGCGGAAACCGCCCGGCCCGGCGCCCACCATGGAGCGCATGTAGAAGTTCTCCACGCGGTCGTCGGCGGTGTGGGCGGTGAAGATGCGACCCTCGGACAGAGGCGCGGCCGCGTGGCGGCACAGGCTTGCGAGCGCCTCGTTGGCAGCGAGGTAGCGCTCGCGGCGGGCGACGGCCTCCACGTTGCCGCCCTCGCGCTGCGCCTGGCCGGCGACGTCGATCTGGCAGCTGAACAGGGGGATTCCCAGCAGATCCGCCAGCTGCGCCGTGAAGGCCTCGTCCTGATCGGCGGCGCCGGGACGCAGCCGATGGTTCACGTGCAGCATGGCGATGGACCCGATTGCCCCTTCATCGGCCAGTTGCCGCGCAACGTACGCCAACGCCGTGGAGTCCGAACCGCCCGACACCATGAGCAGCACGGGCGTCTCGACGTTCGCAAGCCCGCGCTGCTCGATAGTGCGCCGCGCCGCGGCGAGCACATCCTTGGGATGCGCGGCCGCATCGACGCCGTGCCCGGCATCGCCTGCCGCGGCGCGCTCGTTCCCCGTTCGCTGTTGCTCTGCCATTTCCTTCCCTACCTATATATATGGTTGCCGCTACATGCGCTCGATGAGCGCGATGGTCTCAACGTGTGCCTCGTCATCTCTGAAATCATTCTCTCCCAGAGAATCAGGCGTCATCGGCGTATACCCATTGGCTACACCGGGAATCTCTTCCCAGAAGAAGCGCACCGGGCACTTGAACGTCACGTTGGCAACCACGCGCTCTTTGCGCGGGTTCTTGTCTGGCAGGATGTGCACCTCGCTCACGGCCTCATGGATGAGGTCGAAGCGTGTCTGCTCGTCCGCACCTTCCAACAGCTCGGGGATGCGGTCAAGCTCTTCCAGAAGCCTGTGCTCTCCGTCCATGCGCTTCTCGGCAGTGGTCATCTTAGCTTGCGCTTCCTCCAGTGCGTCGCTTAATCCGGTGTCGCGGTCATATAGGTCGTCCAGACGCCTTTGCAGGTCGTTGAACTTGCGCTCGTAACTCCTGTCGGAGGGGTCGAGCGAGTCAATCTGCGTAATAAGCATACGCATACGCTTGTCGTTCGCGGCCTTCTCGCCCTCTATGCGCTCAACATCTTCCTTCAGCTGCTCGATGTCCGTCGCGTCGTCAATGCGACGGCGCAGGGCATCCACGAACGCGTCTGAACGTGATGCAAGGCTCACGAGCTGTACGACCTCGGCATCCACGCACTCTTGCGGGTACTGGCTTTTGAACGTGCAGCTGGCACCACGCGCTTTTGTGGTGTGCGGGCAATAATATGCCCACGTCGTCTTTCCCCGCGTGCCGTCCTTCTTGAGCTTCCCACGGTTGGGCTTGGACGACATCTTGCGGCCGCAGACCGGGCAGATGAGAATCCCGTTGAGCATGTTCACGTGACCGTCGTCGTGCGTCTTCATGTTCGGCTTGCGCGTACCCACAAGGGCCTGAGCCGCCGCCCATGTGGCGTCGTCGATTATCGCATCGTGCTGGCCGTCGTGCATCTCGTAGCCGTCGCTCTTGACCACGTGCGTCTCTCCGCGCGTGCCCTCTATCGTCTCGGTACGCCTGCGGCCATAGGCAATCTTTCCGATGTACACCGGGTTGGTAATCATGCGCTGTACCGTTCCGCTGGAGAACGTGTCCATGCGTGCGTTACCGCGTGGCTTCTTCTTGATTCCATGGTTGCTCAGCCATGTGGCTATCGCCATCGACCCTTTGTTCTCGTACGCGTACATCTTGAAGATTTGGCGCACGACCTTCGCCTCGTCCTCATCGACCTCAAGCTCTTTGAACTTGTTGCCCTTATCGACAAGGCGATACCCGAAGGGCGCCTGCCCTCCGTTCCAATAGCCTTTGCGGGCCTTCTCCTCGCGTCCGCTCATAGTCTGGGTACGGATGTTGTCGCGCTCCATCTCTGCGAACACGGCGGCGATGGACAGCATCGCCTTGCCCATGGAAGTACCAGAGTCGATGCCGTCCTTCACGCAGCACAGCTCCACGCCGTAGTCTTGGAGCGTCTGAAGGGAGTTCCACGTGTCGGCGGCGTTGCGCCCGAACCGCGACAGCTTGAACACGAGGACGTAGTCCGGACGCTTGCCTGGCTGCGCCTTGATGATGTCATCCATCATCTGACGGAACTGCGGCCTGCCCTGCACGTTCTTTCCCGAAAAGCCGGCGTCAACATACTCTCCGAGCACACGCATGCCGTGATTTTCGGCGTATCTTGTCAGTTCGAAGCGCTGAGCGTCTATCGACTCGCCCTTCTCGACTTGTAGCTTGGTCGAGACGCGGATGTACAGGACGCAGGAGAGTGGGCGGGCGGCATCTGGCGTCTTGGGGCTTTTTCGTGCCACCTACTTAGCGCCCCTTGCCCGTGCGTCTCTTTCGTCGCGCTCGATAGCGTCCTTCGTGAAGTCGCGCTCGACAATTTCAAATCCAGCTGCGATTGCTGCTTCCACGAGGACATCAAGTCGCTCCTCAGTCCCCTCAGACCCTTCTTCGTCGAAAATCATATTGAGCGTCTCGTCGTCTTCAACATTGTCACTATCCGGGTCGAAATCATCCAGCACTTCGCACGCTTCCTCCGGCGTCGGGTATGGAATCAAACCAATCTCATCGTATCCCTCGGTCAGTTCCTTGAGTCTGTTCTCTTGGCCGTGAAAAACCGGGCAAATGTCGTCCTCTTTCATAACGATGGCAGCCGTCGACATAGGGTTACCGCCGGCATAATCGTCGTAGTTGATGATGGGTTTGTACGCGATACGCTTCTTAGATTCTGTCATTGTTGTTTCTTCCTTATCATGGTTATTTACTGAACGCATCAAACGCTACCTCTACGTCTCTGGCAAAGCCTTGATAAGCGATTTCAGCTCATCGTTTTGACGGTCGAGCGTGTCGATGCACTCTTGCAAGTATTTATTCTCCTGTTCGAGGTCGTACACCTTGCGAATAAGGAAAATCAGAAACGGAGCCGGCTTGCGGTCTCCAATCTCCCAATGTTGCAGCGAGCGTATAGGGATTCCAAAATGCTCGCAGAACTCGGAGCGCTTCATACCGTACAGCTCGCGCATGTGTTTAAGCTCCTCGGCTGGAGTCATGCTGTCTGTGTTCTCATCCATTGAAATCACCTCCATTTATGTAGGTATTATGCGCCCAAACGTGTATTTTGTCAATAGCCTGTGGGTGTATATAGGCAATAATAGCGACCTATGGGCGCACGAAAAAAAGCCCGGCACCTATTCGTACCGGGCTTTCACAAGTCGAGGCCGTGAATCAATTCAATCACCCACGTGCTTGTCCAGTGAAACCTTGAGAGCTTCGAGCGTATCAATAATCACATAGAGCTGTTCCGTCGTGCATGAATCAAGCAGATTCTGTATGTGTTCCGACGCAACCGTCTTGGAAAATCGTGGGGTGTCGTAAAGCAGAGCATCCGTCTGCACCGAAAGAGCCTCAGCAATGTTTACGAGAACCGGAAGGCTCAGCTTGGTGTTCCCGGTCTCGATGTGGCTCATATGCGTTACGGAGATACCCACCTTCTCGGCAAGAGCCTCCTGCGACAGACCGCATGCCTTGCGATAGCGGCGTATGCGCTGTCCTATTTCGTAGTATTTCATCCTCTAACCGCCCATACAATTCATCTACTTTTGAATCGTATGGAGAATGTGTGTATAGTTTAATAATCTGTATAGGCTAAATTCTGCTCATATACTTCATGTTTTCCCATCCCGCGCGTATCATAGTGCCCGTCTGTAGAGCGCATCCTGACCGATGCGTCGAGAGGGAAGACGACTATTTGCGACATGGAGGTATCAATATGAAAAGAAGGGCGTTTTTCACCGCTGCGGCGGCATGCCTGCTCGCCGTCTCAATTTCGGGCTGCGGCAGCACAAATGGAAATGACAACGCAGGGGATTCCGCACGGTCTGAACCAGAAACGAATGAAGCCACACCGGCATCAACCGCTTTTGGACAAAAAAGCGTTTGGATGCAGTACAGCGACGACCAAATCAGCAAAGACACGGGTGTCGAGCGCATACTTGTCTTTGACGGTAAGGGGAATGTTACCGTATACGACACGCGCGGCATTGTGCTGAATGGCGGAACGTCCTATGAAGCCGTCAGATTCGGCGACCTCGACGGTTTGTCAGACGATGAAATCATCGACCTTGCAAAGGAAAAAGACCGCGAGCGGTTTGACGCCACAAAGCAGTCAGCCATCGACGAAACGAATGAAGACATAGAAAGCTTCGCCGGTATGCCCGACCATATCAAAAACGCAGAAGAGGGGCAGAAGGTCAATGAGGCGGCTGAGTACCAAGAGCCGAAGGCAGTGCCGTTTACGCTTAAACTTGAAACGGACGGCACGGGAAATAGCGCCGCATCAGAAACGCTCAGCTTCGAGCACCAGTCTCTGAACAGCTCGCATTTCTACTCAGGCTCACATATCGGCAGCCATCCCGACAGATACGCGGACGAGGCGCTTTACAAGACCGAGCAAGTGGACATCAAGCTTTTTTCTCCAACATACTCTACCACCTCGATAGTTTACGACACGACATTCGGCGGTTACTCCGGCCTCGCCGCCGTCGTGAACGAGGGGCACGCGGGCTTCACGTGGGACACCCCCGATACCGAAGGGATAGAGGTGGACTAGGCAATCGATACGCACGGATATAGCCCGATTGCAGCTCGGGCTATATCCGTGAAATAGAAAGGAGCAAACATGGAGGAACAGGCAAGTCTGTTGCCAGACGTTGCCACGGCGCACGATTTGATGCATAGGGTGGTTGCCCTTCAGCAACGCATCAACCAGCTCACCACTCAGTTTGCCACCAAGACGGAAAAGAAGACTAAAAGGCACCCTGTTCTCTATGCAATCGGGGGCTTCCTTATCGCGTTCACGCTTATCACGAGCACGCCACTTAAGGTGATAACGTTTCTCCCCACCCTTCCGCTCTTCTCGATGGGAGGCTCGGAGCTTCAATTGGCGGTCTGGAACGTCGTGAACCTCATCGTCTCAGCTATCATCGGTGCGATTCTATACAAGGTCATAGCGAAGACGGCGGACAAAAGCCGCTCCCAGATAAATGCCGCGATTGACCAAAGCAACCAACAAGTTGAAGCCAACAACCAGGCCCTAGCCCAGAGCATCGAGCAAACCAAGCAGGAGATTTTCGCCGTACAGCAGCAATGGGCTTCGCAGGTCGCCCCGTGGTACCCCATGGATTACGACAGCATCGAAGCCGTGGATTTCTTCCTTGCTGTCGTGCGCAACCATCGTGCCACCACCGTGCAGGAGATGGTCAACCTCTACGAGACCGAGATGCACCAGCGCCGCATGGAAGCGGGCCAGCAGCAGATTCTCAACCAGCAGCGCATCGGCAACATGCTGCAAATAGGCAACCTGTTCATGCAGGGGCAGATTCTCAATCAGGCTCAGCAGATTAACGCGAACGCCGCCAGTGCGAGCGGCAACCTCGACTGGATGGCTCGCGCGATGGGAAAGCGCTAAGTAATGACGCGGTTGACATAACGAGGCAACTCGAAACCACCATGAAGGAAAGGAGGATGGATAATGAACGGATTATCCCAGTGGGCGCGCTCGCATAAGCCCCAGGTTGCAGCGATAGCCGCTGCGGTCGTTGTTGCGATAGCCGTGGCAAGTGGGGCGTTCGCAACGTCCGAGCAACAACCAGAGCAGCAGGAGCCAAGAACCGTCGATGTGACCCTCAATGTTACAGCCGACAACGGCTGGGACGAGAACTCCACACCCGCTATCGCCCATATCGAGAGCGAGAACAACGATGTGGACTTCTACCACGCGGTGACCCCTGATGCCGAGGGCAATAAGGGCACTTCCACGGTCGCACTTGCCGAGGGCGACTACACTGTGAGCTTCGTCAGCCCTGTCAACTCTGACGGTTCTGCATTCGACATTTACGACACAGGCGCTCCTGTCGACATCACCGTTGATGCTGACGCTGAGACCGCACCTGCAGTCGACTGCCCTATGACGCAGATTCCTGCTGACCAAGTTACGGACGAGATGCTTCAGGACATCATCGACCAGACCAAGGACGCCGTTGAGAACGGCGACGAGACCTTGAAGGGCGATGCTGGCACTGACATCCTCGACAAACTTGAGGGCAACGTCGCCCAGAACCCGAACGCGAGCGATGAGACTAAGCAGGAGGCAACTGACGCCGACAAGGAAGTCGATGTCAACAAGGAGCCTGCTCAGACGACTCCGCCTGCTACGACCGACAACAGCAACACTGGTTCTCAGTCTTCCAACACTGGCAATCAGTCT
>JAUNWR010000146.1:0-1791 GCA_030540215.1 Coriobacteriia bacterium | reverse complement strand
GGCACCCGCCGGCGCTGCTCGTGCGCGCGGGCGGCCAGGAGATGACGCTTCTGGATGTGCAGTCGGGCGTCGTGGGCGCGTTCCACGACATCGCTTACCGCGACGGCTCGATCGGCATCGGGGAGGGCGACGTGCTGCTGCTGTACACCGACGGCACGACCGAGGCCCGCGACCCCTCGGGAGCTTTCTTCGGCGAGCAGGGGCTGCGCGATATGGTCATGCGCGAAAGCGACCCCCAAAAGCCGTATGGGGGCTTCCTGAGCCGCCTGCTGGGCACTGTCGAGGAGTTTACCGGGCACAAGCTCGAGGACGACGTGGCCATGGTGTCGCTGCGCTTCGACGCGCTCGGGTAGGCCAATTTGTGCCCCCTGGGCAAACTGCGTGTTTAGCGGGGTTTCTGGCTGGGCATGCTCTGGATATGACGACGAAGACGAACATAGCGCAGGTGAGCGTGGACGGCGACCTCGACGTGAGGTCGGCGCCCAAGGTGCGCGAGCTCGTCGACGAGCTCATCGACTCCGGTTGCCGGCGCGTTGTGCTCAACATGGCCAACGCCTCCTACGCCGACTCGGCCGGCTTTGGGATGATCCTGCGCGAGATGCGCCGCATGCGTCAGGTGGGCGGGCTCATTTCCCTTACCAACGTGGCCGACAGAGTATACCGGGCGCTCGTCGTCATGCGGATGGCGGACCTCGTGCCCGTCACGCGCGCGGGTGACTCCACCGAGGTGCCCGAGCTCCCCGCGAACACCTTGCCCGAGTGGCGCACCACGTTTCGGGTGGATAAGGACAAGCTCGACTGCGCGCGCAATCGCCTGCAGCGCATGATCGCCGAGCTGCCGCTCTCCGACGACGACCTCTTTGACATGAACCTCGCATCGGGCGAGGCCGTGGGCAACGCCGTGGACCACACCTGCGCCGACGGGGTGCTGGTCACGGTCGCGGCGTACGCGGACCGCGTCGTCGTCGACGTGGCCGACTGCGGGGAGGGCTTCTTGCCGGGCGGCTGTGGCTGCGCCGGCGAGGGCGGGACTGCCGCCGATGCCGGAGGAGACTCGTTTGCCGAGCGCGGGCGCGGGATCAAGCTCATGCGGCTTTTGGCCGACTCGGTGACCATCGGCCCCAAGACCTCGGGTTCCGGCACCGTCGTCCGGCTGGTGAAGATGTACTCGGCACAGCCTGCGGGCGCGGAGCGGCTCTCGTCTTTGGCGGGCTAGGCCGGCGCTGCACCTCTTTCTGGATGCTCGGAAAGCGAGCGATTTCCGGCTGCCCTTACCGCCAAGGCACTTCTTGCCGATTCGAGAGGCCGTACACGACTGCGGCTAACAGCAGAGACATCAGGGGCAAAAACCAAAGATGCGGCGTCTCGCCGCCAAGCCATCGCTGCCAATCGACGCTCTGGAACGAAATGAAGGCATGGATGGGGTTCTCGACGAATGCGATGCCGGGGAGGTTCCGTAGGAGGTCGCTCACAAACGAGTTCCCGTTCGTGACGCTCGGAAGCAGAAGCACGAGGGTCAAGGCGAATGAGCCCAGCCGGCTTCCGGTAATTCTTCTTGTGCTCAGGTATGTCAGCGTTACGAAGAAGGACACGGATGCCAGATGGGCCAAGCAGGCGAGCGCAACAAATACCTGGCTTGTGCTCGGGCTCATTTCCTGCCCCGTCATCATTGCGCAGACGCTGCTGGCGGCTCCGGCGCCTTGAGCGCCCGTCGCCGCAAACCCGCAGAACAAAGAAATGAGGAATACGACGACCGACACATGCGCGGCTGCCAAGATGGCGTCGACCAGC
>JAUNWR010000043.1:0-14132 GCA_030540215.1 Coriobacteriia bacterium | reverse complement strand
TAGGCCATAGCATACCATGCGCTAAGCCCGTGGCCCCCAACGCCCATCAGGATAACGCGCGAACAAACCTGCTTGCTCGCCTACTGCCAACCGCTCCATCAGCCAAGCGCGACCATCCCGCTTGCCGCAATGCTCAGACGCCAGCTCGAAGAGCTGCTCCATACCTAACGGTTCCGCCTGCAGCGCGGCCGTAATCGGGTCCGCTGCCGCACGACTTGCATCGCGGGCGCCCTTTGAACCGTCCGAGCCAGCTTGACCCCCTTTCCCGCTCAGCTCAACAGCATCCTGCATCTTCAAGCAGCCGAACACGCTGAAGAGCACATCGGAAAACGATTCGTCGTCGACTACAGGAGACGCCCCCTGCGCGAGCAGACGATTCGCCCCCTTCGACGAAGCCGAATTGATGGCACCGGGCACCACCAGCACATCACGACCCGCCGCAAGCGCTTCGTCAGCGGTTGAAAAGGTCCCCGAGGGTAAACCGGCCTCCACGATGAGCGTCGCCCGCGCAAGACCGGCAATAAGCCGGTTTCGCGTGCGGAACTGCTGAGGCAACGCCGGTGCGTCCCAAGCATGCTCGGAAACCACCGCTCCGCCGGAAAGCGCTATCCGCTCGAACAGGCCCGCATGCTCTCGGGGGTACGGAACGTCGCAGCCACCGCCCAAAAACGCCACCGTGGGCGCGCCTTCGGAAAGCGCCGCCTCGTGCGCGGCGGCGTCGCAGCCCCGTGCGCCGCCGGATATCACCGCGATACCCCGCTGCGCCGCAAGCCGTGCAAAGCGTTTCGCCGCGCTGATGCCGTAAGGCGTGGCCTTGCGCGCCCCCACCACGGCAAGCCCTTCCGTAAGCGCCTCGGGGTCGCCCAGCACGTACAGCCGCTTCGGCGGTCGCGGGATGACGCGCAAAGCATCGGGGAACCTTGGGTCGTCGGGCAGCAGCACCGTCCTCATCCCCGCTAGCCGAATACCATGCCCCTCCGAACGCCCGCCCGTCATCATGCGCCTCCTTCGCGCAATCGGAATCCCACCGCTTCGCATAAGTGGTCTCGGCCCACCTTGGGCACCTGCTCCATATCGGCGATGGTTCGGGCCAACGCCAACGTGCGCATTATGTCACGCCCGCTCTTCGACCCCGATGCGGCCAACTTCTCCAGGTAGTCGCGATCAGCTTCGCTCATCGCGCACGACTCGACCAACACCTCGGCGTGACGAGCACGCTCATCAAAACCCGTGGTGCTGCGGCGCCACGATGCATATTCTCGAGCCGTAAGCACGCCTTCGCGAAGCTTCGCCGACGAGGTCCCGTGTCCCGTCGACAGCACCTGACCCGGCGGAATGCGGGCAACATCGATATGCACATCGATACGATCCATGAGCGGTCCGCCCACACGTCCCTGGTACTGATGCACCTGGCGCTGCGAGCAGGTGCACGTGCGCTCTGAATCGCCGAAATAACCGCAGGGGCACGGGTTGGCAGCCGCCACCAGCATGAAGCGCGCAGGAAAGCGAACGCTTCCATCGGCTCGCGTGACCACTACTTCTCCGGCCTCCATGGGCTGCCGAATGCCCTGCAGCACCGAAGGCGCGAACTCGGGCAGCTCGTCCAAAAACAGCACCCCGTTATGCGCCAGCGAGATAGCACCTGGTCGCGGAGGCGAGCCCCCGCCCACCAAACCCGCCAGAGTCGCGCAATGATGAGGCGCATGAAACGGCCTGATCCCAGCCAGCAGCGGCGCGGCATCCCGACCGGCAACGGAATGGATGACCGCCGACTCAAGCGCCTCCGAGCGCGACAAAGGGGCCAAAATCGAGGGCAGGCGCGACGCCAGCATGGTCTTGCCGGAGCCCGGAGGACCCATCATCAGCAGACCATGGCCACCGGCCGCCGCTATCTGAAATGCGCGCTTGGCCATGTCGTGGCCCGCAATGTCGCGAAAATCGAGCTCTTGAGGCTTTTCAGGCGTCAATGCGCCCCCCAGTTCGGCAAACTCCCCACGGCGCAGCTGCCCAAGCGATTCAATAACGCGCCGCCTTATGCCCTCTATACGCCCCGCACCGTCCTCAGCCGCGCTGACAAGCGCAAGGTCCTGACGCTGGGCGCACAGGGCATAAGCAAGCAATCCGGCAACCGGCCGCACGGCCCCTTCCAACGAGAGCTCCCCCGCGAACAGCACGGCATCGAGCACGGCGGGGTTCACTTGGCCCGTCGCGCACAGCAGGCCTACGGCTATGGGAAGGTCGAAGCCGGAACCGGTTTTGCGCAGCGCGCTCGGCGCAAGGTTCACCACCACTTTGCTGCTCGGCATGCTGAAGCCGCATGCTCGCAACGCGGCGCGCACGCGTTCACGCGATTCCTGCACCGAAGCATCGGCCATTCCCACGACCGAAAAGCCCGGCATCCCATTGCTCACGCACACTTCGACCTCAACGGGAACCGCCTGCACGCCGCGCAAGGTTGCGGCGTGTACCACGCACGACGCGCTCATAGAGCCTCGGCTCCGAAGGCGTTGATGTAATGACGGATGGTGACGTGCGCGTTGTCCGTGACGACCAGCGACATGACATCGAAGCGCACCTGAAGGTCTTGCACATCGTATCTGCTTGTGAAAAGCTCGGCGATCTTGAGATACTTCCCGCGTTTTTTGCTGTCGACGGCTTCGCTCGGAAAGCCCTTCTCCGTACTCGATCGCGTCTTCACCTCGGCAAACACCAAAATGTCATCGTCACGTGCGATGATATCCGCCTCGCCAGCCTGGCACGTCCAGTTACGCGCGATGATCTCGTAACCGCGCGACACCAGATAACGCGCCGCGACATCCTCCCCTAAACGGCCCAGGCGCTTGTTATGCAAATTAGGTTGGTTGGCAGCGCCCTCGGTATCCTTGGAAGCCTGGTTTGTGCTTTGTTCGTCTTGTTGATCGTCATGGCGTGATTCGGCCATAGCGTGCTCCTTTCCTCGCTATGACCTACCTTAACGACGCTATCTTGCACAACCCTTGTGCGAACCTTGCAGATAGCACCACATAAGCTTGCAGAGCCAGGAACGACAAGCCTTCGCAAGCTGCATCAATTCACGCCAAATCAGGCGACCGGCACGCAAAGGCCCCACCTTCGCAGAAGACTTGCAAATAGAGCAAAGCGTGCCAATCATCCAGAATAACGCTCACCGTCGCCCGACCGCACACGTAATCGCTAGGCACTGCGCAGACACCGATCAGAATAAGCTTTCCTGCGTGAACGCATGGCAAAAGGACGCTCGATGAATCGGGCAAAGCCCATGGTCCTTGATGGCTTGGATATGCGCGGCGCTTGCATAGCCTTTGTTAGACGAGAAATCATACTCGGGATACCGCCGGGCATACTCGCACATTAACGCATCGCGCTCGACCTTCGCGACAATGGAGGCCGCGGCGATGGAGGCGCATTTCCCGTCGCCTTTCACCACGTTCACCTCTCGCGGGTCCATATGCAACGGATTGCCGTCGAGCAGCACCGTGTCCGGCTTCACGCCAGCCGCCTCCACTTCCGCAAGGGCAGCCCGAAACGCATGCAACAAGGATGCCGTCATCCCATTGGCATCGATATCCTCGGGTGAAACGTATTGAACGGTCCAAGCAAGTGCAATCTCCTTGATGCGATTAGCAATGACCTCACGCGATTCCGGTTTCACCTGCTTGGAATCATTGAGCCCTGGGATATGCGGCTGATCCGGCAACACCACTGCGCCCACTGCCAACGGACCCGCCAATGGACCGCGCCCAACCTCGTCAAGGCCGACCACCATGCCCCCATGGGCAATATCGTTTTGGAAGGCATACATACCCTCCAGGCGTGCAGCTTCCTGAGCCTCGGCGGCAAGTCGCCTTCGAGCCGATTCGACCGCCGCACGCACCCCCTTGCGCGTATCCGCGACCAACGATCGCTCGAGAACGGCGAACTCGGCCGCATCGGCAGCTTTCAGCTTCGATTTGATCTCAGCAACCGTTGGACCCATGATTTCCTCTCCCGTATGGCGAAAAATTAACGATGGCCGCCTGCACCTTTGATACGAACGCGGCCTATCTCAAGATGACATTCGAAAACGAGCATCCGCATCAAGCGCAAGCAGATAACGTTTCCGTAGACGATAACCTCTCAGAGCAATTCAACCACGTTCGAACCAGCGCAGCCGACAAACACAGGTTGGATCGATAATCTCTCGGAGCTTTCCGTCAGGGCTTTTCGTTTCTGCTGGTAACGCTTGAATCCTATGACAACGCAAATTCAGGGGCGTTCTCGAATCAAAAAGAACCCCTCCTCCATTCGGATGAGGGGTTCTTGAGGTCGCATATGCCGAATATCGGCTTAGCGGAAGGACTTCTCCTTGATCTTGGCAGCCTTGCCCACCTTGTCGCGGAGGTAGTACAGCTTGGCGCGACGGACATCGCCCTTACGGGTGACCTCGATCTTGTCGATCTTCGGGGAATGCACCGGGAAGGTACGCTCAACGCCGATGGAGAAGCTGATCTTGCGGACGGTGAACGTCTCGCGAACGCCGTGGCCGTGACGACGAATCACGTCGCCCTGGAACACCTGGATACGCTCACGGTTACCCTCGGTGATGCGGTAGTGAACCTTGACGTTGTCGCCAACGTGGAATTCGGGGAGATCGGACTTGATCTGCTGCTGCTCGATTGCGCGAATGATATCCATTGCCTGTTCCTTCTTATATGTTCAGTAAAACCTTTACTTGTCACAAGACACGATTGGACAGTATACCGCCATTGCCCCCATCGTGCAAGTTTTTTGGTCCGCTAGCTGCGAATTCCTTCACAACTACCCGAGTTCGGCCAGCTGAGCCTCGACACGGGCCAGCTGATCCTCGATCTCGGCGAGCTTGGCGCGGTCCTTCTCCACGATCTCGGGAGCGGCCTTTGCCAAGAAGCCCGGATTGGACAGCTTCTTGGAGAACTTGGCGGCATCGCCGGCCAGCTTCTTCTGCTCCTTGGCAAGACGGGTGCGCTCGGCATCGAAATCGACCATGCCGGTGAGCACGCTGTACACCTCGGCGCCCTCGACCACCACGGCCGCGCTCTCAGCGGGCTTGGGCGCACCTGCGGCGACCGTGAACTCGGACACACGTGCCATGACGGAGATCTGCGAGGAAAGCTCCTCAAGCACGGTTACGTTCTCGGGCTGAGCGTTCACCACGACCGCAAGCTCCTGCTTGGGGCTGATGCCGTAACGGGCACGCGTGGAACGCACGGCGCCCACGACGCCGCACAGCATGCCGACAGCACGTTCCGCATCAGGATCGATCCAAGACGCAAGCGTCTCGGGCTCGGGCCACGCCGCGACCATAAGCGCCGGCTTCTCGCCTTCGGCCTTGGGAAGGTGCTCCCAAATGGCCTCGGTCACGAACGGCATGGCCGGATGCAGCAGGCGAAGCGCGTTGTCCAGCACGAACACCAGGTTGCGCTGCGTCTGCAGGCGCTCCTCGCCCTCGGCGCGCAGGCTGGCCTTCGAGAACTCGATGTACCAGTCGCAGAACTCGTTCCAGAAGAAGTTGTGGAGCTCACGCGCAACCTCGCCGAACTGGTATGCGGAAATTCCCTCCGTAACAACCTTGGACAGACGGGCCAGGCGGCTGAAGATCCACGCATCCGCCTGAGTACGCGCCACGGGCTCGCCAGGAGTGAAGCCCTCCAAGTTACCGAGCACGAAGCGGCTGGCATTCCAGATCTTCGTGACGAACGAACGCGCCTGCTCGGTACGCGGGCTGTCGATGAGCTCGCGGGTCTTCTTGTCGATGTTGGCATCGAAGCGGACGTCCTGGTTGTTGGTGACCAGCGTGAGCAGGTTGAAGCGCATGGCGTCGGCGCCGTACTTCTCGATAAGGTCCATGGGGTTGACGCCGTTGCCCTTGGACTTGGACATGCGGGTGCCGTCCTTGGCCAGGATGGTGGCATAGATGACCACGTCATGGAACGGGATCTCGTCCAGGAAGTACGTGGAGGCCATGATCATGCGCGCAACCCACAGCGCGATGATATCGCGCGCGGTGAACAACGCGGCCGTGGGATGATGCCCCTTTAGAAGCTCCATATTGTCGGGCCAACCCTGCGTGGCGAAGGTCCACAGCTGGCTGGAGAACCAGGTGTCCAGAACATCCTCATCCTGGCGCACGTGATGGCCGCCGCACTTCGGGCACACATCGGTGTCCTCCATGAGCGCATCTTCCCAACCGCAATCCTCGCAGTAGAACACGGGGATGCGATGTCCCCACCACAGCTGGCGGGAGATGCACCAGTCCTTAAGGTTCTCCATCCAGGTGAGGTAGGACTGCGTCCAGCGCTCGGGATGGAACTTGATGTTGCCGGAGGTAACGGCCTCAGTGGCCGGTCCCTTCAGCTTGTCGACGGCAACGAACCACTGCTCGGACAGCCACGGCTCCAACGCGGAGTCGCAACGGTAGCAATGCATGACCGAGTGATGATGGTCCTCAACGTGATCGAGCAGGCCGTGCTCCTCGAACCACGCCACCACGGCTTCACGGCATTCCTCGCGGCTCATGCCGGTGAACTCGCCGTAGCCCTCGACGACATGCGCCGTCTCATCGAAGATGTTGATCTTCTCCAACCCGTGACGCTCGCCCATGGCGAAATCGTTGGGGTCATGGGCGGGAGTGACCTTCACGAAACCGGAGCCGAAACCCGCGTCAACGTAGAAATCGGAGAAGATCGGAATCTCGCGATCCATGATGGGCAGCATGACCTTCGCGCCCACGAATTTATCCTTGTCGTGGTCTTTCGGAGACACCGCAACGCCCGTGTCGCCCAGCATGGTTTCCGGACGGGTGGTTGCGACCACGATGTAATCCTGGCCGTCGATAGGCTCGACCAACGGGTAGCGCAGATGCCACAGATGGCCGTCTTCCTCTTTGTACTCGGCCTCGTCATCGGCGATGGCCGTCGTGCAATGCGGGCACCAGTTCACGATGCGCTTGCCGCGATAGATCAGGTCGTCGTGATACCAATCGCAGAACACCTTGCGCACGCCCTTGGCGTAATCGTCGTCCATGGTGAAGTGCGGATCGGAGAAATCAACGGAGCAGCCCATGCGCTTGACCTGCTCGACGATGAACCCGCCGTACTCGTTGGTCCAGTCCCAGCACGCATCGATGAACTTGTCACGGCCGATCTCGCGACGCGAGATGCCCTCGGCGGCAAGCTTCTTGTCCACCTTGGTCTGCGTGGCGATGCCAGCGTGGTCCGTTCCCAGGATCCAGCGCGTGGAACGCCCGCGCATGCGGTTGAAGCGAACGAAGGTGTCCTGGATGGTGTCATCCATAGCGTGGCCCATATGCAGCTTGCCCGTGACGTTGGGCGGCGGGATGGTCACCGTGCAATCGCCGACGCCGGCGCTGCGACGGTAATAGTCGCCCTCAAGCCACTTGTCCAGCATGCGCTGCTCAACGGCTGCGGTATCGTAGGTTTTCGGCATTTCTTCCATGTTAGACGCTCATCTCCGGTTGCTCGGGAATAGAAGCGATCACCGGGGTGGTCTCCCCCGTGATATCGGTGGCGCGAACCACCACCGTCGAAGCACCTTCGTGCTCCGGCAGGTCATACATAACGTTCTGCAGCACGCGCTCGCAGATGCTGCGCAGACCACGCGCGCCCGTGCCGTGCTCCAAAGCCTCGCGTGCGATGGCGCGAAGGGACTCGTCGGTAAACGTCAGCTCGGATTCCTCGAATTCGAACATACGCTTGTACTGCTTAACCAACGCGTTCTTCGGCTCGGTCAGGATGCGCACCAGATCGTCCTCGGAAAGCTCGGACAAGCTGGTGACGACCGGGATGCGGCCGACGAATTCGGGGATCATGCCGAACTTGTTCAGATCCTCAGGCAGAACCTGAGCAAGCAGCGCGGCATCCGCGTGTTTTTTCGACTCGGGCATATCGGCATTGAAGCCCAAACCCGACTTGCCGACGCGCTCGGCGATGATGTCCGCCAAGCCCACGAACGCACCGCCCAGGATGAACAGGATGTTGGTGGTGTCGATATGGATAAGCTCCTGCTGAGGATGCTTACGGCCGCCCTGCGGCGGCACGGACGCCTCGGTGCCCTCGACGATCTTGAGCAGCGCCTGCTGAACGCCTTCGCCGGACACATCGCGCGTGATGGAAAGGTTCTCGGCCTTACGAGCCACCTTATCGATCTCGTCGATGTAGATGATGCCGATCTCGGCTCGCTCGATATTGAAATCAGCGGCCGTAATGAGCTTGAGCAGGATGTTCTCGACGTCCTCGCCGACATAACCGGCCTCGGTGAGCGTGGTCGCATCCGCGATGGCGAACGGAACCTGCAGCGTACGGGCGAGGGTTTGGGCCAGCAGCGTTTTGCCGGAGCCCGTAGGCCCTAGCAGCATGATGTTCGATTTCGCGAGCTCGACATCGCCTTCCTTGGCCTGCTCGCCAAGGCTGATGCGCTTGTAATGGTTGTACACCGCAACGGACAAAGCCCGTTTCGCGGCCTCCTGCCCCACCACATGCTCGGACAACTCGGCATACAGCTCATGGGGCGTAGGGAGTTGCGAGAGCACGAGCTCGGGGCTAGGCGCCGCGGCTTGCTCCATATGAGCCTCTACAACCCTGTCGTTGCCGGCTTCGCCCATGGCAGGCACCTGCAAACCCAGGTCGCGCATCATGGCGTCGGCGCATACGGAGATGCACTCATCGCAGATATAGATGCCGTTCGGGCCCGAGATCATGGCCGCAACCTGATGCGGATGCTTACCGCAGAATGCGCACACGATGTCCTTGGGGTCCTTGCCCGCGTATTGATCGTCGTGTCTATCGTTCATCGAGATTATCGTTCCTATTCAGATTTGGCCATTGCCGCACGGGACGTGACGATACGGTCGACAAGGCCGTACTCGAGAGCCTGCTCGGCGGTCATGTAATTGTCGCGTTCGGTGTCGCGCTGGATGGTGTCCAGAGACTGACCGGTGTTATCGGCCAGGATCTTGTTCAGGCGCTGGCGGGTTTTCAGCATGAAGTCTGCCACAATGGCGATCTCGGTCTGCTGGCCCTGAGCACCGCCGGAAGGCTGATGGATGAGGACCATGGAATTGGGCAGGCAAAGACGCTTGCCTTTAGCGCCGTTGGACAGCAGCACGGCCGCCATGGAAGCGCATTCGCCCAAGCAAATGGTGGAAACGTCGCACTTGATGAAGTTCATGGTATCAAGGATGCCCAGACCAGCGGTCACGCTGCCGCCCGGGGAGTTGATGTAGAGGCTGATGTCCTTTTCAGGATCGGCCGACTCCAGATGAAGCAGCTGCGCGACCACGGAGTTGGCCACCTGGTCGTCGATCTGCTCGCCCAAGAAGATGATGCGCTCGTTGAGCAGGCGGGAATAGATATCGTAGCTGCGCTCGCCACGCGGCGACTGCTCCACAACGTAGGGGATCAGAGCAGAATGTGGGTTGAAACTCATGTAAGCCTCGCTTCTCTTGAAAAGCCGCCGCAGCGGCCAAAAGGTTTGATAGCTATAGTGCGGCAACACGGCCGCGCGCGCAAGCGCAATGACGCATTCATGGAGTAACCACAGCCCGCCCAGGCATGCGCACGATCACGCGCGCACCTCCTGGGCGGGCTGAAAATGGCTGACAGCTTGTGCTATTCGGCGTCGTCGGCCTTGGCAGCCTTCTTAGCGGTCTTCTTGGCCGGCTTCTCGTCGGCGGCCTTCGGCTGAACCTCGGTGACAACCGCCTTGTCCATCAGGTCCATGACGGCCTTCGTGCGCAGCACGCCCTCGCGCACCATGTGCAGCTGGCCGTTCTTGCGCCAATCCTCTTCCAGGGCAGCCGGATCCTCGACGCCGGACTTCACGAACTCCATGGTGACGTCGGCATCGGAGACCTGCATGTCGAAATGACGTGCCCAGGCATCCAGAGCCAGGTCCTGCTTGACGTTGTCAGCGGCCTGCAGCTTGATGTCGTCCTTGAAGTTCTCGGCCTTCAGACCCATCTGCTGCAGATAGGCGTCGAAGGACATGCCGGAAGCCTGCAGCTGCTGGAACAGCTCCTGCAGCAGGTTAGCCTCGGCAGCCTCGGCCATGGCAGCGGGAACCTCGACATCCATGCGCTCGATGAGCTTGTTCAGGCAAGCGCGCTCCTTCAGGCCCGGCAGCATGGACTTCTTCTGAGCGGTCAGGCTCTCGGCCAGACGGGTGCGCAGGTCCTCGACGCTCTCGAAGCCCAGGGTCTCCTTGACCCACTCATCGGTGACCTCGGGGAGGATCTTCTTGCGGACGGCCTTGACCTCGACGTCGAAGTGGATCTTCTCGGTCTTGTCCTTGAGGGCGCGCAGCAGAACGGGCGGGTTGGCCGGCATGTCCAGGTCGAACTCTGCGGTCTGGCCCTTCTTCAGGCCCACCAGCTTCTCCTCGAACTCCTCGGGCAGAAGGCCGGCGCCCATGGTGTAGGGGCGCTCCTCGGTGGACAGGCTCTCGATGGCCTCACCCTTGTCGTCGGTGGACTTCATGGCGATGGTCAGCTCGGAGTCGACCTTGACCTTGGTGTTGGCCGGCGCATCCTTGAACGTGAAGTAATGCTCGCGGAAGTGCTCGATCTGATCCTCGATCTCCTCATCGGTGGCATCTTCGCCGGGAAGCTCGATCTCGACGGGCTCGTAGCTGTCCAGCTCGACCTCGGGCTTGCACTCGATGGTGAAGGTGTAGGAGTACTCCTTGCCGTCCTCGACCAGGCCGGGCTCCTCAGCGAACTCGGGCTTGCTGATCGGGAACAGGCCCTTTTCGTCGATGGCGATGGGGGAAAGGCCGTTCACCACTTCGTCGGCGACGGAAGCGCGGACGGCGTCCTTGCCCAGAGCGTTATCGATAATGGGACGCGGGGCCTTGCCCTTGCGGAACCCGGGGAAGTTGTACTTGTTAGCGAATTCCTTATACGTATTCTTGATACGGGCGTCGACGTCCTTGGCATCGAGGGTGATGGTCACCTTCGCGCGGTTGCCCTCAAGAGCCTCAACTTTAGTTTCCACGTAGCTATCCTCCATCGTTACTTGCTCATAGGTGCTATAGCGCACCGACCTGTTATTATGGCACATTCCACCCGCTCGATAAAGCTAAGGTCCCGCGTTCACGAACGAACCACGGAAACGCAAGCATCGGCGGCGCAATGGGACGCGGGAAAACCACCGCGCCGCTTGCCACATTTGCCTACCAAAACGAACCTGTTCAGGGTATCATAACTACGTCTGAAAACGCACACTCAACGCACCAGAGGAAATCATCATGGCTTCCATCGAATTGAACATCCTGCAAGAGCGGGAACTTGGCCGCTTGCTTGATTACGAACGCGCAACCTGCACCGTCGACGGCGAGCTGGTTTATCGCTGCGCATTCCCGTTGCGTCCCGACGACGATCTGCAGCGCGAGCTGATCGAACGAGGCGCGCTCGCCAAGCGTCCGGACGATCGTCGGGGCACTGTGGTAGCCATCACCACCGACGGCTATTCCTACTTCCCCGCCAAGCGCAAGGAGCAGGAGGAGCGCAACCGAGACAAGCATCATGACACCCGGCTCGTGGGTCTTTCGGCTTGCTTCGCTGCTGCATGCGTGATCATCGGCTTTTTGCTCGGCAGGTTCGTGGGCTAACCTGCAAATTCGCATCCCATAGTCTGTTAAAGGGCGCTTAGGCGCCCTTTTTCATTGCCATGCGCCCGTTCGCAGGCATAGCATGCGCAGGCATAGCAAGGGAAAGCATGCAAGTCGGCGCCTCCCAACGTCTGCCCTATTTGCCCACGCCCTTTGCGAACGTCTCAAACCTCGATGGTCCATACCGCCGACATTCCCCCCTTTCCTTCCCTAGCCCGTCCTCTAAACCGCCTGCGCGAACGCTACGAAACTCGGACGTGCATACCGCCCGTCGACGGCGACAAGCAGCCGTCGCAATCGCAGGAGGATGCAAGGCTACCCTGATCGCCGGTATCCTGCGCTCTCCACATACCCAGACGCCAGAACACCGCCAAACGCAAGGAGGGGACGCGATCGCGTCCCCTCCTGAGGTATCGGTATATTCAGCTTGCCGCTTATACCCTACGCGTCCGCGCCGGGCTTGAAATCGCGACCCTCGCGACGCCACTGCATGTACTCGGCAGAAGCCGCGAACAGCACGTCGGTGGAAGAGTTGATGGCAGTCTCCACGGAGTCCTGGATAACGCCGATCACAAAGCCGATGCCAACGACCTGCATGGCGATGTCGTTGCCAATGCCGAACAGGCTGCAGGCCAGCGGGATGAGCAGCAGGCTGCCGCCGGCAACGCCGGAAGCGCCGCAAGCGGACACAGCGGAGAGCGCGCCCAAGATAACGGCGGTACCGAAGCCGACCTGGATGCCCATGGTGTGAGCGGCCATCATCGCCATAAGGGAGATGGTGACAGCAGCGCCGCCCATGTTGATGGTGGCGCCCAACGGGATGGACACGGAGTAGTTGTCCTTGTTCAGGCCCAGCTTCTTGCAAAGCTCCATGTTCACAGGAATGTTAGCAGCAGAGCTGCGGGTGAAGAATGCCGTGACGCCAGAATCCTTCGTGCAACGCCAAACCAGCGGATAAGGATTCTTGCGGAAGCACGCAAACGCCAAAAGCGGATTGGTCACGAAGGCGACAACGGCCATGGCTGCAAGGAGCACCAACAGAAGCTGCCCGTACTCGGTGAAGATCTCAAGGCCGTTGGTGCTGACGGAGGTGTACACCAGGCCCAGGATGCCGAACGGAGCCAGGGAGATGATCCAACGCACGACCTGCGAAACCGCATCGGAGATCGCGGAGAAGACGTCCTTCACGCCATCCTTGGCGTGGCGCAGGGCGATGCCGAGCAGCACGGCCCAAGCAAGGATGCCCAGGTAATTCGCGTTGGTCAAGGCATCAACGGGGTTGGATGCGATGGACAGCAGAAGCTTGGTGAACACCGATCCGATATCGGAAGGAGCCGCTGAGGTGTCCTGCGCCGCGGCCAGGGTAAGCTCCACGGGGAATAGGGAGCTCATCAAAACAGCGACGAACGCAGCGATGAACGTAGCAGCCAGATACAAGATCACGACCACCTTCATGGCACCGGCGCCCTTCGCGTTTGCAAGCGCGCTGATGACCAAGAAGAACACCAGGATGGGCGCCACGCCCTTCAGCGCGGAGACGAACAACGTGCCGAACATCTCGAGCACGTCGTTACCCGGCCAAAACACGCCCAAAACGGCGCCGATGACCAAACCGACGAGAATGCGCTTGATCAGGCTGATGTCGTTCCACTTCCGCCCGATTGCCTTCAAAGTTTCCATACCAATCGTTCCTTCCCGCCTGCCTTGCCCCACACCGGGAAAAGCAAGCTTCAGCATAAAGCAGCTGAGGGGAGCATGCATGCGTGCATGCTCCCCTCAAATGGTGCGGGCGAAAGGACTTGAACCTTCACGGGGGTTGCCCACCAGAACCTAAATCTGGCGCGTCTGCCAATTCCGCCACGCCCGCACGCCCATCTGCGCGATTTTGCGCCTAGCAATCATAGCAAAACCAGCAGCACGCGACAGGGTTGATTGGCCGGTTATCACCTTAAACGGCGGATTTAACCGGATGGAAACACGTGATACGCCGAACGATGCAGCGCATCACGTAAAGCGCAAGCCTATTCTTCCAGCACGGCGAAATAATCGCTGCCCCGCTTCTCAACCTTGATATCTGCAAGAGAAGCGATGTACTGCCGCATCTGAGCGAATCCGTGGTCGCGAACCTTGAAAGACTTGAACGTGCTGCGCACAAGCTTGGACAAATCGGCGATGCCAACCCCGTCGGCGCCCGCACCGCGCACAGCATCGAAGATGAGCTGCTCGGGCGTCCGCCCATGCACCTGCTCGGGCTGTTGGGCACGCGAAGGTTTGCGACGCTTGCGAGCCGGTTTGGAACCCCGAGCCTCAAGCCGGGCAGCACGCTCTTCCCCATCCTCTAGCGCAGCAGATGCTTCGTCGGCGGCGTCGGACGCACGGCCGCCTTCGGAGTAATCCGCCGACGTTGCCGCAGCCTGCGCCCCATCAGATGTTTCGACGGCAGTCGCATCAACCGAAGCCGACCCATCAGG
>JAUNWR010000042.1:0-14285 GCA_030540215.1 Coriobacteriia bacterium | reverse complement strand
TAAAGGTGTCGAAAGCAGCCGAGGATAGCGACGAGCATTCGTTTGCTGAATCTCACCTTGATAAGGAATATGAGCAGGTTCCCGATTTTGGTGTATATTCCTTTGGCATCTATGGACCGGATGGCCAGAAAATCAGCTACGAGTCCTGGAAACTCAAGCAATCGCATTTAACGCTGCCTTCCAAGGTCGTAAAGCCAGCCCTGTTCTTTATATCGGAAAGCTATGGTGGCGAACTTAGCTGGGTTAGCAACAACGTTGTGAATATGCCTATCGCTACTTCCGATGGCAACAGCGTTGCTATTGATATGGGCTCTACCAGTATAGGCCTCTATCGATTCGTTATTGCCGATGAAGACGGCGTTGCGGCAAGAGAATGGATTACTCGGAATTACGAGGACCCGGCAACGGGGCTAAAGGTTTCCATTAAGTCTCGCGAAGCTTCCGTGTCGCCGTTTTTGAAGGATGAAGGGTCGCACATTGAAGTGACCAAATACTCCGCTGGTGATGCTCAGTACGATGCCTTCTTGGAAATCATGAAGAAGGAGTGCTATAAAACAGTCGATTTCGAGGGCTTTTCGCTTCATCTGAAGGATTCGCAAGGCAACACGGCTGTTTCAAATGACTCCGAAAATACGGTAATAACGATTAACCATTTGTCTACGCCCTCTACCTGGTGGTGGAATGCTAGCGATTATCCGACTTCGTTTACGGGCGCTAACGATGTGGCTGTTTTCAACGGACCGGATGACATCGAGAGCGTGGCATATTTGAGGAGCCCGCAAACAGGTACGTTCTCCATGGTTGCGGATGACGTAAGCTCGGATGGAAAACGCCTGCATGGCGTCATTCAAAATTGCGTGCTGTCCGGCTTTGGCGATTTTTATACCGTGAACGAAAACATGCGCTATCTGAAATGGACGGATATCGATGTTCCTACGGTGAATGATTTGGTCTATACGGGCAAGCAGCAGACAGGTGTGCGCAAGGGCTCTCGCATTGACATTACTTACTATGATGTTATCGATGGCGTGTCGCGAGCTACCGATGCCGGAACGTATACGTGCACGGTTTCACTGCAACATCCGAATTTGAGATGGGCTGGTTGCGAGGGTGATGAGGCAACTTCCGACAAGAAGATAACGTGGAAGATCGTGGAGGCTGGCGACGTTAGCACGCTGACCCAGCCTATCGCCGAGGCGCAGGCTCTGCTTGACGGCACCACGGTTTCCGCTGATGGCAAGGATGTTTCGTCCAACACCCAGTGGGTTTCCCAAGCTGACCACGATGCGCTTGCTTCTACCATTGCCGATGCTCAGGCGCTTGCCAGCAGCACGAAGGCAGTTAGCAAAACAGCGGTAGAGGACCAGGCAGCAGCCCTGGCCGCTGCCGTGACGGCGTTCAAAGCCGCGCAAAAAGCAGGCCTGAAAGACGCCGGCACCGCGTACACGGTTACGGCTAACTTGAGCATGCCGGGTGAGTACAACCCGGTGCTTGCAAACGTAACGGTGTATGTGAACAACCCGAATAACCCGTTTGCGGACAAGGCGGGTAATAGTCCCGTTTTGGACGGCAATGATCCGGTTGGTGTTGAGGCTTCGGCTCCGACTACGCCGGTTGCGAACAACGCTACTATTACGGTTGCTCCCGACGGCACCAAGACGCTGACGCTGAAACTTCCCAACCCGGTGTTCACGTTGCAAGAGCTTGGTACGTGCGACCAGCTTCCCAATGTGACAGTTGACCGCGTTTCGCCTGTTGACAAGAGCGTGTGGGATTACGGTAAGTACGACACGCGTGTTGGTAGCATAACGGTGCAACTGCCCGAGGGTACCGATTCCGGCCAGCAGCAGTTCGTGTTCAAAGGCAGCAAGCTGTACGCGGTGCCCATTAACACCGACATTGCTCCTGATGTCAGCAAGGATGCGCTGATTCTGGACATCGATTACTCGTCGGCCAAGGCTGATGCCGTGGTTGATCGTTCGGCGTTGACTTCTGCGGTGACCGATGCCGAGCAGCTTGCTGCTGGCGTGGCTGTTTCCGCGGACGGCTCCGATGTATCGACCGAGGGCACGTGGGTGACTGAGGAAGCTATGGCGGCGTTCAAGGACGCTATTGCTCAGGCTTCTGCGGTGATCGATGCCAACTTGGTGTCCAATCAAATGGTGGCCGATGCTGCTGATGCCTTGCGGGCTGCGGCTGACGCGTTCCGCGCTTCCATGAAGCCGGGCACCAAGGACGAGCGCGTGAAGGTTGCCAAGCCTTCTGCGGTTGCTGGCCTCGTGTACACGGGCGCCGAGCAGGCGGGCGTTGAGGCTGCGGAGGGCTTCGCGCTTTCCGGTGCCACCGCCACCAATGCTGGCTCCTACACGGCGGTGGCCACGCTGAAGACGGGCTTTGTGTGGGACGATGGCTCCACCGACCCGGTGGAGATTCCCTGGTTCATTGCCAAGGCGACTTTGACGGCCACGTATGTGGGCGAAACGGTATCGGTTGGCATTGCGCCGCAGCTGGGCGTGGAGGTTACGGGCTTCGTGGGCGGCGAGACGGCTGTTTCCGCTGCGGGCTATGAAGCCCCGACGGTTTCCGCACCCGCAACGCTTGAGGCTGGCAAAACCTACGACTTGACGCCCGCTGGCGGCAAGTCGGCCAACTACAACTTCATGTACGTGGGCGGCAAGCTTACGGTTGAGGCTGCGTCCACGGGCGTGCTGAAGCCGGGCACGTACACCATCACGGCAAATTTGAGTATGCCGGGCGAGTACAACCCGGTTATCCCGGGCGCTACGGTGTACGCCAACAACCCGAACAACCCGTTCGCCGACAAGGCGGGCAATGAGCCTGTTTTGGACGGCAACAACCCGGTAGGCGTGGCGAGCACCACGCCTACCACCCCGCTGACGAAGAACGCCACGTTGGTGGTTGCGGCCGATGACTCCAAGACGCTTGAGCTTGACGTGCTGAACCCCGTGTTCACCACGCAGGAGCTGGGCACGTGTGCCGAGCTGCCGAAGGTTGACGTGACGCGCAAGGTTCCGGCCGACGCATCGGTGTGGAGCTACGGCAAGTACGATACGCGCATCAGCCACGTGTCGGTGCCGCTGACCGACGACATGGTAACGGGCGTGAAGTCCTATACGTTTGCGGGTAGCAAGTTGTATGCAGTGCCGCTGGACATGGACATTGCACCTACCGGCACGGTGGCGCTGCAGCTGACGGTGAACTACTCCAGCTTGCCGGCTTCGGCGCTGCCCGATGGCGTTGACCCGGTGCCCGATCCGGACCCGGAGCCCACGCCCGATCCTGCGCCCACGCCGGACCCGACGCCGACGCCTTCGCCGAGCCCCAGCCCCACGCCGGGCGGTTCGACCACGGTGGGCACCACGACGAGCGGTCACTTCGCTGCTGGTACGTACACGGTTTCGGCCAACCTGTGGTTCGACAAGGCCACCACGGGCCTGCCGCTGAACCCGCACCTGACCAACGGCGGCTTCCCGCCCTCGACGCCGGTGAGCAACAACGCCACCATGACGGTGGACGCTTCCGGCCATGCGTGGGTGAGCGCCCCGGTGGTTATCCAGGACAAGGTGATGACCGTCAACAACGTGTGGGGCAGCGGTGTGAGCTACGACGGTTCCACAGTGACCATTGACCTGGGCACGCCCACGGCCGATCAGACGCAGTTCGCGGGCACGTGCACTTCCAGCGTGACCATAGGCTGGCTGGCTCGGACCATCGCCGCCGGCATCTTCAACGGCGTGTGGGATCACACGTGGACCACGAACTGGGAGGTCGACTTGGTGGCAGGTTCGCTGCCCGCAAGCGGCGGCGGCGAGCTGCCGGCCGCGGCGCAGGCCATTTTGAATGGCGAGAACGGCGTGGCTGCTTCTGACGACGCTGCGGCGGCTGCGCTGGCGGCTGCCGAGGACGGTAGCGCCAAGGACGGCGCGGCTGCCAAGAGCGGCAAGGCCGCCGACGACAAGTCGTCCGGGTCCGCGAAGTCCGGCGTTGCCGGCGCGGTCGAGGACCTGGCCGACGCGGCCTCGTCCAATCCCGCGGTCGCGATCGCGCTGGGTTGCATCGCCGTGTTGGCTGTTGCCGGAGCGGCTGGCGGCGCGTACGCCTACCGCCGCAAGAAGCGCGCAGCTGCGGCTGCCGGCGATGCGGCAAGTGACGCCGCAAGCAAGTAACGGCTGCTGCTGAGCAGCGGCTAGCAAGCCCGCCGCCACCGGCGGCGGGCGAGCAACCGGGACAGCGCACCGGGTGCGCTGTCCCATTGCCCGATGCGCCTCGCAGGTTCGAAAGAGCCCGCGGGGCGCTTTTGCGTTTAAGGGGACGGGCGGAGTGAGCCACCGGCTTCGTAACGTTTTGAGTCGCTATGGGGACTCGTGGCCAGGCATGCGCTGCGGGCCCCTCCGTGTTTTTCGCCTTTCGTGTAAGTCAAGACTAGAACATATGTTTGTTTTCAGTATGCTGAAAACAAACATATGTTCTAGTAAATTCAGAGGCAAAGGAAGCTTGTAAAAATATAAACAGATGTTTATGATAAAGGAGCAGAGATGGTGAAGCGACGTGATTTGGTGAGGGAATTGCTTGCTGCAGGGTTTGTGAGCAAAGGCGGCGCAAACCACGAGGTGTTCACAAAGCCGGGCCATCGTACAGAGGTTCCTCGTCATAGGGAGATTGGCGAGCGTTTGGCGGACGCTATACGAAAACAAGCGGGTTTGAAGTGATGCGTGAAAGAGAGGTCGAACATGCTGCATGTATATGAGTTCGAGATTTTTGAAGAAGCCGGTTTGTTCGTGGCCTTGCCGTATGACTTCGATGGTGGCACGCAGGGCGCCACGTTTGCCAATGCGTGCGAAATGGCTGCAGAATGGTTGCAGGTTGAGTGTGAATATCGGGCAATCCACGATGAGCCTTTTCCGAAGCAGACGTTTGGCAACCAGGCGAAAAATGGCGGTAAGGTCGTTATTGTCGCGGTCAATGCCGACAAAGACACTGTTCGCAAAGTTAACGCGTCGCGTGCGGCTGAAATGCTCGGCGTTACCAAGGGCCGTGTTTCGCAGATGGTCAAGGTAAATCAGCTGGAAGCTTTTAGGGATGGTGGCACTGTTTGGGTGACGCTCGATAGCATAGAGGCTCGCCTTGCCGAAAAGCCAAAGGCCGGCCGCCCTGCAAAAGCTCAGGCAACGGCATAGGCGCAAGGATTGTGTGGCTCGGCAAAAGCCGCAGCAGATATCGCAATATCGCCGTCGATTTATAGATGCAGGCGTTATCGGCGAGCGTGGCCGTGGGGTGGTGGCGTTTGAGCTACCTTATCAGGGAGTACTTAACTAAGCAGCTCTGATCCGTGAATTTCCCTTTGCAAACTTTTCGTGAAGTTGTCTATAGGTAACATAGGTCACTGACAAATTCGCCTCGTTTAACTAAACTTGTTAGCCGTGTATAAAAGCGGCTTTGACAGGGCATTATGATTAGCGGTTATTAATCCGGGCGCATACATTGGCTGGCTTACTACGTGTTGCTTCCGTCAAAGCCTTTCCGTGTGAAAGGCGGACATATATGGCTAACTTCTTGATGACGCGGCGCAGCTTCACGGCGCTTGCGGGCGTGGCGGCGCTTTCGGCGTTGGGACTGGGCGGATGCTCGGCGGGCGAAGGCGCGAAGGGCGGCGTAGCTGCGGGCGGCAGCGATGCAAACGATGGCGTTACGTTCTCCACGCACACCGAAGCGCGCGAGCTTATGGGCAGCGCCGATGCGTGCGACGTGCGCGTGGGGCTTATCATGGGGCCGCCGTCTATGGGCTTGTCGCAGTTCATCGTGGCTGCTCAGGCGGGCAAGACGTTCAATAACTTCACGTTCGAGCCTAACGGCGTGGACTACGTGGGACTGTCCGCTCTGTTCAATAAGGGCGACTACGACATTTGCACGTTGCCCAGCAACATCGGGCCCATCTTGTACAACAACGCTGAGCTGAAAAACCAGTACGAGGTTATCAGCGTGAATAATCTGGGCGTGCTGTATGTTATGACCAACGACGAATCGGTGTACACGCTCGACGACCTACGCGGTCGCACCGTATACAGCTACGGCGAGGGTGGCACGCCGGAGTACACCATCGAGGCGCTGTTGGCGAAAAACGGCCTCGAGGGCACGTTCAACCTGGAGTTCAAATCCAGCCCGCTTGAGGTGCTCAACATGATGCAGCAGCAGGACGGGTGCGTGGCCATTTTGCCGCAGCCGTTCGTTTCGCTGGCGAAGATCCTGGTCAACCCGCTGTATATCCCCATCGACCTGACGGTTGAGTGGGACCGCGCCTTCGCCGACACGGGCAGTCAGGCCGTCACCACCACAACCATTGTGAACAAACAGTTCCTGGAAGAGCACGAGCAGGCCGTCGTCGAGTATCTGAACATGGCGGGCCAGTCCGTGAGCTGGACGCTTGAGAACATGGGCGACGCCGCCGCGCTGCAAGAGGAGCTGGGCACGTTCTTGAACAACTCCGTGGCGCTTGACGCCATGCCCTACATTTCCATGGTGAACCTGACGGGCGAGGATATGCGCACGGCGCTGTCGGGCTTTTTGCACGAGTTGTATCTGGCGAATCCCGATTCTATCGGCGGCAAGATGCCCGGTGAGGACTTCTATTACCTGCCGCCTGAAGGTCAGCTGGACGAGCGCTTCCTGCAGGCGGGCTTGGAGCAGGCCACGCAGCATGAAAGCAGCGCCGGCACCGGCAACGGCGGCGTGACCGCTAGCGCGGCCGACGCGCAGGCCGCCGTTGAAGCGCTTGGCGGCAAGTAACGGAAAAGGGAACCATGTTCGAAAAGTTGAAAGGACTGGTGGGCGGCATGGGCGCGCGTGGCGCCGTCGCCACCGATGCGCCCGACGAGCTGCCTCGTATGCAGTTCGCCGCCATTGCCGCGAAGGTGGGCATGCCTGAAGAAAAGGTTGCCATGATGGCGCAAATGGTGCGGCAAAACGGCATGGCCGACGCGCAGATGGGCTTCATGATGCAGACGGCCACCGCTAAAGGCGTCACCTGCGAGGAGATCATGAGCATGCTCACCAGCATGGGCGTGGCGAAAAGCCAGGTGGTGCGCGTGATGTCTGCGCAAGGGCTTATGGTCGAGGACGAGGCGCAGCGTATTTTGGACGCCGAACGTGCTGCAGCCGAGCGCCGCGCCGCCGCCAGCAAGACCAGCGCGCGCAAGCAGTTCGCCCGCAAGGCGATCATCATTGCGTTTTGGCTGGTGGTGTGGGAACTGCTGGACCACGTGGTCGACAACCGCCTTGTGCTTGCCGGGCCTATCCGCACGGCTCAGGCGCTGGCCGACCAGGTGGTCATGCCGAACTTCTGGATGATCGTCGGCGCCAGCTTCGGGCGCATCGCGCTGGGCTTTTTGCTGTCGTTTGCGGTGGGCTTCCTGCTGGCGCTGGTGGCGTGCCGCGTGCGTCTGTTTCGCGACTTCATCGACCCCATCATCAGCCTGCTACGCACCATCCCGGTGGCGTCGTTCATCATCTTGCTGCTCATCTGGGTAGGCAACCAGGCGCTCACCGTGTTCCTGGCGTTCTTCATCGTGCTGCCGCTCATCTACACGAACATGGTCACCGGCTTCGAAAGCGTGGACAAGCAGATGCTGGAGATGGCGCGCGTATACGGGCTGTCGAAGTGGCGCACGTTTCTGTACGTGTATCGCCCGGCGTTCATGCCGTTTCTGCTGTCCAGCACCAAGATTTCGCTGGGCATGACGTGGAAAAGCGGCATCATGGCCGAGGTTCTGGCCACGCCGAAACCCTCTATCGGCAAAGAGATGGCTACGGCGCGCACGTTTTTGGACACGCCCGATTTGCTGGCATGGACCGTGGTGGTGATGGTGGCATCGGTGTTGTTCGAGAAGGCGTTCATGGCGCTGCTCAAGCGCGCGAACCGTCCGCTGGGCGGCTTCATCGGGAAACGAGGCGAGTGACGTGGGGCTATTCGGGAAGAAGAGGGCGGCGGGCTCTGGCGTGGCCGTGGGTGAAGGCGCGTTCGCGGGTGCGGCGTTATTCGGCGCGGCCGACTCGCTTGCCTCTGGCGGCGCGTTGTCGGACGTGGAGTTTCGCCACGTGTGCAAGGCGTACGGTGCCAACGAGGTGCTGCGGCGCGTGACGTTCACGTTGCCGGGCGGCGGTGTGCGCTGCCTGATGGCGCCCTCGGGTAGCGGCAAGACCACGCTGTTCCGGGTGCTGTTGGGCCTCGAACACGCCGACTCCGGAGAGATTCGCGGCATTTCCCCTGGTCGTATCAGCATGATGTTCCAAGAAGACCGCTTGTGCGAAACCTTGACGCCGGTGGAGAACGTGGCGCTGGTGCTGCCGCCCGATACAAGGCGGCCCGACGTGGCTGCGCTGCTGGCCGAGATTTTGCCGGCGGACTGCCTGAGCCAGTCGGCCATGGAACTTTCCGGCGGCATGCGCAGGCGCGTTTCGCTAGCGCGTGCCGTTGCGTTCCCGAGCGACCTCATTGTGCTTGACGAGCCGTTTACCGGCCTGGATCAAGCAACGAAGGAGAACGTCATCGCCTTCGTGCTGCGCCATCGCGCCGGGCGCACGCTGCTGGTCGCCACACACGGCGAGGATGACGCGCGCCTGTTGGGTGCCGATCGCATCAACCTGGCCGATGTGCAAGACGGTGGTGCGGACGCTGCGGCGGGGTTTGCGTGGCCGCAGGCGGCGGTGTGACGAAAGCTAGGTAAGCCGTCCGCGGCGGGCGAGCCGACGGCGCGCCGGCATCGCGGGGCACTTGCGGGCGCAGACCTGATGGGGCGGCAGTTTCGCGAGGCCGATCATGTTCCGAGCCGCCCAGAAACGTTATCGACCCTCTGAAAGGATTTGCATATGGATACAACCAAGACCATGCGCCAGCTGTGCGCGGACGAGCCGAAACTCGAAGCGTTCCTGCAGTCGAAGGGCTTCCCCTTCTCGCTGGACAACCCCATCGTCGACTTGGTCACGTTCGAGGACGTGTGCCAGGTGCGCAGCCTTGATCGCGACGAGTTTTTGGGCGAGTTCGAGGCATACAAGGCCGGCGCGTAGGTTTTGCGCGCGAGATAGACGAGAGTAGCTTGAAGGAGCAGAGCGTGTATTACATGGGAATCGATATCGGTGCCTCGTCGGTGAAAGTGGCGGCGGTTGACGCGGGTGGCACCGTGCTGCGCGTGATTCGGCGTGCGCACAAAGGCTCGCCGTTGCCGTGTTTGCGCGCGATGCTGGCCGAGCTGGCCGACGGGAGCGCCGACCGATCTCTGTCGCTGTCCGCTCAGGCGTGCGGCGGTGTGGTCGCTACGGGCAGCGGCGCGGACATGCTGCGTGCGCTGGTTCCGGGTTTGCGTGTGCTGGAAGAGGTTCCGGCCCTGGTCAAAGGCGTGCGGGCGCTTGCACCTCAGGCGGCGAGCGTGATTGGGATGGGTGCGCAGTCGGGCGTGTTCGCTACGGGTTTTGCCCATGGTTCGGCGCCGGAATTCGCTATGAACGAAAGCTGCGCGGCGGGTACGGGCAGCTTTTTCGAGGATCAGATGCAGCGTTTGGGGTTGCCGCTGGAAAGCTACTCTGATCTGGTGGCACGTGCGCAAAGTGTGCCGCGTTTGT
The DNA here is from genome assembly GCA_030540215.1 of Coriobacteriia bacterium. Classification (GTDB taxonomy): domain Bacteria; phylum Actinomycetota; class Coriobacteriia; order Coriobacteriales; family Eggerthellaceae; genus Senegalimassilia. Next base: position 4,652 of record JAUNWR010000042.1, on the reverse strand, counting down.
CAGGCCGTTGCAGCGTGTTCGCCAAAACCGACATCATTCACCGTCAGCAGGAGGGCGTGCCTGTTGAGGACATCCTGCAAGGCTTGTGCCATGCGACGGTGAAGGCGTTCAAGGCCACTATTGTGCGTAATCTGCCGGTTGAAAAGCCGGTGGCGCTGGCTGGCGGCGTGCTGGAGAACGCTGGCGTGGTTCGTGCGGTGCGCGAGGTGTTTGACCTGGCGGAAGGCGAATTGCTCGCGGACGAAAAGCTTGTGTGCGCGCAAGCGGTGGGCGCGGCGCTGGCGGCGGCGGAAGGCGCGGGCGGGCGCGATGGCGAACGCATTGCTGCGGGCGCGGGCGCGGCAAGTGACGCGTCCGCGGGGCTTGCGTCGCTTGCTGCCTTGCGCTCTGCGCTTGAAGGAACGCAGGCTGCGCAGGCCGACGACCTGTCGCGACTGCCTCAGCTGCCGCAGGTTGATTGCATGCCGAACTGCGGTTTTGCGTTGGCTCCTAGCCCGTGGAACCCGCAGGGTTCGCCCGCCCGCGAAGGTGGCGCGGTGCCGCGCTCGGCGGTGGTGGATGCGCTGGAACAAGGTGCTCCCGTGCCAGTGGCGCTGGGCGTGGACGTGGGATCTACCAGCACAAACCTTGTGCTTGTCAGCACTGACGGCGTGCTGCTGGACGCGCAGTACCTGCGCACGCGCGGCAACCCCAAGCAGGCCGTGCGCGACGGGCTTGCCTCGTTGGCGCAGCGCGTGGGCGATCGCGCCTGTGTAGTGGCCGCGGGCGTGACGGGCAGCGGGCGCACCATGATCGGCAAGCTCATCGGAGCCGATGCCGTACGCGACGAGATTACCGCACAAGCGCGCGCTGCCGCTGCGGCTGACTCGCAAGTGGACACCGTGTTCGAAATCGGCGGGCAGGATTCTAAGTACATCAGCCTGGTTGCTGGCCAGGTGGCCGATTTTCAAATGAACAAGGTGTGCGCGGCGGGCACGGGCAGTTTCGTGGAAGAGCAAGCGGCGCGCCTAGGCATTGCGCTTCCCGATTACGGCTCGCTGGCGCTTTCGGCGGAACATCCTGTTGAACTGGGCGAACGTTGCACGGTGTTTATGGAAACCGCTATCAATGCCGCTTTGGCGAAAGGTGCGACCAAGTCCGAGGTTGCTGCCGGCCTGTGCCTGTCGGTGGTGCGCAACTACCTGCACAAAGTGGTGAACGCCAAACCAGTGGGGCAGCGCATCGTGCTGCAGGGCGGCGTTGCCTACAACCCCGCCATCGTGGCGGCCTTTCGCGCGTATGCGGGCGAGAGCCTTACGGTCAGCCCGTGGTTCGCCGTTTCGGGTGCCGTGGGTGCAGCGTTGCTGGCTGCGGAGTCCCAGGGCGTGCTAGAACCGGTGCAAATCGGTGAAAGCGCTGATGAGCAAGGTGAAGAGCTGGACACAGGCGCGATGTCGAACCAGCATGCCCCCCGACAGGCAAACGTACGCTCTAACTTCAAGGGCTGGGACCTTTTGGGCGCCTCGCACGAAACCCGTCGCATAGACCCGGCCGAAATTGCCGCAAACCGCGCGTTCTTCCATAAAGTCGACGAGATGTTCCTCGAAGGCTACGACCCCACGCGCGACCCGGCGAAGAAAACGGTGGGTATCCCACGCTGCTTGATGTTGCACAAGCTGTTTCCCATGGCTAACGCTTTCTTCAAGCAGCTCGGCTTCAACGTGGTGCTGACCGACGCATCCGATGAGGAGACGGTACGCCTTGCGCAAGCAAGCGCACAAGGCGAGACATGCTACCCCGTGAAGCTGGTGCACGGTCACATGGCGCAGCTGCTTGATATGGACGTCGACTACGTGTTCATGCCCAGCGTGCACACCATTCGCCATCTGAAGTCGACGGTGCCGCACAACTACGCGTGCACATATATGCAGTCCATCCCGGCCATCGTGGCGTCCGAACTGGACTACGAAGGCCACGGCATCACGCTGTTGAATCCCCTGATGAACCTTGATTTCGGACAGGGTGCCATGGCGGAGGTCATGCTGCAGGTCGGAGCGCAACTTGGCCGCACGCCGCAGGAAACGGCGCGCGCCATGCTGGCCGGCGGGTTCGCCGTCACGGAGTTCACGCGCAAAACCGAGGAGCTGGGCGATCTGCTGCTGGCCGGTCTGAAACCAGGAGAGCGCGTTATCGTGCTGATCACGCGCAACTACGGCATCGTGGACCCGGCGCTGAACATGGGTATACCCGACATGCTGCTCGATCGAGGCTGGAAAGTTATCACCGTAAGTCACCTGCATGCGCATGACCTGGGCATATCCGCGGATTATCCTGGCGTGGTGTGGCCGTTCGGCCAGCATATCCTTTCAGGTGCGAAGCTCGTTCGCCGCGACCCGCGCCTGTTCGCCGTGTACCTGACCAACCACGGTTGCGGCCCCGATACCATGATCAGCCATCTGTTCGCCGAGGAAATGGGGAGCAAGCCGTACCTGCACATCGAGATGGACGAGCATTACTCGAAGGTGGGCGTGGAAACGCGCGTGGAGGCGTTTTTGAACGCTATCGAACATTACGAGGCGGCGGATTTGCGCGGCACGCCTACGTCGCGGCGCGTGGTGAACTCGGCGTGCGAGCCGCTGCGCGAAGGCGAGTTAGCGGGCTTGCCGTCGTTCGGACCGTATGGTCCGCTTGCGGCGCAGTGGTTGCGTGGCCAGGGCATTCCCGTGCGCGAGCTGGTGCCCACGCCGGCAACGCTGGAGCTGGGGCGCAAAGAGTGCACCAGTAAGGAATACTACTCGTTTGCCAGCTTGCTGGGCGTGAGCTTAGCAGCTGCTGTCGATGTTGGCGCAGCTGCGTGCCTTGAGGGCGGGGCGCGAGCATGCGGCGAAGGTGCTGGTGCTGTTGACGGGCCGTATGCCGAACGTGATGTCGCTGCAGCTGCAGTCGCGAGTGCGGAAGGTGGCTGGCGCGTTGGCCAGTTGTTGCTGCCGTCGTCGCAGGGCGGCGAAGCCGATGGGCAGTTCGACCGCGTTATCCGTAGCGTACTGGATGCGAAGGGGCATGGCGACGTGCGTGTTGTGGCACCCGATGTGGAGCTGCTGCCGTGCAATGTGGCTGATCTCGAGGGCTTGTTCGTGCATGTGCTTGCCGGTGATGTGGTGTGGGCGGCCGCGCCTGCTGCGCGTCCCGCGCTGCAGGAAGCGTTCGCAAAACCGCATCTGACCTTGGAAGACGTGTTGACGGCGGCGAGCGCTGCCCGAGAAAGCTGGCAGGATGTGCCTGTAGCGCCTCGCAAAACCCTTGCGCTTGTGGGCGAGTGGCCGCTGGTTGTCGGCGACGAGCTCACGGGCGGTTTGTTCGCCCGCTTGGAGGGCGAAGGCTACCGCGCGATGCGCGCCCCGTTCGCCGAATACTTGCTGTTCGTCTGGGAAGACGGCTGCGACGAGGCAAGGCACGGCAAAGTGGTCGGCGGCCTCATGCCCATGTTAGGCGAAACCGGCGCACCGAGGGTGGTGGGCCTGCCGGACGTGCCGGCGTCTCAGCCTGAGTCCGACCGTGATCAGGCGCTCACGCTTTCGGACGTGCAGGCGCTTGCTGCCGATTGCGAAGCAGCATGCGCTCACGCGCTTGGCGGCTGTGACGGCTCGCATGAGCACGCGGCGGCGCAGCCGCAGCTGGCAACGGGGCCGCTGGAAGTGAGCACGGCGGTTGAGACCGACCCGCTGTTCGGCGCGGAACAGCGCACGCTGCCGCAGGACGAGTGGCGTGCGTTGCTGGGGAGACTTGCCGGCATGATGCAGCAAGTGGCCGACGCGTTGGGTGATATGTCCGCCTATGCGTCGGACCATTCGCAGCTTCGCCAGATTGCAACCGACGCGCTGGGTCGGTTCGCAGGTGCGAACGCGCGGTATCGGTGCGCGAAGGCGGTGCAGGCGGGCCAGAGGGCCGACGGCGTTGTGGCGGTGGCGTCTATGTACGAGAACGTCGACATCATGCTGCGCTTGAAGAGCGTGCCTTGCCAGGCGCCGCTTTTGCACTTGGCGTTCGACGGCGCGCTTGACCAAAGCGTCGAAGAGCGCCTGCGATCGTTTTTGTACTACGTGTAGCGCCGCTTGCCAATAGGCGGCGCTACACGGCGCCGAGTTGCCATTTTCGCTACATGATGGCATTGACAAGCAAGATTCGCTTATATTCGCAATCGAGGCAACGCAACTCTTAAGGCCGCGAACGAACGGAGGCTTTTATGCCGCTTCGCAACTTACCAACTGATGCCGCAACGTCGCTGGCTCAGATGATCGATATTCGCCCAGGTCAGGTGTCGAGTATGGCGCTTACGCGCAATGCTGGGTTCGACCTTACGCTGCTGGCGTTTGCACCGGGTGAAAGCGTGAGCGAGGAAGAATACTTCGGCGATGTGCTGTATTACCTGGTGGAAGGCGCGGCGTGCGTTGTGCTGCCGGAAAGCCGCATTGTGCTTGAGGCCGGTCAGGTGTTGCGTGTCCCCGCGCATGTTGAGCATGCCGTGGAAGACGCGGGCAACGAAGGTTTCAAGCTGCTGCAGCTGAATGCGCACGAGTAAGCGTTTGCTGGAGCTGGCTTATCCTTAAGCCGGTTTATATCGGTGACCGGAAGGATAGAGGTAGTGAGAAACACAGGCATCGTGGCAGGTCAAC
>JAUNWR010000041.1:0-14316 GCA_030540215.1 Coriobacteriia bacterium | reverse complement strand
GCAACCGCGCAATTCCCAACACTTCATGCCTTCCGCTTCCCTTCTCCGCCTGCTTACCTGATGTTTACCTGCTTACATGACCGCCGGTACCACGCGGGTGACGCCGGGCACGCGCTCCTTGAGGATGCGCTCGACGCCGTTGGCCAGCGTCATCTGGGACATGGGGCAGCCCTTGCAAGCGCCCTGCAGCTCGACGGTGACCACGCCGTCCTCGTCAACGTCGACGAGCTTCACGTCGCCGCCGTCAGCCTGCAGGCTGGGTCGGATGAGCTCGAGCACTGCTGCAACATCGGTCTTCTCAACCATGGGGTTCTCCTTTGCCTTTCGGTCTTTTGTTCATCATGAGCGATTCTACCACAGCGCCCGCTGGGGCCATCGGGCGTTTGGATGGGGTTACGATGATGGTTTCCAGTCTTTGCCGAGGATGACCAGCACATCGGTGCCAAACGAATAGGCGCCGGTGTTCTGCACCAAGCGACCCACCCCCATGGCATCGAGCACGGTCTGCGCAGCCGGCTGCGCGTCGCTGGAGTTGTAGATGACCAGCGTTTCGCTGTACACGGAGGTGTCGGTGTTGCCCGTCTCCGAGACCTTGAAGCCCTTCGAGGTGAGCGTGGACTCCATGGATGCCGCCGCGCCCGTGATGCCGCCGCCATTTTTAAGCGTGATGGTGAAGCTTCCGGGATCGGTGGTGGCAGCCTGCGTCTGCTCGGCGGGTTCCTGCCCCGAATCGACGCGGTCCATCATCTCAGACCATGAGGAGTTCGAAACCGCGAACACATCTTGGCCGTCGCTTTGCGTGACGTAGCCGGGCACGAGGGCACCCGTGACGGAGTCAGCGCTCATACCCTTGAGGCTCTCGGCCAGAGACAGCGCGTCGCTTGAGCCCATGTCGGTGCCGAAGGCGCCCTGCAGCTGGTCGAGCAGGCCGACCAAGCTGGACTTGCCCCCCGACACCATGCGCAGCGATACCGCTTCAAGCAGTTTGCGCTGGTTTTCGGCCTGGGTCTGCCGCGGCGACTCGAAGTTGGTGGCGCGCGCCAACGTAAGGGCGCCCTCGCCGGTGAGGGTTTGGCTACCGGCGGGCAGGTACACGCTGCCGGCGTTGGGATCGTCGACCTCTTCGGAAAGGTCCACATCCACTCCACCGAGCGTGTCCACCAGCTGCACGAGGCCGGCTGCGTCGATTTTCACCACATGCGAGATCTTCACGTCGGCGAAGTTGGCAACGGCGCTAACCAGGCTGGCATCGCTTTCGCGCACGCTCGCCTGCCTGATGGGGTAATACTTGCCATCCTTCAGCGACACCTGCACATCGGCGGGAATGCTGACGATGCAGGCGTTCTTACCAGAGGAATCGGTTCGCACCAGGGCAAGCGCATCGGGGCCCTCGGCGGAATTCGGCATACCGGGCGTATCGAGCTCGGCCACGACGAGCGTGTAGAACGGATCGCCGGACTTCACCGCGGTAAGCGCCTTGGCGGCATCGGAATCCTTGAGCTCCAGCTTGCCGTTAAGGTTTCCCATGAGGGTGAACGAGCCCACGCCGTAGGCCACGGCCGCCAACACGGCGACCACCGCCACGGCGATGCCCACGCGCTTCGCGAGCGTGCGGCGCTTGACCCCCGGCGAGAACTCGAGGCCCCTGGCATACCCAGTACGGCTTCGCGGGCCCTGGGCGCTGGGCATGACGTTGTTCACGTAGCCGCGCTGCGCGCGCTTCTGCCTGCGCGGGCTGGAAAAGCCCACCTGATCGGCGTTCATATGCGCCGGGCGCACCTTGGGGACGTGCGTTCCCAAGGTTGCGCTGCGCATACGGCGCGAGGTGAGCTTGGAGTTGATCTGCGTGATGTCCTTGCGTTTCCTGACCATGGCGCTCCCGTCCGGCTATTCGGCCGCGCCAACCTGGCGGCGCGACACGTTGGCGCCGAGCTGGGAGAGCTTGCCGCAGTAGTCCTCGTAGCCACGGTCGATGTGCTTGATGTTGTGCACGCGGGTTTCGCCTTCGGCCACGATGCCTGCAAGCACCAACGCCGCGCCGGCGCGCAGGTCGGTGGAGGACACGTCGGTGCCCTGCAGGTCGTTGACGCCGCGCACGAGCGCATGATGATCCTCGATGGTGATGTCGGCGCCCATGCGCGCCAGCTCGCTGGCGAACATGAAGCGGTTCTCGAAGACGTTCTCGGTGACCATGGAGGTGCCATGAGCCAAGCTGCACAGCAGCATGAACTGGGCCTGCAGGTCGGTGGGGAAACCCGGATGCGGAAGCGTCTGGATATCGGTGGGCTGCAGTGGCTGGTTGCGACTGCAGGTGATCCAATCCTCCCCCGCCTCGACGCAGCAGCCCATGGCGCGCAGCTTCATGATGGCCATATGCAGGTACGACGGGTCGATGCCGCGCACCGTGACAGGGCCGCCCGTGAGCGCACCGCCCGCCAAGAAGGTGCCGGCCTCGATACGGTCGCCCACCGTGGTGTGCTCGCAGGGGTGCAGGCTTTCCAGCGGCACGCCCTCCACCTGGATGATGGACGAGCCGGCGCCGCTGACCTTGCCGCCCATGGCGTTGAGCATGTTCGCCAAATCCACGATCTCGGGCTCGCGCGCGGCGTTCTCGATGCAGGTGGTGCCGTGAGCGGTGACGGCGGCCATAAGGCAATTCTCCGTAGCGCCCACGCTGGGGAACTCCAGCGTGACATCGGCGCCGTGCAGGCCATTGGGCGTGTGGGCGTTCAGGTACCCGTGATCCACGGTGAACTCCACGCCCAGGGCCTCAAGGCCCACCAGGTGCATATCGATCTTGCGAGCGCCGATCTGGCAGCCGCCGGGCATGGCCACGCGAGCCTGGCCGAAACGCGCCACCAGCGGGCCGAGCACGCTGATGGACGCGCGCATCTTCGACACCAGCTCGTAAGGCGTTTCATGGGACGTCACCTGGGCGGTGTCGATGACCATGGTGTGGCCCTCGCGCTCGACGGTGGCGCCGAGGCACTCAAGCACCTCCGACATGACGACGATATCACTGATAAGGGGCACGTTATGCAACGTTGAGGCGCCCTGGCCCAAAAGCGAGGCGGCGATGAGCTTCAAAGCCGAGTTCTTCGCGCCGGAAACCCTCACCTCGCCGGAAAGGACGTTGTTGCCCTCGACGACGATGATCTCTTTCTCAGACATGCAAACCCCCCTGAATGAACTAGATTGCGAAAGCCCATTATAAAGCGAAGGCCCGCGCAAGGCGGGCCTTCACGATGAAAGCAAACGTATCAACGCAATCGCGAGCGCACAGAAGCGGTAATGGCCCGAGAATGGAAAACGGGCCGCCCCGCGCCCTGCATCCGTTTCCGCTGCGGCATCGACGGCCGATGCCGCAGCATGAAAGCGGATGCAGGGCGAAGGAACGGCCCGCAGCGTTTGCGATTCGCTGGCTATGCGGCGAAAAGCGTGGGTTACGCGGTCTCGCCCAGAGCCCAGCGCACGAAACCGGTCACCTTGATGGTGCCGCCCAGGTTCTTGGCGCACTCGTCGGTGTACTGGTTGATGGACTGGTCGGGGTTCTTGACGAAGGCCTGCTCGGTCAGGCAGTTCTCCTTGTAGAACTTCTCCATACGGCCGGTAGCCATCTTCTCCTGGATGGCCTCGGGCTTGCCGGACTCGGCAGCCTGAGCCTTGTAGATGCCCATCTCATGCTCGACGACCTCGGCCGGCACGGACTCGCGGTTGGCGGACACCGGGGAAGCGGCGGCAACCTGCATGGCAACGTCGCGGCCGTAAGCCTGGAAGCCCTCGGAAGCGGGGTCGATGCCCTCGACGTCGAAGGTCACCAGAACGCCGATCTTGCCGCCACCGTGGATGTAGGAGGCGATACCGCCGGCGTTGACGGTGGTGGCACGGGGGAGCTGGATGTTCTCGCCCAGCACATGGATGGCGTCGGTGAGGATGTCCTCGACGGGCTCGCCCTCGAAGGTGGAGGCGCGCAGAGCCTCGACGTCGGCGGCGTTGGCGGCCAGAGCGGCGCGGCCCAGCTTCTCGGCGTAGGCCTTGAACTTCTCGTTCATGCCCACGAAGTCGGTCTCGCAGTTCAGCTCGACGGCGGCGGCGGACTTGGCATCATCGGCCAGGACGGTCATGACGGTGCCCTCGTTGGTGGCGCGGCCAGCCTTCTTGGCGGCAGCGGCCAGACCGCGGGTGCGCAGCACGTCGACGGCCTTCTCCATATCGCCATCGGCCTCGACGAGAGCCTTCTTGCACTCCATCATGCCGGCGTCGGTCATCTCGCGCAGTTCCTTGACCATGGAAGCGGTGATAGCAGCCACGTTGGATCCTTTCTATCCTTGTTGCGGCGGCGCTGGGAGCGTCGCCGTTAATAACCTCGAACGCCGTCGGCCGCCCTGCGGGGACCGACGGCGTGCAACACCAGTGGGTTAGGCCCCGTGCTTATTCGGCAGCAGGAGCGGCAGCCTCGGCAGCCGGAGCAGCCTCGGCCTCGGCCGGAGCGGCCATTTCCTCAGCGGAAACGGGAGCGCCGGTGCCGGCGACGACGGCGTCGGCGATGAAGTCGGCCAGCAGCTTGACGGAGCGGATGGCGTCGTCGTTGGCCGGGATGCCGTACTCGACGTCATCGGGATCGCAGTTGGTGTCCAGCGTGCCCACCACGGGGATGTTCAGGCGATGAGCCTCGCGGATGGCGATCTCCTCGCGGTTGGTGTCGATCACGAAGATGGCGTCGGGGACGCGCTTCATGTTGCGGATGCCGTTGAGGTTGAGCTGCAGCTTGGACAGCTCCTTGCGCAGCAGGATCTGCTCCTTCTTCGGCAGCAGCGCCATACGGCCGTCGGCCTCCATGGCCTCCAGCTCCTCCATGCGGGTGACGCGGGAGCGGATGGTCACGAAGTTGGTGAGCATGCCGCCGAGCCAACGGGCGTTGACGTAAGGCATGCCGCAGCGGTTGGCGGCGTCGGCGACGGCCTCCTGGGCCTGCTTCTTCGTGCCGACGAACAGGACGGAGCCGCCGTTCTTGGCAACGTTGGAGACGAAGGTGTAAGCCTGGTCCATGCCGATGAGGGACTGCTTGAGGTCCAGGATGTAGATGTCACCGCGAGCGCCGAAGATGAACGGCTTCATTTTGGGGTTCCAACGACGCTTCTGGTGACCGAAGTGCGCGCCTGCGTCGAGCAGGGTCTGAATGCTGATCTTGGCCATGACTCTCTCCATTCGTTAGTCCTCTGCGTGCGGTCATCCCCTTTCATCCGCAACCGATTTCGGCCACTAGCGGGAAGGGTCGCACACGCATGTGTGATAAAACAGCCCTCGGATTATAACAACGCCCCCGGGCGTTTGCAACGGGGGCGTCGAAGATTTGGCGCGGTCTTCACGAACCCGCTACCTAAGCTTGATTCGCAACCTCATCCGAACACTTCGCTTTTGTTCTCGAACCCAGCCGTACGCGTCCGGATGAGTTCGAGGATTCCTTTCCGAAGGCGAGGCCGCGGACCCTGGGCACGCAGCCCCCTATCGGCCGTCGGGCGCCGGCACTAGGCATGCGACCGCCAATCGGCCGATACCCGCGAGCTCCCAACGGGCCTATGCGTTGTAGCGCTTCCCGTTGCGCATGGACAGCGCGACGGTGGAGGCGTTGTGCAGAAGCGAGGACATCTGCGGGGATATGATACCGCCGATGCCGACCGCCAGCAGCGTCGAGTTGATGACCATGACCTCCTTGAAACTGCCGTTCAAGCGGCCCATGAGGCCCTCGCTCATGCGGCGCAGCGCCACGATGGAGCCGAGCTGGCCGCCCGTAAGCGTGATGTCGGCCACCTCCTTGGCCACCGCGGTCCCCTGCCCCATGGCGATGCCCACGTCAGCGAGCGCCAGCGCCGGGGCGTCGTTGACGCCGTCGCCGACCATGACCACGTGCGCGCCTTGCGCCTTGAGACCCTCGACGAAAGCGTACTTGTCCTCGGGAAGCAGGTTCGCGTGGAACTCGGAGACGCCGGCGCGCGCGGCGATGCGCGCCGCAGTGCGCTCGTTGTCGCCTGTGAGCATGATGACGCGCGAAAGCCCTAAGCGGCGAAGCTCGGCGATGGCCTCGGGAACGCCGGCCTTGAGCGGGTCTTGTACGCCGATAACGCCCATGAGCTTGCCGTCCACCGCAAGGTAGAGCGGCGAGAGGCCCTCGGTCTGGCGCGCGATAAGGTCCTTCTGCGCTTCGGAGATCTCGACCCGCTCGTCCTCCACGACGAAGTGCTCCGAGCCGATGACCACGCGCTTGCCGTCGAGCGAGCTGGCTATGCCGTGCGCCACGATGTACTCCACCTCGGCATGGCGCTCTCGGTGCTCGAGACCCTTGTCGGCGGCGGCGCGCACGACCGCGCGAGCCACCGGGTGCGGGAAGTGCTCCTCCAGGCATGCGGCGAAGCGAAGCACCTCGTCATCGTCCCAACCGTCAAGGGAAAGCACGCGCGCCACCTGCGGGGCGGCCTCGGTGAGCGTGCCCGTCTTGTCGAACACGATGACGTCGGCCTGCGCCATGGACTCGAAGTGCTGCGAACCCTTTACGGTGAAGCCCGCCTGGGCCGACTGGCTCATGGCCGACAGCACGGCGATGGATCCGGTGAGCTTGAGCGCGCAGGAGTAGTCGACCATAAGGGCAGCCGAGGTCTTCACCAGGCTGCGCGTGGTGAACGCCACGATGCCGGCAAGCAGGAAGTTCCACGGCACGATGCGATCGGCAAGGCGCTCCATGCGCGACTGCGTCTGCGACTTGTAGGACTCGGTCTGCTCGACCAGGTTCACGATGGTGCGCAGCTTCGTCTGGCCTTCGTTCGCCTTCACCTCGACGATGATCTCGCCGTCCTCCACCGCCGTGCCGGCGAACACGTCGTCGCCGACGGTGCGTTCCACGGCCAGCGGCTCGCCGGTGAGCGCCGCCTGGTTGACCATGGCGCACCCGCGCACCACCGTGCCGTCCACGCACACGGGCATGCCGGTGCGCACGGCGATGAGCTGGCCTTGCCGCAGGGAGCTGGAGGGAACCTGCACTTCGGTGTCGCCTTCCACCAGCTGAGCGGTCTCGGGCAGGTCGAGCAGCGCGTTGATGAGCGCGCCCTCCGAGCGGCTGCGCGTATATTCCTCAAGCGTCTCGCCCACGTTGAGCAGAAGCATGGTGAGACCCGCCGTGCGCGGGTCGCGCTTCGCGAACGAGATGCCGATGGCCGCCGCGTCGAGCACGGGCACGTCCAGCCGGCCCGCCGCCAGCGACTTCAGGCCGGCGAACAGGAACTTGCGATAGGCGAATGCCGTCCAAGCGGCCGCCAAGGGCGCGGGCAGGAACCAACGGCGCATGAAATGGAAGCCCACCAGCGACGCCAGGTCCATGAGCAGGGAATGCGAACGCGGGGCAAGCTCGAGGCCGCACCCTTGCTTGGCCTTGGCGATTGCCGCCGCATCGATGCCCGCCAGATGCTCAAACACCCGTGCGCGAGCGCCGGGAGCGGCGTTGTAGACCAGGGCAACGCTGCCGATGCGCGGATAGACGGTTGATTTCGCGATATCGGGGCAGCTGCCCAGCACACGATACAGCGCATCTAAGTCCGCTGGCGGGACAGGGCCCGCCAGCTTCACGCGCAAACGGCCCGGAAGCTCATTTGCGATCTGATATTTCATGGCAACGTCTTCGCGTTATTCGCCGTCGGCCGCAGGCTTCTCGGTCTTAGCGGACTCGTTGATGTAGCTGGCCTCGGCAACGATGTCGTCGACCTGGGCCTTCGCCTGCTCGACCACGTCCTGATAGGCAGCCTTGGCCTGCAGGCCCTTGGCAACGCCCTGCACATAGCACTTCTTCGCCGTGGAGCTGCTCAGCGCCTTCAAGCCCAGCGTGCCCAGGGCAAAACCGCCGGCAATCATCCAACCATCGCGCTTTTTGAGTTTCATGTTCTGCGTCCTTTCTTGTGCTGACCATCGCCGTGCATTCAGCGATGTTCGACCCCAGTAACTTTTACTCCGTTCGAAAGAGTATGTCGCAGTATACATATTGTCAATCGATGGCAACTTTTTTCTCGAAATCCCCGCTTGCCGTCATGCGGGGTTATTGCGGATGGCGGATGACGTGGGCATTTCCGCAGGGCGAAGCACGCTATCATGATGCAAGCACAAACTTCGAACTATTTGGAGCATCGCATGAACTTCAACAACGTAACCTTCGAGCGTTCGTTCGGCATCTCGTCGCAGCTGCCGCCCTCGACGCTTCCCGAAGTGGCGTTCGCCGGCCGTTCGAACGTGGGCAAATCTTCCATGCTCAACGCCCTGTTCGGCCGCAAAAGCCTGGCGAAGGTCTCGCAGAAGCCCGGCAAAACGTCCACCATCAACTTCTTCGCCACCGAAGGCGCCCGCTTCGTCGACCTGCCCGGCTACGGCTACGCGCGCGTGGCGAAATCCGAAAAGGGCCGCTGGGCGGAGCTTATCGAGGGCTATTTCAACCAGGACCGCAACTTCGCGCTGGTGGTCAGCCTGGTGGACATCCGCCACGAGGCCCAGCAGCTCGACCTGAACATGATCAACTTCCTCATGGAGGCGGGGCTTCCGTTCGCCGTGGTGCTCACGAAGGCCGATAAGCTCTCCCGCAACCAGCAGAACAAGCAGGTTGCCGTGCTGCGCCGCCAGCTGGCCCTGCCCGACGACGTGCCCATGCTGGTGACGTCCAGCGAGAAGCGCGAAGGCTTCGACGCCTTGCGCAAGCTCATCACGCAGGCCTGCGAAGGCTAAGTTAGTCAACACCCCTGCAAACACGAACGAGCCCCAAGCTGGTGAAACAGCTTGGGGCTCGTTGTTTGCTGCAGGTATTTCGGCGCTGCCGGCTTGAATGCTTGCCGACGGGCCGCCGAAGCGGGAAACGCTACCAGGGACGCACGATGATCATATCGGACTGCACGGAGCTGACGCACACCGTCTGGCCGAAGGTTGGGGCATGGATCATCTGGCCGCCGCCGATATAGATGCCGCAGTGCGACCAGCTGGTGCAGATGTCGCCGGGCTGGGGATCGGAGACCTGGGACATGCCCATGAACGTATACGTGGTGCCGTAGCGCGAATTGCTGCCGGTGAGCGCATAGCTGACCAGACCGGAGCAGTCGAAGCCGTCAGGGCCTACGCCACCCCACACGTACGGTGCGCCGATGCAGCTGTACGCGCGGTCGACGATGGCGTTGCCCGTGGAGGCGTTGTAAGACGGCGTCCAGCTGCTGGAACCGCCGGAGTTGCCGTTATTGCCTGAACCGCCGTTGTCAGCCCCTCCGCCGTTGTCGGTATTGCCGCTGTCGGTCCACGTGTCGCCACCGCCGTTATCGGCAGCGCCGCCGTTACCGCCATTGCCGCCGGCATTGGCGTTGTTGTTCGTGGCACCGGCGATGCCCATACGCTGGGTAGCCTGGGCGGCGGACTGGTCGACGGTCTGCTGAGCGGTTGCGGCAGCAGCGGCCGCCTGTGCGGCACGCTCTTCCTCCACCAGCGTTGCCACCTCGGCCGAAAGGCCGTCATAGGTCTGCTGCATGGAGTTGACGGTGGCCTGCGCCTCGTCCTGGATCTGCTTGGCCTCGGATGCCTTGGCAGCGGCGGTGCGGCTCTGCTCTTCGAACGTGGCCTTCTGCTCCTGAGCCTCGGTGCGCAAATCCTTGTTGCGCTGCACGAGCTCGGCATCGTTATCGTTGACCTTGTTCAGCAGGTCCCAGTTCGTGGCGAACTCGCTGAACGAGGTGGAGCCGAGCAGCAAGTCCAAAAACGAGCTGGCGCCCGTGCGGTACATGCTCTGCGCGCGATCGCCCAAACGGGATTGCACGTCGGCGATCTCGACGTTGATCTGGTCGATGCGCTCCTGCGCCTGATCGGCGGACTGCTGCGCCTGGGCCTGCTCCTCGAGCGCCTGGCCGTAGTCGGCCGACGCCTGATCGAGCTGGTACTGCATGGAGTTGAGCGAGGCCAAGACCGCCTGGGCCTCTGCCTGCTTGGAAGATGAATCAGGGGTGGCGAATGCCAGCTGCGGAACCATAAGGCCGCAGGACAGGACGCAAGCCATCGCTCCACCGGCGATGCGGCGGCGCAGCTTCATTTCCTGTTGCATGCACGAACCTCCTTCTCGGTTGCAAAATCGCTTACGCCACTGTATCACCCTGGCAACAAGCGCGGTACCTTTTGCACTGAACGGGCATACGCCCAGGTGAGGCAACCTGCATATATGGAGAACGGACAGGTGGGGCGAAACCGGGGTTTCCGCCCCAGCCCGCTCCACCTGCCCGTCCTTGGCAGCGCCTTGCGTCGCTATCTAGCCGCGGAACCCCGCGTCCTCCTTATGGCGCGACGGGTCGTCGGCCGCGGAGGTTGCCAGCGCGTCGCAGCGTTCGTTCTCGGCGTGGCCGGCATGGCCCTTGACCCAGACGAACTCCACGTCATGGGGTTCCTTCGCCTTGAGCATGCGCTTCCACAGATCGGAGTTCTTCACCGGCTGCTTCTGCGAGTTCTTCCACCCGCGCTTGAGCCAGCCGTCCACCCAATGCTGGTTGAACGCGTTCACCAGATACTGGGAATCGGAGTACAGCGTCACGTGGCACGGGCGCTTGAGCGCCTCGAGCGCCACGATGGCGCCGAGCAGCTCCATGCGGTTGTTCGTGGTGCAGCGGTACCCCTGCGAGAACTCCCGCTCGTGCACCCCGCCCTTGCTGTCGATGAAGCGCAGGATGCTGCCGTACCCGCCCGGCCCGGGGTTGCCCCGCGAGGCGCCGTCGGAATACAAATCAACGTGCATATGCAAACCAATCTTTCCGCACCCATGAAAAGACCGGCCAGCCGCGTTGCCGCAGCTGGCCAGCCTGATGGGATGCCGTGCTTTGAAACCCTACTTGAACTGCGAGGGATGCTTCGAGAAGAAGTCGAAGCGCGGGGGAAGCTCGCGGATGCGATGGCGCCCGTCCTCGAGCTCGGCGCCGTGGCACAGCTCGTCCATGCCCTCGAAATCGAAGTTCCAGCTGAAGAAGTCGTCGAACTCGAAGCTGAGGTAATCGGCGATCTTCTCGCAGCCCTTCGGCACCACGGGATGCATGAGCAGCGTGGACACGCGCAGCAGGTAGAAGCAGTCCACGAGCACCTGACGGCGCAGCTGCTCGTCGCCTTCCTTCTCGGCGGTGCGGATGTTGTCCGTCCAGTACTTGTTCGCCCAGCGGATGAACGTGTCCATGATGGACATGACCGTGTGCAGCTCGGCCTTGTGCATGGTCTTGTCGTACTCGTTCATGCAGGCGTGGGCGCGCTCGCGCACCTCAGGCGACACCTCGCCGAGCGGCATCCAGCCCTCGAAGTTCTTCTGCGCCTCGTAGAAGCAGCTGCGGGCCAGACGGTTGAACACGTTGGTGAGCAGCGTGCCCTCCTTGAGAACCGGGTCTGCCACGCGCGGGTCGTTGCGCTTCGCCTCGTCGGGGTCGAAGGGCTTGGGCTTGAAGCCCACGGACTTCTGGTCCAGGCCAAGGGCCAGGAAGTGCGCGCGAAGCTGCTCGACGGTGTAATGCTCCAGCAGCTCGTCAGCCGTCGGCGGCTTGACCGAGCCCGACGACGAGGCCTTCTTGTTGCCGAGCAGGATGTGATGGTTGGCGATGAGGTTGGTCTGGCGCAGGGGCGTGTCCGTCTCGCCGGGCGTGAGGATATCGCCCGGGCGCAGCGCCTCGATGAGCGCCGGCTGGGCTACGCCGTAGAAGTACAGGTTGTCCTGGCCGATGAACTGGTAGACCTGCGCGTCCTCCGAGCACCAGAAGTCGCGCCAGCTGCCGCGCGGCAAGCCCATCTTGTCGTTGACGGCCATGGTGAAGCTCATGGGAGCCCACAGGCTTTCGGGCCAACACCACACCGTCAGGCCCTCGAGCCCGTCGATGACCGGCGCCTTCACGCCCCACTCGATGTTGCCGGTGATGCGGAAGGGAACGAGCGCCTTGCCCGTGCGGAAGCGGATGCCCGCCGCAGCAAGCACATCGCGCGCCGCATCGCGGTCGTCGATGGTGTCGAACTCGATCTCGAAGGACTGCTTGCCCTTCTCGGCCTCATGGTACTGGTGATGCGCGAGCTTGTCGGCGATTTCCAGGTATTGGTCGTACAGCTCGTTTTTGATGTAGACCACCGGCGGGGCCAAGAACTCCTTGATGGTCTGCGGCACGATGGGGCGCACCTCGGGGTCGGCCTCAAGGGCCTCCACGTGCTTTTTCAGGAAGCCGTTGAACGCCGGCAGGTCGAAGTACCAGTTCTCCACCGGGCGCATCTCGGGCGTGACGCCGGTGAGCGAGGACTTCGGCGCGATAAGGTCCTCAGGCGCGTAGCTGTGGCCCAGGTCGCACTCGTCGGCGTAGGCGTGCTCGGACTTGCAGCCCTGCACGGGGCAGTGGCCCTGTACCTGGCGGCCGTTCAGGAACGTGCCGGCCTCAGGGTCGTAGAACTGCAGCGTCGCGCGCTTCTGCAGCCAGCCGTTCTCGTGCAGCTTCTTGATGAACGCCTCGCTGATGAGCTGGTGGACCTCGCCGGAATGCCCGATGTTGGAGCCTTCGTAGATATCAAGGCTGATGTCATAGGAATCCAGCGTGTCCTTCTGGCGGTTATGGTTGCGCAGCACGTAATCCTCGATGGTGCCGTCGAACTGCCCGGCCTCCACCAGCTTGCGGTAGCCCTCGTTGATGGGCGAGCCGAAGCAGTCCGTGCCGCTGATGAAGCGGACGTTCTCCGCGCCGATGCGGTCGCGCAGGAAGCGCGCGAAGCAGTCGGCGGGCACGAACACGCCGGCGATATGCCCGAAATGCAGCGGCTTGTTGCCGTAGGGCATGCCGGCCGTGACCACCGCGCGCTTGGGCCAGGCAACCGTTTCGTTATTGTCATGCATTGTCGCCATCTATATATGTCTCCCCTAGAACTCCAGGTTTGCGTTTGCGTTCCCGTTGTTGTGCTGGGCCTTTTTCGCCGTGCGCATGAGGAACTCGTCGTTGTCGTCGGTGCGCTTCAAGGACTTGATGAGCATGTCCATGGCGCGCTCGGTGTTGTTTGTGTTCGCAAGGATGCGGCGAACCGCCCAGATGAGCGGGGCCTTCTGCGGGTCGAGCAGCAGGTCCTCCTTGCGCGTTCCCGATGCCACCGGGTCGATGGCCGGGAAGATGCGGCGATCTGCCAGGTTACGGTCGAGCTTGAGCTCCATGTTGCCCGTGCCCTTGAACTCCTCGAAGATGACCTCGTCCATCTTCGAGCCTGTTTCAACCAGAGCCGAAGCGAGGATGGTCAAGCTGCCGCCGCCCTCGATGTTTCGGGCCGCGCCCAGGAACTTCTTCGGCGGGTACAAGGCCGTGGAATCCACGCCGCCGGACAGGATGCGGCCGGATGCGGGCTGCGCCAGGTTGTAAGCGCGCGCCAGGCGCGTGAGGCTGTCGAGAAGCACCACGACGTCCTTGCCGTCCTCCACCAGGCGCTTTGCGCGCTCGATGACCAACTCGGAAACCTGGATGTGGTTTTCCGTGGGCATATCGAAGGTGGAGGAGATGACCTCGCCCTTGATGGAGCGTTGCATGTCCGTGACTTCCTCGGGGCGCTCGTCGACCAGAAGGCACATGAGGTGCACCTCGGGGTTGTTGGCGCTGATGGCCGCGGCGATGTCCTTCAGGATGGTGGTCTTGCCGGCCTTCGGCGGGCTGACGATCAAGCCGCGTTGGCCCTTGCCGATGGGGCTGACCAGGTCGATGACGCGAGCCGTGATGGTGGTCTGGCCATGCTCCATGGTCAAGCACTCGTCGGGATAGACCGGCGTGAGATCGCCGAAGCGCACGCGACGGCCCAGCTCCTCGACGGGCTTGCCGTTGACGGTGGCCACCTTCTGCACGGCAGCGTACTTCTCGTTGGGGCGCGCTGGGCGCGTGGTGCCCGTGAGCTTGTCGCCCTTGCGCAGGCCGTTGCGGCGGATGGTGGAAAGTCCCACGTAGCAGTCCTGCTCGCTGGGCAGATAGCCGTTGGTGCGCAGGAAGCCGTAGCCGTCCTGCATGATGTCGAGGATGCCCTCGACCTCCACGAAGCCCTCCGCCTTCAGGGACGCGTCGTACACGGCGTCGATGAGCTCGGCCTTCTTCAGGCCCGCCACGTCGACGTCGAGCTCGGCGGCCTTCGCGCGCAGCTCGGCCACCTTGAGCTTGGCAAGGTCGTCCTTGTTGACGCTGGGGACCACTTCGCGGTTGTTATTGCGCTGATGGCGCTGGTGACGGTCGTTGCGGTCGTTGCCGTTCTTGCGGCTGTTGCGATCGCTGCGGTCGTCGCGCTGGT
>JAUNWR010000040.1:0-14433 GCA_030540215.1 Coriobacteriia bacterium | reverse complement strand
GCCGCGTGCGCGCGAGCACGCGTGCGCGAGGCGTGCGACATGCGGCGTTCGACTGAGGTTGCGAAGCCCGCGGGGGGATTCCCCCGCGGGCTTTTTTGCGTTTTGGGGAAGGATGGCGAACGGCGCTGTGCCGGGCGCTTGCCGAGGGATAGAATCGATGTAAAGACGATTCTGCTTCGAACGACAAGGAGATTCGAAAGCAAC
Organism: Coriobacteriia bacterium; assembly: GCA_030540215.1. GTDB lineage: Bacteria > Actinomycetota > Coriobacteriia > Coriobacteriales > Eggerthellaceae > Senegalimassilia. The sequence continues at coordinate 14,229 of JAUNWR010000040.1, read as the reverse complement.
GGAAGGCAGGGCAGGTATGAGCAACAAGGGTTATTCGATCGTATTCAGCAGCAGGACGGGAAACACCGCCGAACTTGCGGAGGCTGTTCGCGCGGCGCTGCCGGAAGGAGCGTGCGAGTATTTCGGGAGCGTTGACGGGGACGGCAACTGCGACTGCGACTGCGACACCGGCTGCGCTGGCGACGGAGACCGCAACGGCAGCAGCTTCGGAAGCAGCACCTGTACAATCCCCGCATCTGAGACGCTGTTCGTGGGCTTTTGGACGAACCAGGGCGTGGCTGATCAGGCGGCGCAAAAGCTGCTGGAACAGCTGAAGGACCGAAAGATCTTTCTGTTCGGCACCGCCGGATTCGGCGGCAGCGAGGCGTATTTCCAGACAATCCTGGACAAAACGAAGGCATTCATCGATGACAGCAACACCGTGATCGGGACCTTCATGTGCCAGGGCAAAATGCCGCATTCCGTGCGCGAACGCTACGTGAAGATGAAGGAACAGCCCAATCGCATGCCCAATCTTGACGCCATGATCGAAAACTTCGACAAAGCCCTATCCCATCCCGATACCAACGACCTGGAGAAGCTGACTAGTGCGGCAAGGGAAACCATCGAGCGGTAACGCGCTCTTGCAACGCTCGCCAATGCGCATACAAGCGAAGCTGAACAATGCAGCAAGGGAAATCGGTGGGTGTCCCCCACCCTCGCGCAGCAAATGCGAGCCGCTTGTAACTTTTTACCTGCGTGCTTCATGAGCATTGGTAGAATCGATTGCAGGTTCAATCATTCGCACAGCAAGGAGAACCGTGTTCTCGGTCGATAGACAATCCCTCCAATCGCTTTCCGCGCTGGCGCTGTTCACGTTTGCTTTCTTGGGAAGCGAGTTTTTCTTCGATAGCCGGATCGGCCTGCTTGTCAGCGCCGAAGGGGTTGTGAGCGCGCAGGCGATGGTCCTTGGCGCAAGCGTCGTCGGCTTTCTGGCTTATGCGCTGATTTCGAAGCTGGCAGGGGGACGACGCGCGCTTCGGGCGATCGAGGCCATCGGGGCTATTGCGGCTCTAATCACGATTGCCGCCACGGAAAGCTCGCTTGCCATGCAAATCGCGGGATGCATCGCGTTCTTCCTGCTGGGGAGCCTTGGAGCCGAGGCGCATTGGAGCATGGCGCGCGCCTTTGAGGGAAGCCCGTCGCTTGCCAAGGGGGCCGGCGCGGCTTACGCCGCCGGCATCCTGCTGCAGTTTGCGAGCAACCAGTTCGTGCCTGCAGGCATGGCGGGCGCAGCGGTGCTGTGCGTAGGCGTCGCCGCACTTGCCGTGTTCGCGGCGGCTGGAGAACAAGGTTGCGAACCCGCAGGTCAAAAGCTGCAAGCCACCCCAGATAGCGCAAAAACCGCTATCCGCGCTGTTTGGCTTCTTGCGCTTGTGGCGCTGCTGGCGTGCATGTTCTCCACGTTGGACAATGTGGTGACCCTTGCGAACGCACAGGGTTCGATCTCGGTCGAGACGTGGCCGCGCCTGTTCCTTGCGGCGAGCGGCCTTGCCGCCGGCGTCCTGTTCGACATCCGCGAACGGCGCTACATGGGGTTCATCATGTTCGCGGTGACGGTGCTGTCCACCATATCGATCCTGGCCGTTGAGGCCGGGGCCAGCCCCGTGATCGGGCTGATCGTGTTCTACCTGAGCTCCGGATTCTTCGTCACGTTCTTCACCACTACGTTCTTGCAGCTGGCGCCGCGGATGCGCACGCCGCAGCTGTGGGCCGGCATGGGACGCGCCGCCAACAACTTGTGCGCGTTCACCGTGTCGGGGGTTTCCATGATGCTGACGCAATCGGGCATCGCCGCCGTGATGATCGCGTCGCTGATCCTGTTCGTGCTGGTCAGCGTTGCGTTCGTGGGCGCTGGGCTATTCCGCCTGCCGTCGACGGTCGGGGAACGCGAGGCCATCAAGGCGGGTCTTGCCGCCGCGGCAGCGCCGACCCTGGAGGAGATGCAGGCCGAGTTCGTCAGCGGAAGCGGTTTGACCCCGCGTGAGGAAGAGGTGCTGCGCGCCGTGACCGCCGACGAGCGCCCGCTCAAGCAAGTGGCCGACGACCTGGGGATTTCGCTACGTATGGTGCAGCGTCACCTGACCAACATCTACAGCAAGACCAACACGCAAACCCGAGCCGGCCTCACCCGCGCATTCTTCGGGAAGTAGGGCGGCTTCCTGCCGCCTAAGCTCGACCCAATAGGGTCAGCCAAAGCAGCAAGCTTTCTTAGCCGCACGAAAACGACCGCTTTGAGACTTAATGCTGTCGAGGCTTGATGCTTTTGAGGGCAAATAAGGAATAGGCCTTTTGAGCCTGCTCTAGCTCAAAAGGCCTATTCCTGCTCACCCTGCGAGTCTTGGTGATCGCCCTCGCCGTCCATTGCGGCAGCGACGTAGTTGTTGCTCAGCTGCGTGCCGTCTTCCCCGAAACGAGCATGCGACACGATAAGCCCCTCTTCGCGCAAGCGATGTATCGCGCGATCCACCGTTTTCAAGCTGATTTGCAGATTTCTCGCTAGCTCTTGCTTGGTCTCGGAACAACCATCTGGGCCGCAAGCTGCGATAAAGCCAAGAAGGCGCAGCTGGGAATTGGTCAGCTTCCCCTTCTTCCCCCTGGAGGCAAGGTTGCCATCCGCCTGATCCGCCATCGATCCCCCTTTCAGCGATCCGTTCGCCAACTACTCATAACAACGGCTTTGCCCTAGCCCGCTACACGCAAGCGGCCAAAAGGCCCCACAGTAGCAAGCTAATCGTTTGACAAAGGCCGTATATTACCCCACATACTACATCCGCTGCAGCAACTGTAACGCTTTTGATGCCGTATTGTGATGAAATGTAACATCCATGGCACCGGGCTGACAGCTAAACCAGCATCTGACCCGCCGTGAAACGACAAGCCCTGCTTAATGGCTTACCGCCGCAAAAGCGAGAAAGACACGCACATATCCCCCATGAATGCCGCCAAAGTCCGTTGCTCGCCCCACGATTACGCCTGGACGTTTTCGCCGTGTGAAACTATAGCGCACCGCTTCGCTTTTTGACAACGAAAAGCCGCCGGCCGACCGGTGCGCGATTCGCGCATGCCAATCGGACGGCGGCTTTTGTGGCAAAAGTTTCAGAAGCGAGCCCGCGAGGACTCGACGCGGAAACCGAACCCCCCCTACGCGTGGGAGCGCTTCGAGGAGAGCAGCAGCGCCAGGGCCAGGACGGCTACCACACCGGCAGCTGCGGCAAGGGCGACGGGGTCGGAAACGTGGAACGCGGGGATGCCGATAAGCATGCCGACGAAGTACGGGACCAGCCACACCAGCCACACGACGATGCTGAACGTATGGAAGCCGCGGCGCGTCTTCTCGTTGCCGCGGAAGACGACGTAGGTAGCCCAGCCGGCATGGAACAGCATGAGCACGATGGCCAGAAGGCCGGTGATCGGATGCAGCGGGGACATGGCGCCGCCGCTGTTCTGCGCCATGATGGACATCAGGCCGGTGCCCGTGGAGTCGCAGATCAAGCCGAGCCAGAAGAACGCCAGGTGAGAGCGCTTAAGCTCGCCCGAGCGGCGCTCGGAGAACACGCCGATGGTGTAGGCGACCAGCGCGAGGGAGATGACGGCGGAAGCGGTTGCAAGCATGGGACTCATATTCAGACCTCCAAAATCGAGTGGGTTTGCGGGTGGCGCCCGATGGCGCGTTCGCTTTGACACCATTCATATTGAGGTCCGGCCATGTGAACATCAAAGGCATGATGTTCATTTCCGCGCACTACTGTGCGTGGTTTGCGTACAACGTGCGTTCTAGCAGGCCAAACAGCACTTTGCAGTCGCCATTTTGATGATGGAGGCTGCCCATGACGTTCTCGATGACGAATCTGCACACGCTTTCTGCATCGAACCCGTCGGGCAAATCGGCCGAGATTCGGGCGTCGTACTCGTAGATTTGCATGAGGCCGTGAAGGATGTGCTCGATTTGCTGGGACTCGCGCAGGCGGGCGGCAGCCTTCTCGACGGCGGGAAGCGCGTCGATGCCGCGCAGCCAGTATTCGCGGAAGTGCGTGGTGACCTCGCGCATGCTCGCGTGCATCTCCCGGCAGTAGTCCACGAACCCGACTTGCGGGTCAATGTGGCAGAAGCGCTCGTAGAACGCGTGCTTGAAGTACAGCTGGATAGTGGCGGTGGTCAGCTCGTCCTTCGCCGAGAAATGACGGTACACCGTCCCCACGCTGACGCCCGTGGCGTTGGCAAGGCCGCGCACCGAAAGCGCCGACACCCCGTTTTTCTCCGCGATCTGATACGCGTTCTCCAACAGCTCTTCCCGGGAAACAATGCTTTGAGCCATAAGGAGCCCCCTCGCAATCGAACCATCGCACCTGCAAACCGGATGGGTTTTGGGAACCATACTAACCCGATTACGCAAAACCCTACAGTAGCGTTACCTGTTCGATAGAGACGGGCGGGCACTTCGGGGGCGTAGCACTATGTGTCAGGAATCGGGGCCAGGAGATGCAATGGGCCGCAGGGGCAGAACCCGGACAGTCAATGCCACGTCCCCGAGTGTCCGGAAACGCACCCGAACGCAAAACGGCCGGGCGCGCAATGCGTCTCGGCCGTTTCGAGGGAATCCTGCCCGAAGCGCGGGCGGAAAAGCTACTTCAAGGTCACGTTCTGCATCATGGGCATGGCATCTTCCCAGGTGATGCCGCTGTCGATGAACATGCGGACCGTGGTGCCGCACGGGGCCACGGTGAACATGTAGTACGTGCCGGTCTGGGTGTAGCGCGTCCAGGTGGCGCCGTTGATGTCCACCTCGTCGATCTCGCCCTTGCCGCCGAAGTTGCCCTGCAGCGCCTCGGCTTCCTTCTGCGGAGCGCGCGAGCACGTGCTGGTGCTGAAACGCTTCGTGGAGCCCTCGGGGTTGAACGTGGCGTCGCTGCTCTTCTCCTTGGTCTCGACGAGCGACCAGCCGTCAGCGGCCTTCACGCTATACGCAGCGTAGTCGACGCCGCCCTGCGCCTTGATGGCCTCGGCGGCCTCGACCGCGGCCTTGTAGCCGTCGGTTTCCTTGCCGGTGGTGTCGAAGCGCATGGTGCGCGGGTCGGTGCCGCCCGTGGCGTTCTTGTCGAACTGAACGGTGATCGGACCGTAGTAGTTGTCCTTGGTGGTCCAGAAGTAGACCCATTCGATGCTCTCACCAGGCTGGATTTCGGGGTCGCCGTCCGTTTCCGCGCCTTCGCACAGCTCGGCGGGCGGGTTCTTGATGTCGTAGCTCAGCGTGTCGTGCGAGTCGAACACCGGGTCGCCGGCCTCATAGCCGCCGGGGGCGCCGGTGGTGATGAAGCTGAAGCGCTTCATGGGCTTGTCGTTGTTGTTCGTGATCTTCACGCGCAGCCAGAAGCCGTCCGCCTTGTAGACGTCGCCGCGGTAGTACGTGCCGTCGGCCAACGATTCGACGGTGAAGCCCTCGACGTCGATCGACTGGGACTGGTACGCGGCCTGCGTTGCGGCCGTGCCGTCGCCCGAGCCGCCCTGGCCGCCTTCGGTGCCGCCGCAGCCGGCCATCGTGCACGCAAGCGCCGCGGACAACGCGACGGCGGGCACGCCCATCATTACCTTCTTCACTACGGGTTTCACCATGTTCACCACTCCCTTTCGCTTCCCGTTGCGAAAGCCGCCTCCTCCCCGGCGACCACCGCTACGTCAGGTTCCGAAACGCCAAAGCCCGAAGCACCCGGCCCGGACCTTGGCCCTTGAGAAGAGTATGCCGCGCGACAGACGGGCCGCGAAGCGACCTGCGGCCCAAATGCCGGGCGCACAAGCCACCCCGCGGCCAAATCACGCGCCGCGGCAGACGGGCCGCGTGGCGCATCGCCCGGCGCCCCGCGCAGCCCGCTTCCCTACTTCAGCACCACGTTCTGCACCATGGGAAGCGCATCGTCCCAGGTCAACTTGGAGCCGATGACCATCGAGACCGTCTTACCGGACGGCGCCTCGACGAACAGCGATATGGCGCCGGCTTCCGAGGTGTAACGCACCCACGTGGTGCCGTTGACCTCGACCTCGTCGATCACGCCCTTCTTCTTGGAGCCCTGCCTGGCTTCCGCTTCCATCATCGGGGAGGTTTTGAACGTGCGCATGTCGATGGAGGAGATGGCCTCGTCGCCACGCTTGAAGTCACAGCCCTCGTACTTCTCGTCGATGCGGTCGCCGAGCTTCCAGCCATCAGCGGGGATGATGCTGTACGACGGGAAGTCGATGCCGCCCTGCGCCTCGATGGCTTCCGCTGCCTCGCGCGCGGCCTTGTACTCGTCGCTTTCGCGCCCGGTGGTGTCGAAGTGCATCACGCTGGGGTTGGAATCGCTGGACGAGGAGCTGTCGAACTCGACGGTGATCGGACCGTAGTAGTTGTCCTTGGTGGTCCAGAAGTAGATGAATTCGACGCTCTGACCAGGCTCGATCTTGGCGTTGGCGTCCATTTGCGCGCCTTCGCCAAGCTCCACGGCCTGCGTCTTGGTGTCGGCGTTGAGCCTCTGGTCGCCGGAGGCGTCGAACACCGCGTCGCCCGCGTCGAAGGTGCCGACGGCGGCACGCGCGCTGAACGCGGAAGGCGCTTTTGCGGACTCGTTGTTGTTCGTGATCTTCACGCGCAGCCAGAAGCCGTCCTGCCGCTCGGCGGCGCCGCGATAGTACGAGCCATCGCCGACGGACTCGATGGTGAAGCCCGCGACCTCGGCGGTCTGCACGCTGTTAACCGTCTGACCTGCGGGCGCGTTGTCGCCCGAACCGCCCTGGCCGCCCTCGGTGCCGCCGCAGCCGGCCATCGTGCACGCAAGCGCCGCCGACAACGCGACGGCCGGCACCCCGAACGCAACCTTCCTCATCATGGGTCTCATCATCTTTATCACTCCCTTTCGCATCGCAGATTGCAAGCCGCTCCCCCTCCGGCGCCGCACGCGCCGAAGCCGGCTTCTAAGGCAATTGTGCCGTGCGAAGAAGCGCCCGCGAAGCCACCCGCGGCCCAAAGCAAGCACCCCCACGCGCCACACGGCCAAGATAGAAGGCGGGAATGCGACGGGTGGGCGCGGGAGAGAGAAGCGCGAACGAATCGGGAAGCGAAGGAGCGAAGAAGAGGAAGCTGCCATATTTGCGAAAGGACGCTTCCGACCGCAAGGACCAGCCCGAGTCTGCGACTACAATAATGCTGCAAACCAACAAACATGGAAGAGGGCGCATGGCATCGTTCGAGCAAGCGGAAGAAGTGTTGAAGCGCTGCTTCGGGCACGACGCGTTCCGCCCGGAGCAGGAAAGGGCCATCAAGGCCATCATGGGGAAACGCGACGTGCTAGCCGTCATGTCCACCGGGGCGGGCAAATCGCTGATCTACCAGGTCCCCGCCGTTGCGCTCGGTGGCACCACCATCGTGGTCTCTCCCCTGGTCTCGCTCATGAGCGACCAGGTGAGGAAGCTCGTTGAGCTGGGCCTGCATCCGGCCTTCCTCAACAACACGCTCAGCCTTCCGGCCCAAGAAAAGGTTCGGAACCGCATCAAAAGCGGCGAGTTCCAGATTCTGTACGTTGCGCCGGAGCGCTTGTCGAGCCCGGCTTTCCTGTCGGCCATCGAGAACCTCGCAATCCCCCTTGTCGCCGTCGACGAGGCCCACTGCATCAGCGAATGGGGCCACGACTTCCGCGGCGACTACCGCGAGATCAGCGCCTTCATCGAGCGGTTCGACCGGCGCCCGACCGTGGTCGCGCTGACGGCGACGGCGACCCCGAAGGTCCGCAAGGACATCGCCAGGTCCCTTGGCCTGCAAAACCCCTTGGAGATAGTCTCCTCGTTCGACCGCGGCAACCTTTCGCTTTCCGTTGTGCATATGCCCCACGACGAGCGCGAATCGTGGTGCATACGGGCTGCGCGTTCGAGGGGAAACGAGTGCGGCATCTTCTATTGCGTCACGATTTCCGAGGCCGAGCGAATCCACGGCGCGCTCAAACGAGCAGGCGTGCCCGCCGCGCTCTACCACGGCAAGCTGGGAAACGACGCGAAGAAGGCGGCGCAGGAAGCGTTCATGTCGGGGCGGGCGCCGGTGATGGTCGCGACGTCGGGGTTCGGCATGGGCATCGACAAGCCCGATGTGCGCTACGTGGTCTGCTGCGGCATGCCGCTTTCGATTGAGAGCTACTATCAGCAGATTGGCCGCGCGGGACGCGACGGAAAGCCCGCCGACACGATCATGCTATGGGACGAGCAGGACCTGCAAACTGCCTTGTTCATGGCGGAAGCGGGCGGTGAAGACCAGAATAATCCGCAGCGTCCCAGGCAAAAGGGGCTCGCCTTCGACATGCGGGATTTTTGCAGGGACGAAGACACCTGCCGGCGCAATCTCATTTTGCGCTACTTCGGTGAGAAACCCCCTGATGACGGAGGGTGCGGAAGGTGCGACAACTGCGCGGCGCCCGTCGACGGCATCGTGCGCGCCGAGGACGCCAGGCCGCTGACGGACGGCGAGCGCGATCTTTTCGCTTGCCTGAAGAGCGCGTGCGCCGCGGTAGCGGACGGCGGCGGCGCCGGCGCTCTGACCGAGCGCGCTTTGCGCGGCATCTGCCGCAAAAGGCCGAAAAACCTCGAGCAGCTTCTGGAAGTCGACGGGGTGACCGCAAAAGTCGCGCAAGCATATGGCGCCCAGATTCTCGCCGTTGTCGAAACGGGTGGGCTCCCCGATTCCGTCAAGCCGCTCGAGATGCCCGATGTGCCCGAAGAGCTGAGCGATGCTCTGGTCGCGACGATTCAAGCGCTCGGCAACGAGGCGCGCAGGGCGGTCGTCCTCAAAGTAGCGTGCGGGAAAAGCGAACCTGGGGCAAAGGCCGACGATTACGAGAGCCTGCCATGCTGGGGATCCGCCGGCCCCAACCGCACCAAAGCAAAGCACGCCCTAGACGCGCTCATAGCCTGCGGGATAGTGGGGCAAAAGCCCGGGGAGAAATGTCTGCGCGTGATGAGGGCGGACTGAGGGTAGGAAGAGGTGGCTTGCATGAAGGTGCATGTTCAAGGACGTAACGGCGTTCCGGGGAGCGTCGGCGCTTTCGACGCCTATCTCGGGTTCCGCGACATGGGATTCGAAGTCGAGGTATTCGACGATCTGGCAAGCCTGCAAGGCGCGGCACGGGAAGACGTTGTCGTTGGCGGCATCGGAGTCGTTCGCGCTCGGTTACGCGCGTTTGGCATCGACTGCCCAAGCATCAACTATCCCAAAGAGCTCGAGGCATATCTCGGCCGCAGGGTTTGGCGCAGCACGATCAACCAGGTGAGCTGCGACGTCGAATCATGGCCCCTGTTCGTGAAACCTGTTGAGGAGAAGCGCTTCACCGGCTGCGTCGTCAAATCGACCGCCGACCTTGTGGGAAAAGGCTGCCAGAGCGGCAACTTCGAGGTCATCTGCAGTGATGCCATCGATATGCTGTCCGAATACCGCTGCTTCGTCCGGCGCGGCGAGATACTCGACGTCCGCCACTACCGCGGCGACTGGTCGCTTGCGCCGAGCAGAGAAGTCATCGAGTCCGCCGTCGCCGCGTACGCCTCGGCGCCAGCCGGCTACGCTGCCGACTTCGCCGTCAACAGTGCGGGAGAAACCATCCTAGTCGAGATCAACGATGGATATTCGCTCGGCTCGTACGGCCTCTGGCACGATCTGTACGCCCAGCTTCTCTCCGCCCGGTGGGCCGAGCTGGTCGGTGTCGACGACCCCTGCGATTTCGGCGTCGCGATTCCACCGATGTGAGGAAGGCGTTCAACATGAGCGACTTTTGGGACGAGGACCCCGACATCCGACGGTACTGGATCGAAGAAGACGCCGGCTGGCTTTTCCGCACAAGCCTAGTCGCCGACGAGCGGTACAGCTTCGACGAGCACGCTTGGGTGCCAGTCGATTTCTACGAGGTGATTTCAAACACCTGCAACGACATCATCCAGGTTGGGACTGCTTAACATAAACACCTCCGCTTCGATGCCCATGCCCTTCGCTCCTTTGTGCTCTTCTTTCCCAGTCGGTGGCCCCATTATAGCGGCCGCGCCTCCCGCACGGCCTCGACCCTGCCGCCAAATAGCGACATAATGTCATCAGACGATTCCTGTATGTTTTTGGGGACGCTATGCCATCGACCTCAGCTACGACGTTGCCGGCTCGCTATGCAGCCAGCCTTACCCAAAACAAGCCGGAGGAAGACAGGGAGACAGCATGACAGCTTCAGGCAATCATTCGGCATATGAGAAGAGCTTGCCGCTCTTTATCGAGCGTATACTTCTCGAACGCACCGACGAGGACCACGCGATCGGCGTGACCGCCATATCCAAAGAGCTGCTGCGCCTTTACGGCATCAGCGCATCCACCGACACCGTGCGCAAAACGTTGAAATCCATGGCGGACGGCTACCGCAAACCACTCGAAGGCTGCACCGGGGACAGCTGTCTAGCACCCCGGTATGCGATTTGCCGGTCGTCCCTGGAAAACGACATTGCAGGAGCCAATAAAAAGGCCTTGTTCTTCGCGAAAAGGCTGTATCTCGACAAACCGCGCATTGTGCACATCCTAAACCTTGTCCGCAAATCAGCGCGCGACGATTCCGCGGACGACATCGAGCAGGGTCTTTTGGGGACATTAAGCATGCATCAACGCAGCGAGGCGCGCGAAGAGCTCATCGTTATCGAGAAAGGCGGCACGACATTCGACCTCGAGGCGACGCTTGCCAACATCGAACAACTCGATGAAGCGTTGCGAAAATGCTCGGTCATATCGATAGGCTACCGTACCGACAAGCAAGAGCAGCTCGCGAAGATGCTGCCGCTGCATTACGGCTTCGATGACGGGTTTTACTACCTCGTGGCAATTGAAGAAAAGTGTGCCGCAGGCAGCGACTCGACGTTTCACACGCTCCGCATCGACAAAATCACGTCCGTGAATCTTTTGCATACAACAAAGCTGTCGAGGCATCGTCTCGAGGAGCTTCGAGACGATGCGCGAAGGTTCATGGAAGGCTCCGTTAACAGGATGCCTTCCATGAACATGGTCGATGTCATCCTGAAGTGCGGCAACGAGAAGACGGCCCGCTACGTCAGGGAGAATTTTGGCGCCCGCCGCGGTTTTCGCGAGATGAGCATGGAGGGGTCATCCACCTACCGATTCGAGATTCCCGGCGTTTCACGAGACGGGATGAAGGTTTGGGCGCTGAAATGGCTAACCAGCGTGGAAATCGAGTCTCCGGCATCTTTAAGGCGTGAAATCATCGAAACCATCAAGAGCAACGCATACGGAGAGTTCGAGGCTGATTTAGCGTAGGTCCATTCGGCGCCGAACGCGATGGAGAAGCTAGGAGATCATCGCACACGCCAACCGAACAGCTTAAGGAGCAGCACGGAGACGCCGATTCCAGCTGCGAGCCCCGGGAATATCAATCCCACAGTGACTAGAGCGGCAAGACCAAGCAGGATGAGCAAGGTATCCCTTTCCCCTACGCTCATCTCGTCCCATATGCTTCTCAACGCCTCCCGTATCGGCCCATCGCTTTTCCTGCGCCCGCGTGCAGCGCCGGGGGCGGGCTTGGCCTTCTCCGTCCCGAACGTCGCCCGGCGGAACCCGGACTCCGCCGCGCAGGCGGCCGCCCTGCCGCGCAGCGGGAGCGTCACGTCCTCGCCGATCATCCTGCCCGCGTCGGCGAAGTCGTCCCCGAGCCTGTCCACCATGCCTGCCAGCTCCTCCCTCGCGGCCGCGGCCTCGGCCCTCAGCCCCTCGAGCTCCCGCCTCGCCGCCGCGACCTCCGAGACCCTGCAGATGTTGCCGGCCTGCCGCGCGATGAAGTCCTCCTTGCTCTTCGCCTGCCGCTCCCTGCGCGAGACGAACCCCGCCTTCCTCTCGAGGCGGCAGACCCGCTCCTCGAGCGCCGCGAGCACCGTCGGCCGCAGCGCCTCCGCGGTCTCGTCGGGCCATTCCCCCTGGAGCCTGCCCAGGTATTCCGCCGCCAGGGCGGTCGCGGCCTCCAGGTCGCGCTCGTCGGCCTCCATCCTCGCCCGCAGCGCCCCCCCGCCCGTCCTCCGGGGCGCCGGCCGCCTTCGACCTGTTGCGGTCCACGAAGCCCTGCAGCCTGTACTTGGCCTCGAGGGCGCTCCCGAGTATGTCGAGGTAGACCGCCTTGCGCGCATCGCCCGCCGCGGCGCCCGGCCCGCCCTGCGCCATGCCGGCCAGCAGCTCCTCCGCGGACCGGCACGCCGCCTGCAGATCCTCCTCCGAGGGGCCCTCGGAAAGCCCGCGCCTCCCCGCGTGGGACGAGGCGTTGCCGACGCGGCGTACGTCCTCGTACCTGGAGTACTCGCTCTCGGCGATCAGCGAGTTGTCCCTCGCGAAGACCTCGTAGTCGCTGAAAGAGGGCTCCTTGGCCGAGAGGGGGACCCTCCCGGCCTTGGCGCCCCTCCAGCGCCAGACGTCGTCGGCCGTGAACTCCGCGGCCTCGACCCTCGCCGACAGCATCACCTCCGCCGCCTTGCGGAAGTTGTTGCCGGCCTCCTCGAGGCCCACCCCGCCGCGGCCGATCGCCTCGCGCCCGGCGTCGATGTACGCCCTCGCCCTGCCCTGCCGCGCGGATGCGGGCGCCTCCTCCGCTTCGATGCCCATGCCCTTCTCTCCTTTGAGCTCTTCTTTCCCAGTCGGTGGCCCCATTATAGCGGCCGCGCCTCCCGCGCGGCCTCGACCCTGCCGCCAAATAGCGACAGGTTGCCTTTAGCCGATCTGCAAGTAATCAATCTCCGAGAATCGGAGCGATAAGAAGATACGGACAATGGAATGGCCAAGATTTCTTGGACAGAAAAGCTACCTCGGGCAGCATCTCGCTCTGGGCCGCATGGGGGGGTGTTGTAGCCGATTGATGAGCGCATCCGCCGCCTGCCGCAGTGGAACTCGATGGTTTGAGAGCATCCCGCTTCATCTCCTCCCTCGTCTTGCGACCCCTGCCGTTCACCGGCTTGCGCATGACGGCGAGCGCCCGCTTCTCGCTGATGACGATACCATCGCGCCCTTTTGCGGGGCTTCGCAAACCCGTGTCCCCGTCGACCTTAGAGCTGCCATTTCCGGGGAAGGCACTCCCGCCCATCTCCCCGTGCCCCTGCGCCCACCGCCTAGACGTTGAATCCTCAATCCCGAACTCCCTTGCAAGGTCGACGGCCTTCATCTCGCCGCCGAGAGCCACCCGCGCCGCCACTATCTAGAGCCGCTTATCGCAGCGCTTCCTCTTCTGAGTCGTATAGAGCGCCTTTCGCCCTTAATTTGGTGTCCGGAAAACGTGGCCACTCCACCGATGCGTGCCGCTCCCTCCAACACAAACACCCATAGCGACTCCGCACGCGACCTGACGTCAAGAGCAACACTACGCCCATCGCCGTCACTGCTAAAATCGGAAAAGGAGCCCGAAAAATCATGGCTGAGCACAAACGCGTTAATGCAAACGGCGGAAAAACCTGTTCAACGAGTAAATCCCCAAAGGACGAATCTGCAAATGATATCCATTGAAGAGTTCGAAGAGATTTACAACTTGATTCCTGGCGAACCTGAGTTCGAGCTTTGGTTCGATGAAGACGGCCCCAGCTACATGATCATCAAGTATGCCGATTGCGCTACTTTTCAGCGTTGCGGTAACGGGCCTCACGGCAGTGGCGAGTTCGAATACCCAAGCCTAGACGCACTTCTTGGCGCCAACCTCGTCGACGGATTGAATCTTTGCAGGGACTGGAGTCGTATTCAAGATATCATCGCATCGGACAGCTGGCGCCTTAACAACCCGAACGACCTTCAACATCTGAAGCAGCATTATCATCGCAACTAAAGATCGCGTGTCATATCCCGCCCACCGCGCGGACAAAAGCTATGCATCCCCACGCAAGCGCGACAGGAGACTGGCCAATCGTCTAAGACCGAGCTCCACTACTAGCCCCAGAAATCCCCGGCAGCCACAAACGCCGCTCGGGTAAGCACGCGTTCGCCCACCGCTGACCGCCACCCCCACCCAAAAAAATCCCCCGACAGCGCCACACAGCGCTGCCGGGGGAAACCTTGCAGCAAGCAACCTCTACCCGACCCGGGGTCCCCTTACTCGCCGTCCTCGTATACCACGTTGCCGGCGCAGATGGTGTACTTCACCTTCCCGTAAAGGTCCTCCCCCGCAAACGGGGTGT
>JAUNWR010000039.1:0-14755 GCA_030540215.1 Coriobacteriia bacterium | reverse complement strand
CCATCACGTTGCCGCGGTTGATGAACTCCTTGAACTCGTTCAGGAACTTCTTCATCTGCTTCCCCTCCAAACGATCTGCAGCAAAAACGATGCGCCCATACTACACGCGCGATCGTCGGCGGCATAGAGGAGACCCGAAATTGCCGGGGGCCCGCCATTTTGTCCCCCACTCCCCAACGACCAGGCGTTTTGGGACGCTAAGCGTAAACCCGACGCGAACCCGGACACTTAGGGCTACGTCCCCGAAGTGTCCGGGCTCGCATTTGCGTTACGCCAGCGCGACCTCTCGGGTTGCGATGCGGGCGGTCAGCGCGGGGGTATGGGAAACCAGCAGCATGCCGGCGTTTTCGCGGGCGGCGTAATCGAGCAGCACGTGCCAAATGTGGGCTTGGGTGACCGCGTCGAGCATGGTGGACACCTCGTCGCAGATCAGGTAGCGCGGGCGCGTGGCCAGCGCGCGGGCGATGCAGAAGCGCTGCAGCTCGCCGCCGGACAGCTCGTGGGGGTAACGCTGCAGCCATTCGTCGCGGATGCCCAGATCGTCAAGCAGCTGCTGCGGCACCTCGCCCGCCTCCGCCAGCGTTTTGCGCATGCGCAGACGCGGGTCCACCGCCTGCTCGGGATGCTGCTGAATCAACTGCACCGGGCACACGCCGCGACGCGGAAGCGACTGCCCGTCCACCAGCACCTGACCGGTTTGCGGACGCTCAAACCCGGCAAGCACACGGCACAGCGTGGTTTTGCCGAACCCCGAAGGCGCCTGCAGCGCCACGCGCTCGCCGGGTTCCACCTGCAGGCTGAACCCGCTGTACAGGGGTTTTGCGCCGGGATACCCGAACGTGATGCCTCTGGCCTCTAGCACGCGCCACCTTCCTTCCCGTCGAAAACGCCCTTGTCCGCGCTTTCGCCCACGGCGAAATCGTGCTCGGGGAGGGCATGCCACAGCTGACGGGTGAACGGATGGCGCAGCAAGCTGGGGTCGGCGAAGCTCGCCGTCGCCGTCTCCTCCACCACGGTTCCGTCCTTGAACACCGCCACGCGATCGGCCACGCGCAGGGCCAGCTCGATATCGTGCGTGATCAGCAGCACGCCGTTGCCCTCGTTGGCGAAGGCGCGAAAGTCGTCGAGCGCACGAACCGCCAGGTCAAGGTCAAGACCGGGCGTAGGCTCGTCGGCCACGATCACGCGCGGCGAATCCA
This sequence comes from Coriobacteriia bacterium, assembly GCA_030540215.1. Classification (GTDB taxonomy): domain Bacteria; phylum Actinomycetota; class Coriobacteriia; order Coriobacteriales; family Eggerthellaceae; genus Senegalimassilia. The sequence continues at coordinate 13,556 of JAUNWR010000039.1, read as the reverse complement.
TGAGCGCGCAGCACAAAAGCACCCGGCGCGCCATGCCGCCCGACAGCTCGTGCGGGTACAGACGCGCAACCTCGGGTCCAAGCCCATAGCGCTCGAACAGCTGCGCGCGGCGCGTTTTGCGCTCGGCCTTCGACAGGTCGTTCGCAAAACCCTCGACCTGCTTGCCTACGCGCATCATGGGGTCCAGATGGCTCACGCTTTGCGGCACGAGCGACAGCCCATGCCCGCGCAAAGCGCGCAAACCCGCCGCATCCATGCGCTCGCCGTCGAACCAGATGCGCCCCGTCACCGTAGCGTTGGGCTCGAACAGGCCCAAAACCGCATCGGCCAGAAGCGTCTTGCCCGAACCCGACGCACCCACCACTGCCACGATCTCGCCCGCGTGCACGGCGATGCTCAGCTCATGAAGTACCTGCACATCGTGCTGTTTCGCCTTGAAGTACGGCACATCATCGTCGTACATGCGGAAGCTCACGCTCAGGTCCTCCACCTGCAGCAGGTGATGCCCGCCGTCATGGCTCGACGTTGCCGCATGCGTATGATGATGGTGCAACTGCGCACCCTCGTGCGCGGTGCGCTCGTGCGCCAGCTCGGCGGCCTTGCCCGCCGACGACGCCTCCATGGGCGCACCGCCGTTCGTCTTCGTCATCATCTTCCCTACCTACTTTTGCGCGGTATGCGGGTCGACCAGCTTGCGCAGGTTCTGCCCGGCTACGTCGAACAACAGCACCGTCGCCATGAGCGCCAGGCCGGGGAACACCGCCAACCACCAGGCGCCCGTAGACAGATAGCTCATCGATTCGCTCAAGATCACGCCGATAGCCGGCTGCTCGGGCGGCAGGCCGAAGCCCAAAAACGTGATGGACGCCTCGTGCAGGATGGCATGCGGGAACAGCAGGATCAAACCCACCACGAACTGCGGCAACACATACGGCACCATATGGCGAAGCGCGATGCGCGCCGGGCTTTGCCCCAGTTTGCGCGCAACTTCCACGAACTTCGACTGGCGGCATTGCAGCACCTCGGCGCGCACCACGCGGGCAAGGCTGGCCCAGTGCGTCACGGCAACGCCGATGGTCACGCCCCAAAAGCCCTTCCCCAGCGCGAACGAGATGAGCACCAAAAGCACGATGTGCGGAACGCCCATCATCAGGTCGATCATCCAGCTGACCACGGCGTCCACGCGCTTGCCGCCGAGCGCGGCGGCGCAACCGAGCACCAGCGCGATCACCGACGACACGGTAGCCGCCAGCAAGCCCACCAGCACGCTGGTGGAAAGGCCGGCCAGCGTACGCGCCAGCATGTCGCGGCCCATCCAGTCGGTGCCGAAGGGGTGTTCAAGCGAGGGCGCCAGGTTCTTCGCGGTGAAATCGGTGACCATTGCCTGGCCGTACAGCGCGATGCCCGCCGCAACCACGGCCAGCAGCGCAAAAGCCGCCAAAACGCACGCCGCCAGCGTGGCCGTGCGGTTACCGCCCCTGCGTTGTGCGGGAGCATGGAGCACGTTTTCCATTACGCCCTCCCTTCGCTCACGCGCATGCGCGGGTCCAAAACACCGTACAGAATGTTCGCCAACAGGTTGCCGCCGAACACCAACGCGGCGCTGACCAGGGCGATTCCGGCCAGAAGCGCCACGTCGCCGCCCAGGCCGGCGGTGACGGCCGCCTGCCCCAGTCCCGGATACGAGAACACCTGCTCGACCAGCACCGAGCCGCCGAAGATCTCGGAGATGAACGCGCACTGCAGCGTGACCGCCGGCAGCGCCACATTACGCAGGCAATGGTGCAAAACCACGCTCAAATCGGACTCGCCGCGGGCTCGTGCGAAGCGCACGTAATCGCTTTCCAGCACGTCGACCACCTTCTCGCGCGTGTGCAGCGCGATGTTGGCCACGCCGGTCACGGAAAGCGTGAGCGCGGGAAGCACCAGATGGTGCGCCGCGTCGGCAAGCGTCACATCTGCCGCCGACACACCAATGGGCACGGAGAACCCGATGGGGAACCACCCCAGCTGCACGGCGAAAATCATCAGGATAAGCAAACCCAGCCAAAACGTGGGCGTGGACGCAAGCAGGAAGCAATAGCCGCGCACCACGCGGTCGACCGCACCGCCGCGACGCGCGCCGGCGACGACGCCCAGCGCGAAGCCCAGCACGCCGCTGACCAGCCACGCGATGCCCATGAGCGCCAGCGAGTTGGCCGCGCGGTGCGCGATCACCTCGGACACGGGCGCGTTGAACCTGAGCGACGTTCCCATATCGCCATGCAAAAGCGCGCCCGCCCAGTTGGCGAAACGCTCCCAGAACGGCACGTCGCCGCCCCAATAGCTGGCCAGCTGCGCGCGCTTGGCCTCCGACATGTTCACATATGCGGCCTGCCCCACGTTGGCCTGAACAGGGTCGATGGGCGAGGCGCTCACCAGCGCGAACACCACCAGCCCCACCGCCAACATGAGCAGCACAAACCGCACGATATGTCGAGCAAGATACTTCGTCATACCTACTTATGTCCCAAATCTCGAAATCTTCCCCGGAAGCCCTTCGGCCCCGAGCCCAAAACCCCTTCGATCGCCGAAGGGGCCTGCCGCAGCCCGCCTTCAGGCAGGCAAAGGCACCCCAAAACCAAGCCGCAATAACTGCAAAAGCGGGGCAAGCCCTACGGCAAGCCCCGCCAGTGAACAGGGGGCGGAGACGTGTTCACGCGCCCCGCCCCTGCGGCGTTCAGCCGGTTGCTACCAGCTCCACTTATCGACGTTGTTCACGATCGACCAGCCGTGACCATGCGGATGCGGCTTCTGCTCGGCAACCTTCAGGCCCTCGGTCACGAAGTACAGGTGGTCGACGTTGGCGAACCATACCCACGTGGCATCGCCCTGCGGCGCCGGGCCGTTCTCGCCGTCCCACATGGCCAGCTTCCATTCGTCATACGAATCGGCGACCACGGGGTTGGCCAGCGCAGCGTCCAGGTGCGCGTCAACCGCAGCGTTCTCGTAGCAGGAGTAGTTGCCGTTGCCCGTGGAGTAGTTCAGGTTGTATACCTCGATCGGGCTGTTGGAACCCCAACCCCACACGACCGGGTCGCTGAACTGATGCTGGTAGATGTCATCCCAGCTTGCGCCCTTCGGCGTCACCTTGACGCCCAGCTCGTTCATCTGATTGGCGAACTCCATGGCGATGGCCTGGCGCACCGAATCGGAGGACGAATAGTACAGGTCGAACGCGGCCGTCACGCCATCCTTAGCGCGCACGCCGTCGGCGCCGGGCACCCAGCCCGCTTCGTCGAGCAGGGCCTTTGCACGCGCAAGGTCCTCTTCGCACTTCATGGCATCGGACGACCAGGGCATGTTGTCGCCCACGCTGTAGGCGATCTGACCGTAGCCGTTCAGCACGTTGTCGATAAGCGTCTGACGCTTCACGCCGTAGTTGATGGCGCGGCGCAGCGCCAGGTCCTGCGTCACCGCATTGCCGGCAGGGTACTCCTCACCCGTCTGCTTCTTGGCAGCGCCCGGCGCGATGGTGGGCAGGGAGATGCCGCGCGAGTCGACGGACGCGCAGTTCAGCAGGTCGTAACCCTTCGGCTGCTGGTTGGCGAAGGTGGCCGACGTGAACGCGACGTCCACCTGGCCGGAACGGGCGGCCGCCAGGCTGGCGTCCTCCTCCATGAACACGACCACGACGCGCTCGATCTTAGGCGCCTCGCCGTAGTAGTCGGGGTTGGCCTTCAGAATGACCTGCTGGCCGCGGTCCCACTGCTCGAGCATGTAACGACCGCTGCCCACCGGGTTGCTGCCGTAGTCGGCATCATGACCGCCATCAGGCACGATGCCGATGACCGCCAGCGTGTACAGCAGCGCGTTGAACGGCTTGTTCAGATGGATCTCGCAGGTCTCGTCGTCAACGGCGACGGCCTCGTCGACCATGGTCAAGTCGCACTCGCTGGCCTCGTTGTTAGCAACACCGTTGATGGTATAGGCCACGTCATGAGCGGTAACCGGCTTGCCGTTGGTGAACTTGGCGTCGGTGCGGATGGTGAACGTCCAGGTCAGGCCATCGTCGCTGCAAGAATAGGCCGTTGCCAGATCGTTCTCGAAGCCCATGTCGGCCTTCGTGGTCAGAAGCGTGGACTGGATGAGCGGCTCGTGCACATGCTCGCCGCAGCCCCAGGAAACGAACGGGTCGAAGCCGGCGTCGGGCTCGCTGCTCACCGGCATGGAAACGGTGACCTGAGAGGCATGCTCCCCGCTAGCGGCGGAGCCGGAACCCGCATTGGAGCCGCCGGCGCAGGCGCTCAGCACGCCGCCGAAGCCCACAGCAGCGGCGCTTACGCCCGCCACCTGCAAAAACGTACGCCTGGAGAAGCTCTTCATCAAGAAATCCTTTCATCGACCAGGCGAAGGCGCGCGACGTCTGCGATTTCATTGCGCGCCCGCCTGGTGTTACGAGGTGAAATTCCGTAACACACTATAGCAGGCGCGCCCGCTGATTCGATGTTACGAATGTCAAATTCGTAACTCCTTCATGCGAACGGCCCCGGAATGCCGGCATTCGGCCGATTTGCGTAAGCGCAATACCCGGAGAACCGACCCAGGTGGGGCGATCGCAAGCAAACGCGCGCCGCGATCGGTAGATTCCCATGCGGGCAAACGTCGCGAAAAACGCCCGCCGACAGCACACGCCGGCAGCACGCGGCGAAGCGCCCAGGCGAAGCCGCCGCGCTATTCCCCGTCCGCTTCCGGCGCTTCGCCCGTCTCGATGATGTGCAGCAGCGCTGCCTCGTCCAGCACCGGGACGCCCAGCGCCACGGCCTTGTCGTACTTGCTGCCCGCGGCCTCGCCGGCCACCACGAAGCTCGTCTTCTTCGACACGCTACCCGACACCTTCGCACCGCGGGCCTTCAGCGCCGCGCCTGCCTCATCGCGCTTCATGCCGCTTTGCGTCAGGCTGCCGGTCAGCACGAACGTCAGCCCCTCGAGCGTCTGCGGCAGCGCGTCGGCCGTTTCCGCCTCCACGTCGTCGGCCAGGCGCACCCCATGCTTCGCCAACCGCTCGATGACCTGCACGTTGTCGGGCGTGCGCAGGAACAGGTACGTGGAATGTGCGATTTTCGGGCCCACGCCGTCAACCGCCGCCAGCTGCTCCTCGGTGGCCGCCATCAGCGCGTCCATGCTCGGGAACGCGCGCGCCAGCGTTTCAGCCATGGTTTTGCCCACGTGGCGCATGCCCAGGCCAAACAGCGGGCGGGCGAACGGGCGCGTGCGCGACTCATCGATGGCCGCTACCAACTTCTTCGCGATAGTCTGCCCCAGGCAGATCGGCTCGCCCTCCTTGTTCGTGCGACCCGTCTGCAGCTGCGCCAGCTCCACCTCGTCGAGCGTGTAGTAGTCCGCCACGTCGCTCACGCGGCCGGATTCCACCAGCCGGCGCACGATCTCCTCGCCCATGCCGTCGATGTCCATGGCGCCGCGGCTAGCCCAATGCAGCAGACGCTCAAGCGCCTGAGCAGGGCAATCGATGGAAATGCAACGGTAATCCGCCTCGCCGTCCTCGCGAACCACGGGGCTGCCGCAGCTCGGGCACTCCTTGGGCATGCTCCAGGGCCGCGCATCGGCCGGACGCAGGCTGAGCACGGGACCCAGCACCTCGGGGATCACGTCGCCGGCCTTGCGCACGATGACCGTGTCGCCCACGCGAACGTCCTTGCGCAGCACCTCGTCCTCGTTGTGCAGCGTGGCGCGGGCAACAGTCGAGCCCGCCACCAGCACCGGGTCCATCTCCGCCACCGGCGTCAGCTTGCCCGTACGGCCCACCTGCACGGTGATGTCGCGTAAAAGCGTGGTCTTCTCCTCGGGCGGGAACTTGAACGCGATGGCCCAGCGCGGCGCGCGGGCCGTGTAGCCCATGGCCTCCTGCTGCGCGAACGAGTTCACCTTCACCACCACGCCGTCGATGTCGTAGGGCAGCGCATCGCGGCGCTCCAGGCTTTTGCGGCAGAACTCATGCACCTCCTCCGCGCTGGTCACCAACGCGATGTCGGGGTTCACGTGGAATCCCGCCTCGCCCAGCCATGTGAGCAGGTCCCACTGCGTTTCCGCCACCAGCTTGCGCTCGTCGCCCACGGCATACACGAATGTGGAAAGGTCGCGGTGCGCCGTGATCTGCGGGTCCTTCTGGCGAAGGCTGCCGGCGGCTGCATTGCGCGGATTGGCGAACGGCTGCTTGCCGTTGGCCTCGGCAGCTGCGTTGAGCGTTTCGAAGCTGGTCTTGGGCATGTAGCATTCGCCGCGCAGCTCAATGGAAGCGTCGGTGTCGCGGATGCCGGCCATGGCGCCGTCGCGCAGACGCAGCGGCACGTCCTTCACTGTGCGCACGTTCACCGTGATGTCCTCGCCCGTGGTGCCGTCGCCGCGCGTTGCCGCGCGGATAAGGCGGCCGCCCTCGTACGTGAACGCCACCGACGAGCCGTCGATCTTCAACTCGCACACCAGCTCGGGGATGGTGCCGAAGAATTCCTTGACGCGCGCCAGCCATTCGTCGAGCTCCTCGGCGCCCATGGCATCGTCGAGCGAGTACATGCGGCGCTCGTGCTGGATGGGCGCGAATTGCTCGCCCACGTAACCGCCCACGCGCTGCGTGGGGCTGGACGGGTCGATAAGCTCGGGGTGCGCCGCCTCGAGCGCGCGCAGCTCATGCATCAGCGAGTCGAAAGCGGCGTCGCTGATGGCGGGCGCGTCCTTGGCGTAGTACAGGTAGCTGTTGTGTTCGATCTCGCGGCGCAGCGCCTCGATGCGCGCCGCCGGATCGCCGGTCGCCTCCGCCAGCGCTCCCCCGCTCAACAGGGACTGCTGCTCGACAAGCTGGTCGTTCGCCCGGCCACTTGCGGAGCTGCCCATCTGGCCGCCCGCCACGTCGTTCGCCTGATCGTTCGCTCGCTTGTCCATCTGGCCGTCCACCTGCTCGTTCGCCATCTCAAGCCCTTTCACTCGCTGCTTCGTTCGCAGCTTCTGCCGCTACCCCGTTCGCAACTCCATCCGCCACTTCGTCCGGCACGACGCCGCGCAACCGCGCGATGCCCGCCGACAAGAAAGCCTCGGGCACATGCCCGAGGCCCATTTTTCCGTTGCGATTTTATCACGCGCGCGCAGCGCCGGCCGAAATCCGACGCAGCCCACACGCCTTTGCCCTACCACCGGTCAAAGCGCTATCGAACGAACGCGTCCTCGCCCGACGCTCCGGCCGACCTGCTTACCTACTTACCTACCGGCAAGCCCGCCAAGCAGCTATCGAGCGATACGCCCCGATCCGGCAAACCCGCAGCGCTACATAGCGATATAGCGGCCCGCGTTCCAGCCGTACACCATCAGGGTTGCGGCGCGCACCAGCAGGATGATGGCCAGGAACACACTGAGCATCTGGGGCATGACGAAGAACGCGATGCCGCACAGCACGTTCAGCACGCCGCTGAACAAGGCCCAACCCCACATCGGCAAGCCCCAGCCGTGCGCCTTCACCGACGCGATCACCTCGAACACGCCGAACGCCACAAAGCACACACCCACCAGCCACGGCACCACCGCGGAGAACGCAAGCGGGTGCAGCAAGAAGATCAAGCCCAGCAGCACATCGATGATGGCGTAGGCAAGCTCCCAACCGCTGCGCGGCATGATATTGCGCAGCCTGATGTAGCTGATGATGTCGAACACGCCCGCCACCAGGAAGAACGCGCCCACCACGGCCGCAATGGTCACAATGGTCAACCCCGGTGCCAACATGCAGAAAAAGCCGGCCGCCGCCAAGGCGACGCCCGCGAAGATCAATCCCCAATCGTGCTTGCTCGCGCTCATGATGCGCCCCTTTCCCGATAACCTTTCGTGCGAGACGGGCTTTCCCGTCGCTATCGCACTAGGCGAGGCTTCCCGCCCTTATCGCAATAGACGAACATCCCGCCTCTGTCGCGCTTGGCAGGTTCCCCCGCCCCCAACGTTTTCCTTATTGTACCCAAGGTCGCGCCCGCACGGCGATCAATCGACGAATCGTAACGAGCTCGTAGCCCGCACAACCGCAAAAGCCGCCTAACGCGCAAGGCGCCCCGCTCCTGTTCGGAGCGGGGCGCTTTCACCGAGTTCTCATATTCGCCAGCCTGCAGCTTCTGGCCGCAAACGGGCGGTTTGCGTTCCCTAGAAGTTGAACATCGCCGTGGACAGGTAACGCTCGCCGGTGTCGGGGAGCACCGCCACGATCAGCTTGCCCTTGTTCTCGGGGCGCTGCGCCAGCTTCGTTGCGGCGGCAACCGCGGCGCCGGAGGAGATGCCCACCAGCAGGCCATCCTTGCCCGCCAACTCACGGCCGGCCTGGAACGCCTCCTCGTCGGTAATGGGCATTACCTCGTCATAGACCGACTGGTCCAGCGTGTCGGGCACGAATCCTGCGCCGATGCCCTGGATCTTATGCGCGCCGCCATGGCCCTCGCTCAGCACCGGGGAACCGGCGGGCTCCACGGCAACCACCTTGATGTCGGGGTTCTGCGACTTCAGGTACTTACCCGTGCCGGAAAGCGTGCCGCCGGTGCCGACGCCGGCAACCAGGATATCCACTTTGCCATCGGTATCAGCCCAGATCTCGGGGCCGGTGGTGCGCTCATGGACGGCGGGGTTCGCCGGGTTCGTGAACTGGCTGGGAATGAACGAGTTCGGAATCTCCTCGGCCAGCTCGGACGCACGGGCGATGGCGCCCTTCATGCCCTTGCTGCCATCGGTGAGCACCAGCTCGGCGCCGTATGCCTTCATAAGGTTGCGGCGCTCGACCGACATGGTTTCCGGCATGGTGATGATGATGCGGTTGCCGCGGGCGGCAGCCAGCGAGCACAGGCCGATGCCAGTGTTGCCGGAGGTCGGCTCGATGATGACGGTGTCGGCGTCCAGCTTGCCCTCGGCCTCGGCCTGGTCGAGCATCGCCTTCGCGATACGGTCCTTCACCGAGCCGGCGGGGTTGAACAGCTCCACCTTGCCCACGATGGTGGCCTCAAGGTTGTGGTTCTTCTCGTAGTTGGACAGCTCCACCAACGGAGTGCCGCCGATCAACTCGGACACGCTCTTGTAGATGGCCATGATGTTCCTCTCTCGCTTGTCCGCCGTTGATTGCCACGTGCGGAACGCCGTTTTCATGCCTGTTATCCTACTATGTCTCTAGGCGATGTCAATATCTATTTCGAAATTTTATCCCGTATTCCCGGCGGTTTAGTGGGTTATATATCGTTTTCCCAGGTAGATAGCGAAAAGGACGCAAGCTCGAACGCTCACGCCCTTCCGTTAGATCGAATAGCTGTCCGCCGCCACCGCTGAATGCTCGTCGATGATGCTCTGCAGCGTGATCCCGCCCAGATACTCGTTGATCACCTTGTACAGCCCGCGCCATACGCCCAGCTCCATGCAGGGAACCGGCATATTACAGTCAAAGGTGTCGTCCTCCAGGCACGACGCCGGCGCAAGCGAGCCCTCGGTTACCCGCAGCACGTCCAGCACGGTGATCACACTGGCCGGCTTCGCCAGCTGATAGCCGCCGGCAGCGCCTCGCACCGAGCGCACTAGCTTCGCCGTGACCACATTCGACACGATTTGCTCCAGGTACTTCTTCGAGATGCCCAGCGACTCGGACACCTCTTTCAGAGACACGGGGCCGCCGCCATCATGCTCCGCCAGATACAGCATCAAGCGAACCGCGTACAGGCCCTTCGTTGAGATTTTCATGCGCGCTGCCGCCTTTCTTCCGCAGGGGGAAAAGCGCCGACGGCCTAAGCGCCGACGCCATTGAATGCAACCCTTATAGCATACCCTCTCCACCTAGGGAATATGCTGTGATTCAGCTACCGCCGGGACGCTTTCCCACGCGAGCCGTTGCCTTTGCCGCCACGCGCGCCGTTCGGGGAACCGCCACGCTTGTCGGCGTTCGCGCTGCCCGAAGAGCTCCCTCGGCCTCCCGCGCCTCCTGTTACGCGGGCGCGCTTAGCCGCGCCATCCGCAGTGCGACCGCTTCCGCCGGAACCTCCCGCGCCTTTGCCGCGCTTGCCGCCGCCAGCCGCGCCGCGGCCACCGGAAGCGCTCCTGCCGCCCGAGCCCTGACCGCCTTCACGACCCTTCTGCCCGCGCATCGCGTTCTTCGCACCCGCCACGCCCTTCTTCGCGCCAGCGCCATGCCCGCCTTCGCCCTTATAGGGCCTGATCAGGCATTTCGGACCGAACCCGATCAGATCGGTACGGCCCGCCTTGCGCAGCGCCTCGATCACCAGGTCATGGTTCTTCGGGTCGCGATACTGAATAAGCGCGCGCTGCAACGCCTTCTCATGCGGGCTTTTCGGCACGAACACGCGCTCCATGGTGCGCGGGTCCACGCCCGTGAAGTACATGGCCGTGGACATGGTGGACGGCGTGGGATAGAAATCCTGCACCTGCTCGGGGTTGAACCCCATGTCGCGCACGTATTCCGCCAGCTCGATGGCCTCGTCGAGCGTGCTTCCGGGGTGCGACGACATCAGGTACGGCACCACGAACTGCTTCAGCCCGCAAGCATCGTTGGCCTGCTGGAACAGCTTCACGAACTTCTCGTACACCTGGTGTTGCGGCTTTCCCATCACGCCGAGCACGGCGTTGGAAACGTGCTCGGGCGCCACGCGCAGCTGCCCGCTCACGTGGTGCTCGCACAGCTCGCGCACGAACGCCTCGCCCTTATTGCGGTCCGCCAGCACGTAATCGAAGCGGATACCCGAGCGCACGAACACCTTCTTCACGCCCGGCAGCTCACGCAGTTCACGCAAAAGCTGCAGGTAGTCCGTGTGGTCGGCGTTCAGCTTGCGGCACGGCTGCGGCGAGAGGCAGTGCTTGTTGCGGCACGCGCCACGGCGCAGCTGCGCATCGCACGCAGGGTGGCGATAGTCCGCCGTGGGGCCGCCCACGTCATGAATGTAGCCCTTGAACTCCGGGTCGGCGATCATCTGCTTCGCCTCTTCCACGATGGACTCGTGGCTGCGCACCTGCACGATGCGCCCCTGATGGAACGTCAGCGCGCAAAACGCGCACTCGCCGAAGCATCCACGATTACTGGTCAGGCTGAACTTCACCTCGCGGATGGCAGGGATACCGCCTGCCTCCTCGTACATGGGATGGTAGGCACGCGCATACGGCAAGCGGTATACGGCGTCCATTTCCGAGGTGGTCAACGGCTTGCTCGGCGGGTTCTGCACCACGAACTCATGGTCGGAATAAGGCTCCACCAGGCGTTTTCCCGTGAAAGGGTCGCTGTTGCCATACTGCACGTTGAAGCTGCGGGCGTATTCGAGATTGTCCTTTTGCATGCTATCGAACGAGGGCAGCAGCTCGTAATCGTACACGTGCTCAAGCGTTTTCGCGCGATACACCGTGCCGTCTATGAACGTGATGTCGGACACGTCAAGCCCAGCCGCCAGCGCATCGGCGATCTCCACGATGGAATGCTCGCCCATGCCATAGCTGACAAGGTCGGCGCCGGAATCAAGCAGAATCGAACGCTTCAACTTGTCCGACCAGTAATCATAATGAGCCAAACGGCGAAGCGATGCCTCGATGCCGCCCAGCACGATAGGAACGTCCTTATACGTGCGGCGAATCAGATTGCCATAGACCACCACCGCACGATCGGGGCGAAGTCCCATTTCGCCGCCGGGCGAGAACGCATCGGTGCTGCGATGCTTCTTGGCAACCGTATAGTGATTCACCATTGAATCCATGTTGCCGGCGGAAACCAGGAACCCCAACCGGGGCTTTCCTAGAACCGTGATGCTCTCAGGATCGCGCCAATCGGGCTGGCAGATCACGCCCACCTTATAGTGGTTCGCTTCAAGCAGACGCGTAATGATGGCCATGCCGAATGAGGGATGGTCGACGTACGCATCGCCGCACACGAACACGAAGTCGCAGCAGTCCCAACCGCGCTCCTCCATATCGGTACGGCTAACCGGCAAGAACGCGCTACGCGGAGGCAAAGAAGCTTGGGGCTTTGCCTGCTTTAGCTGTTTCCCTGGGCTGCGATGAGCTGCGCCGCCCTTCATGCTATCCTGCGCGCCGTTGCGGCGCGACGGCTTGCCGCTTCGATTGCCGGCACGCCCCTCGGATGCACCGCGCGACCCTTGGCTTCTATTCCCTTGTTTCACGGAACCGCCTATCTCGGCGCCCCGTTGGACGCCATCTCGAACGGCATGGGGTCATCTTGACCGCGCCATGCCGGAACGTCGAATTGCCTTGTCCAGTATCCCACGGCACGCGCCTGCATCACCACCGCGAACGCCGATGCCGCCGAAACCACCACAGCCAAGGCAAGACAAACGACGACTAGGCACATACCTGCGGTAACGATAAACATCATGTCAGGCGCGGCAGCGTTCGAGAACAGCCCATACGCTCCCACGCTGATAACGCCCCCGACCAAAAGCGACCCGACGATCCCTGTAACCACCGCCGGAACGATAGCAAGCACAATGGAAAGCCCCAGCACGCGCAGCAGGCCCTTCATGTCATGGCGCATCATGGCCCACAGGCGCGGAACCTGGAAACCGGGCCCCAACCTGCCATAGATGCTCGCACGCATGGAAGCCACCAGGAAAAACATGACGGATGCCAAGGAAACCGCAAGACTGAACAGGGAATACACCGGACTCACAACCGCAGCATCACCGGCACCACCCCAAACGGCATGCGAAACGTTGCTCAAACCGCGTCCCGCAAGCGCATCCCAACAACCCTCGAGCACGCCGGGAATCACCACACAGCACACGATGCAAATGGCAAGCAAAATCAGCCCACGGCGATACAGCAGGCCGTCCTCGTTCCCGAAGATGCGCGCAGGCATGGGCATGTGCACACCCCAGGCGATATCGCGCGCCCAACCGAACGCATAACCCAACAGCACCACGGGGCCGAAAACCGGGATGAACGCGATAAGGCCTAGCAAGAACATCTTTCCCAGCCAGCCTTGCGAGCTTTTCACATCATTCCATGCGGCACTGAAATACCCTGTCTGCATGGCGCTTCCTTCCCGTCGTGTCTCTTTGCGCGGTAAACCGCAATCGTCATTCCGGAACGTTACACGCCCTACACGGGCAACGCCGCATCCGTAACCATTCTGTTGCGTTCCGAAGCGTGAACAGGGGACGTTCCCAAACAAAAAAGGACCCGCTGCAAGCAGCGGGTCCTGTAAAAGCAGTCGGAAGACTGAATTTACTTCAGGGTCACAGCGGCGCCGGCCTCTTCCAGAGCCTTCTTGATCTCCTCAGCCTTGTCCTTGGCCACACCCTCCTGGATGGTGGAAGGAGCACCCTCGACGGTCTCCTTAGCTTCCTTCAGGCCCTGGCCGGTGATCTCACGGACAGCCTTGATGACAGCGATCTTGTTGTCGCCGAAGCCCTCGAGCACGACGTCGAACTCGGACTTCTCCTCAGCGGCAGCAGCGCCAGCAGCCGGAGCAGCGGCAACGGCAACCGGAGCAGCAGCGGACACGCCAAAGGTCTCCTCGATGTCCTTCACGAGCTCGGAAG
>JAUNWR010000145.1:0-2024 GCA_030540215.1 Coriobacteriia bacterium | reverse complement strand
CCCGTCCCAGCTCGCGGGCCATCTGCCTGCACGGCTTGCGCTTGTCCAGGCCCCTCTCGATCGCGATTCTGTCGGCCTTGTCCAGCCTGCGGTAGGGCTTCGGCGCGTTTTTCCCCATGCTCTTTCCTTTCTCTCGGGAGGGCCTTCGGCCCTCGCCTCCGGAGAGGAATTCTCGAACTCAACCGGACGCGTACGGCTGAGTTCGAGAACAAATGCAAAGTGTTCGGATGAGGTCGCGAATCAACCATTGCATAAAAAACGACCGCTCGGGTTGTTTTTTCGATATTCAGGGTTGTCAAACCGGGCCGGTCCGCATAAACTTCCAACAGTTCCTTTAAATGCGGTACAGAGAGACCGACAAGGTAACACCCGAATCGCTCGCTTTCACAAGAGCGGATCTGAGATGAAGCCTTTGTCAGCCGCAAAGGCGTTTTTTATGCCTTGCGACATGACGTCAAGGTTCGGGCGGGCCGAAAAACTCGGCGGCTTTCCCGAAAGACGTGTCTGTCTGTACGCACTCGACTAGAGAAAGGGTGTGTATGACTGACGCAGGGACGGTCAAAAAAGTCTGCATGGACGCAGACGAGATCGAGCGCTCTCTGGTGCGCATCGCGCATCAGATCCTCGAGACCAACAAGGGCGCGGACAACCTCGCGCTCGTCGGCATCGTCACGCGCGGCGATCTGCTCGCCAAGCGCCTGGCTGAGAAGATTGAGCAGATCGAGGGCACGAAGGTGCCGCTCGGCAAGCTTGACATCAGCTTCTACCGTGACGACTTCGCCACCCACTTCGCCCCCGAAGTGCATTCCACTGAAATCGACTTCGATATGGACGGCAAGGACGTCGTGCTCGTCGACGACGTGCTCTTCACCGGCCGTACCATCCGCGCTGCGCTCGACGCGCTCATGGACATCGGCCGCCCGGCTCGCGTGGAGCTGGCCGTGCTGGTGGACCGCGGGCATCGCGAGCTTCCCATCCGCGCAGATTACGTCGGCAAGAACGTGCCTTCCGCCGCACAGGAGAACGTGCGCCTGTTCCTGGAGGAAGTGGACGGCAAGTCCGAGGTCGAGATTCTGGAAATGTCCGACGGCGCGCACATCGGCGCCGCACCGCTGGGAGGTGAATAGGGAATGGCTTTCAACCATAAGCATCTTATCGACATCACGGAGTATTCCGCCGATGACATCATGGCCATCCTGGAAACGGCCGTGAAGTTCAAGGAGGTCAACGAGCGCCGCATCAAGCAGGTGCCCACGCTCAAGGGCTTCACCGTGGTCAACATGTTCAACGAGCCGTCCACTCGTACGCGCTCGAGCTTCGAGATGGCCGAGAAGCGCCTGTCCGCCGCAAGCCTGAACTTCGGCGGCAGCTCCACCTCCTCGGTCAAGGGCGAGAGCTTGGTGGACACGGTGGAAACGCTGTGTTCCTACAAGATCGACATGATCGTCGTGCGCGACAAGCACGCCGGTGTGCCGCGCAAGATCGCCGATGTGTCCGGCGTCCACGTCATCGACGCAGGCGACGGCAAGCACCAGCATCCCACGCAGGCGCTGCTCGACCTGTACACCATCTGGCAGACCAAGGGCCGCCTCGACGGCCTGAAGGTCGGCGTTGTCGGCGACATCGGGCACTCCCGCGTGTGCGGCAGCCTTATCCCGGCACTGAAGATCATGGGCTGCGAGGTCACCGCCATCGCCCCGCCCACGCTGCTGCCCGCTCGTCCCGAGGTGCTCGGCGTCGACCATATCTCGCATAACATCGACGAGGTGCTCCCCGAACTCGACGTCGTGTACATGCTGCGCATCCAGCGCGAGCGTCTCGAGGGCGCGCCGTACCCCAGCCTGCGCGAGTACAACATGCTCTACGGCCTCACCGAGAAGCGCAACAAGCTCATGCGCCCCGACTGCATCGTCTGCCATCCCGGCCCCATCAACCGTGGCGTCGAGCTGGATTCCTTTATGGCCGACCACCCGGAGCGTTCGGTCATCCTTGACCAGGTCTATGCCGGCATCCTGACCCGCATG
>JAUNWR010000144.1:0-2030 GCA_030540215.1 Coriobacteriia bacterium | reverse complement strand
ACAAACGCAACCGGCACCGCCGATCTCGACTAGCACGCAACTGAAGCAGGCCCTACGGCAGCCAGCACGCCCAAGGCGACATCCACCGGCCACGCCGCCGACACCGCTTCCTCCCCTGCGCCTTACCTGCAGGTTCGCGACTTGTGCAAGCATTATGGCGAAGGCGAGGCGCGCACCACGGTGCTGCACGACGTCACCACTACCGTGAACAAAGGCGAGATCTGCGTGCTACTCGGCCCATCGGGCAGCGGCAAATCGACGTTTTTGAACCTGGTGGGCGGCCTGGAGGCGGCCGGCAGCGGCTCGATCAACGTGGGCGGCACGGAGCTGACCAGCCTGACACCCAAGCAGTTGGGCGAGTATCGCCGCGACAAACTCGGCTTCGTCTTCCAGTTCTACAACCTGGTGCCTGACCTGACCATCCGCGAGAACATCGAGGTCACGGCCCATCTTTCCGCAAATCCCCTGCCCATAGACGACCTGCTGCGCTCGCTTGGGCTCTACGAGCACCGCGCGAAGTTCCCCCGCCAGGTCTCGGGCGGCCAGCAGCAGCGCTGCGCCATCGGTCGCGCGCTGGTGAAGAATCCCGGGCTTTTGCTGTGCGACGAGCCCACCGGCGCACTGGATTACCAGACGTCGAAGGAAATCCTAGAGCTGATGGAGAACGTAAACCGCGACTACGGGTGCACCGTGGTCATCGTCACGCACAACGACGCGATCAAGCACATGGCGCACCGCGTGCTGCGCCTGCGCGACGGCAAGCTGACCGAGGACACGGCGAACGTCGAGCGCATGGCCGCGCGCGACCTGACCTGGTAGGAGGCGCGCCATGGCATCGCCTTTGCGCAAGCGCTTCCCGCGCGAGCTAAAGAACAATCTAGGGAAATACCTGGGCATCTTCCTGCTGATGTCCGTGACCATCGCGCTGACGTCGGGCTTTTTGCTGGCGGCGCACTCCATCGGCGTCATCATCGACGACATGCCCGAGCAGTACTCGATCGAGGACGCGCGCTTCACCACCGCCTTCGAGGCCACCGACGAGCAGCTTGACGCCGCCGACGACGCGGCGCGCGAGGCTGGCACAGGCGGCGCGGACATCTTCCGCAACTGGTCCTTCGACGCCGACTTCGACCATGCGCAAGGCGACGACGGCCGCGACCGCACGCTGCGCGTCTACCAGCACCGCACCCAGGTTGACCTGGCCGCATATGCCGAAGGCCACGTGCCCGAGGCCGCTGACGAGGTTGCTATCGACCGCGTGTTCGCCACGAACAACGGCATAACCGTCGGCGAGGAGGTGGAGTTGTTCGGCCAACGTTTCACCGTGTGCGGCATCATGACGGCCTCGGACAACCAGGCCCTGTTCAAAGACAACTCCGATTTCACGGTGAACACGCTGACGTTCGGCGTGGCCGAGGTTTCCGAAAGCGGTTTCGCGGCGCTTGAGGCCACCGGGCACCAGCCGTCGTACACGTACTCGGTGCGTTTCGCCGACCGCGACCTGACCGTGGCCGAGCGCACCGACGCCGAAAAGGACATGATGCGCGCGCTTACCACCGCCGGGGCGACCGTGGACGACCTGACCGACTCGAGCGCGAACCAGGGAATCGGCTACGCCGCCGACGACGTTTCGGGCGACTCCACCATGTGGAGCGTGCTTCTGTACATGATCATCGTCATCATGGCGTTCGTGTTCGTGGTGCTGACGTCGGGCACCATCGAGGAGGAAAGCGCCATCATCGGCACGCTGCTGGCCAGCGGATATCGTCGCCGAGAGCTGGTGGCGCACTACCTGGCGCTGCCCGCGGCGGTGGGCATCGCGGCCGCCGTGGTGGGCAACGTGGCCGGCTATACCCTGATGAGCGAGCCGATGCGCAATCTGTATTACGGCAGCTACAGCCTGCCGCCCTACTACGCCACCTGGAGTTGGAGCGTGTTCGCGCAAACCACCGTGCTGCCCGTGGCAACGCTCGTGGTCATCACTTTGTTGGGACTTTTGCGCAAGATGGGTCACACCCCGCTGGAGTTTT
>JAUNWR010000143.1:0-2034 GCA_030540215.1 Coriobacteriia bacterium | reverse complement strand
TGCGGCTTCCTAGAGGCGTGCTAGGCTTATGGCGCGGGACCCCAATCCGGTCTCGCGTCATAAGCAAGTTAAACATACGCGCGGATCGGAGGTCGGATATGACTATCAAGAACGTTGTCGTCGCCGGTGGTGGAGTGCTGGGAAGCCAGATCGCATATCAGGCGGCATACAAGGGTTTCGCCGTTACGGTGTGGTTGCGCAGCGAAGGGTCCGTCGAGCGCGCGAAGCCGAAGTTCGAGCAGCTGCGTCAAACCTATCTGGCAACGCTTGAGGCGATGAAGAGCGACTCTGCGGCGTATTGCCGTGGTTTGGCCGACACGCCCGAGCTTTCCGTTGACGAAATCGAGCAGCTTAAGCAGCGCGCGCAACAGGCGTTCGAGAGCATCGTATTCACCACCAGCTATGAGGATGCGGCAAAGGATGCCGACCTGGTGATCGAGGCCATTGCGGAGGATCCCAAGCAAAAGGATGCGTTCTACGCGGAGCTGGCAAAGTATCTGCCGGAAAGCACCATCCTCGTTACCAACTCCTCCACGCTGCTGCCTAGCCAGATCGCGGCATCCACGGGTCGCCCCGAGAAGTTCTTGGCGCTGCATTTCGCCAATCGCATCTGGCGCAACAACACCGCCGAGGTCATGGGCCATCCTGGAACCGATCAGGCTGCTTACGACGAGGTGGTTCGTTTCGCCGCCGATCTGGGCATGGTTCCGTTGCAGCTGCACAAGGAGCAGCCCGGCTATATCCTGAACAGCATGCTCGTGCCGTTTCTGAACGCCGCTGAGGCGCTGTACGCAACCGGCGTTGCTGATCCGGAGACCATCGACAAAACGTGGATGTTGGGCACGGGTGCGCCCTTGGGCCCGTTCCGCATCCTGGATATCGTGGGTCTTACCACGGCGTACAACATCGTGGTGCTCGACCCGCGCACGAAAGACCCCGATTCCGTTCCCGCGAAGATCGCTGCGGCTCTCAAGGAGCGCATTGACGCCGGCAAAACGGGCGTTGACGCGGGCGAAGGATTCTATCGCTACAACTAAGGCTTATGAGGTCAACTAGGTCTACGAGACCGCTCTCTTTATGAGACCGCCTCCAGCTACAGCTAAGCTTGTGAGGTTGCTTCTTCATAAGGCTGTCTCCTACAGCACTAGGCTTGCGGGACCATTTCTTTATGAGTTCGTCTCCTGCTACGACTAGGCTTGTGGGGCTGCAGTATAGGCGGGTGTTGCAATTGACGTTCATGGGGGCTCGAGAAAAACCGGCGAACTTTTCTCGAGTCCCTTATATGGGACAGTAAAATCATCGAGACGGCGTACCATGCAAAGCATCAACTAAGAAACGCGCAGGTAAGGAGCCTGAAATGTTCGCCAAGAAGCACACGTCCATGTTTGGAGCATTTGCAATCGATTCGAAGGCATCCCGCGGTCGTCATGTGCGTGTGGAGGGGCGTGCGCAGTCCGCTCGCTGTGCATTCGAGAGTTCAACCGGGCGGGCTCAGTCCTTTTCGGGCAAGCGTGCCTCACGGTCCGCGTGCCGCGCGATCGAAGGGCCGGCAGGGCAAGTTCAGGCCTTTGCGGGTCAGCGCGTCTCGCGGCCTCTCTCTTTCGACGAGGGAGAGTTTCTGATCGATGGGTACGGCGCATACGCGCCGTATGATCAAGCTACCGAGCGTTATGCTGCTGAGGATTCGCTGCCGGACGAAGAGTCAAGCGAAACTGTTGAGAACGCGTCATCGTGCGAGAAGGCTTCCTCTGCGCAACTGGAGGGTATGTTCCAGGAGTTTTTCCGCATGGGTGCCGCCGTCGCCATCGGCGAGTTGCACGACGAGGGTATGCTGGGCGACAAGAATGCCGTGGCTTACGATGTGCGCGACTATCTGGAAAGCTTCGGCATTGCCAGCTTCGATGAGGTTTGCAGGCTGGGCATAACCGGCCCGTACCTTGAGGACTTCAAGCGGATTTTCGCTGCAAACGCCAGTTTCCCGCCAGCAGCATAGGGTTGCCTGCGTGACCATCACTCACTCACTCACTCACTCAC
>JAUNWR010000038.1:0-15957 GCA_030540215.1 Coriobacteriia bacterium | reverse complement strand
CTACTGGACGTTCGCCATCACGCTTGATGCGCATGGCGCCCAGCTCGACGACGAGTTCAACCTGTACGTTGACTGCATCGACGGTCGCACGGTGACCATTCCCATGAAGAAGCGCTCGACCGACGGCGACCGCGTGCGCTTCGTGGGCGAGTACGTCGACCAGGCCTACCTTGACTTGCTGGCCGAGGACGCGGCGGCGGGCATAACCGGCCAGGTATGGCTCGGCGACATGAAAGGCCTGTTCATCCCCTCGTCCTACGGCGTGAGCAACTCGCTGCTCTCCGGTATGGCCACGGTGGATGCGAACGTGGTGGTGAAGAACATCGCGGAGCAAAGCACCCAGAAGGTCGACCAGATCAACGCGGTGCTGGTGGGCGACCTGGCCGATCGCGACCAGTACGAGCAGCAGCAAAGCGAAGAGTTCCGCAACGACCTGCTTGACGCCGTGGCCGACGACCAGGAGCTGGTGGCTAGCCTGACCGACGTGATGAACGAGTTGGGCGACAGCCATGGCTACCTGACGGGCACCGCGGCCGACGAGCGCAACACGTTCTGGTACCAGGTGCTGCATGGCGACGGCGTGCTGGAATCCGACTGGTTCGCCGAGCTGTTTGGCGCCCAGTACGACGACCCCGAGGTCCAGGAGGGCGTCGACACCCTGCGTGACCTGGTGATATCTCAGCACAACGACTTCGAGAAGTACCGCAAGGCCGTGGGCGATGACCTGGGCGTGGGCGACCTTTCCCAGTACAACGACTGGGACGAGGTGTTCATCGCCTCCCTTGAGAACAACGTCGACGGCATCACCGTGAGCGACTTCGACGGCGACACCGCCGGCTTCACGGAGACAATCGACCAGGGCGGATACCGCGTGCGCACGCGCATGAGCGACGACGGCACGGGATTCAAGGCCATCGTCAACCTGCCCAGCGGCGCCGTGAAAACGCTTCAGGCGGACTTCGAGGACGCGGCGAAGAGCAGCATAAAGCTGGCCACGATGCTGGATTCGGTGAACCTGGCCACGGACTTCGACAAGCAATGGGCGAACCTGGCGCTGCAGACCATTAAATCCAAGCCCGTGTTCAAGGCGATGCAGAAGTTCACATCGCCGATGGTCAGGGGCCACCTGGCGGCATTTTTACAGTACCAGGACACGTACCGCATGCCGTGGAAGTGGGCGAAGAACGTGCCGGTGTACTCGGGCGCCATCGCCTCGATCGGGCTGGGCACCAGCTACATCGGCGCGAAGGACGCGCTGAGCAACGCCGAGGACACCGAGATCCGCCTGGCCGAGATGCGCGGCGAGGTGGAGCATATCGAGATGCTGATCCGCTGGTACTCCGGCAAGGGCAACATCGCGAACCTGAAGGAGTGCCTCGAGGCGCTGAAAAACGAGCTGTTCTACGCGAAACGCCTGGTCTCGCTGCTCGAGCAGCAGCGCGCCAACGAGTACGCCGACGCCGGCATCGGCGTGGTGATGGGCGGCATCGGCGCGGGCGCGACGCTGTTCTGCCCGCCCGCCGGCGCGGTTCTGGTGTCGGGGATGTCCTACGGCTACGACGTGTCGTCGTCGATGGTGAACTCCGACCGCGCGAAGAACCTGTCCTGGGCGCAGCGCATGTACGAGCGCGCCGTGGCCGAGCGCATGGAGAAGTGTCAGCCGGTCGAGGAGGAGATCGAGCGTCAGCGCGAGAAGCGCCGCAAGGAGCTGAGCGAGATCGAGGCGCGGCTGGGCATCGACCCCTCGGGCTACGTGTACGAGGCGGTGAAGTCCAACAGGCTTGGGGACGTGACCGCCGAGGTTTGGTACAGCGCGTCGGCCGACGGCGCGGGCGCGGTGCCGTGGGACGCGGAGTCCTACGAGCAGGTCAACCCGCAGCCGACCGACGGCGACGGCGTGTTCGGCTGGTACACGCCGGTGGGCTTCTACCAGGTGCGATTCACGAAGGCGGGCTACGAGGAGGCGCGCACGGAATGGATGGCGGTGCCCCCGGTTCGCACGGGGCTTGAGATCGGGCTGTGCACCACCGAGAAACCGCAGGTGGAAAGCGCGCGGGCGTACACCGACTGCGTGGAGCTGACGTTCTCGCAGTATATGGACGCCACCGACGAGTCGCTGGCCGAGTTGGCGGCGACCGGGCTGGGCGAGGGCTGCACGCTCGAATGGGTCGGCCCCGAGGAGTGCGCCGACGGGCGGCAGGTTGCCAAGGCGCTGCGCATAAAGCCGGCGAAGGCGCTTGAGGCCGGGTCGACCGTGGAACTTTCCCTGGCCGGCGCGGTGAACTACGCGGGTATCCCGATGGACGGCTGGAACAGCGGGCAGCTTGCGATCGGTGCGCGCGCGGCGGAGCTGAAGCTGAACGTGGAGCAGGGGTATTCCCTGGTCACGGGGCAGTCGTGCGAGGTTTCAGCCTACGTGCGCGATGCCTCCGGGCAGCCGCTGTCCGGGCAGTTGGTGAATGCGAGCGTGGGGAGTTCCGTGGTGGCAGGCCTTGGTGACGGGCTTGAGGCGGCAAGCGCCGTGACCGACGCGGACGGCGTCGCGCGCTTCACCCTGTCGGGCGAGGCGCCGGGCATGACCGACCTGACGGTGGCGGTGGCCGACTCGCTGCTGGCCAAGACGGTCGACGTGCGCGTGGCCGACGAGCAGACGCGCCCGGCCCGCCCGACGGCGCAGCTGGGCGAGGCCAGCTTCGGGGCCGGTTCCCCGAAGGAGAACTTCGCCACGGTGAAAAAGGGCGCTCAACTGGTGCTTTCCGCCGAGGAAGGGACCACGGTGTACTTCACCACCGACGACACGTGCCCCTGCGTCGACGGCGGCTCGCGCACGGAATACACGGGCCCGGTGACGGTGAACGAGAATACGCGCTTCCGCATTGCAGCGTTCAAGGAGGGTTTGGAGAACGAATACTCCGAGCGCCTGAACATCACCGTGACAGTGACGGAAGGCGATGAGCCGGGCGGCGGCGACGGTCCCGAGGGCCCGGGCGGCGAGCCGGGTGGCGACGGTCCGCAGGGGCCAGGTGGCGGTGAGCCTGGCGGTGAACCCGGCGGCGGTAGCGGCACCGGTGGCGGAAGCGGTGCCGGTGGAACCGGGACCGGCGAAGGCGCAGGTGACGGAACCGGAACTGGTGACGGTGCGGGCACTGGGGCTGGCGTCGGCGGCAACAACGGCGTTGACGGGGATGCTGCCGGCAACGGCGATCAGCCGGCGCCGAGTAGCCCGCAAGGCGACAAGCCCGCAACGGCAGCCAGCGCGGCAACCGGCGACATGCAGCGCGCGATTGTGCCCCTCGCGCTGGGCGTTGCAGCCGTTGCAGCGGCGGCTGCAGCGTTCGCCCACAAGCGTCAACGCACGCCCCGGGGCAAACACCGCAGGTAGATAAAGCGCTACCGCGTCGAACAAATCGCAGCAGCAGCGACAAACTGCAGCTGCGGTGAGCGCAAACGAGGCAACCTGACCTCAGCGCACGAACAACGGCGGGCCTGCTCTCAGCCGGCCCGCCGCCACGTTTCGCCGTCCGGACACTTTGGGGACGTAGCGTTATGTGTCCGGGTTTGGGTGCGGGGCAGGGTGCCGTGCTTTGCTGAAGGAAGTATTTGGCGGATTCACGGTACAGATTGCGAGTTTTCCGAATGGTCCTCTTGTCCCCCTAGCATAGCCTTAGCGATTCCCCTAGGTCGTTTCCGCATTCGACCATCTTTAGGCCGGGGATGCGGCGGTACAGGTCGGGCGAGCAGGTGAGCAGGGTGGCGTCGTGGCGCATGGCCATGGCGGCGATGACGAGGATGTTCGTGCCCGTGGGCGCGCCAACCGATTCCAAATGCAGGCGGATGCGGCAATGCAGGTTGCAGCAGCTGGAATCGTAGGGCACCTTTTCGAATGGCAGCAGGAACTGGCGCACGATCTGCGTGTTGCGCTCGACATCGCGGCTTTGCGCGGCGGCGATCAAAAGCTCGGACTCCACGACTACGGGAATGCCGAACTCGGTCGGCGCTACGGAACGCATCGTCGCAGGTGAAACGGATATATCGCCTCGGAGCAAGCCCACGCAGGTGCTGGTATCCAGGTAGATCATCGCATGTGCCCCGCTTCCATATCCACCTTGCTCACGATGCGCACGGGAGTCTGGAACGTGGGGTCATCGATGCTGCCGAACAGGCGCTCGAAGCCCGGCGGCCATTCGCTTACCGCGGCGTTGCGGATCAGCTCGACAGCGCACTTCGAAAGCGATTTCCCGCCCGCTTGCGCCATGTCGCGCAAGGCGGCCATGGTCTCATCATCTAGATATAGGGAAAGCTGCGACATGGAACCCCCTCCGTTGCGGGTGCTTTTTGCGCCCGCTCGCTTCGCAACGTTTCGCACAGCATACTCGATTTGCACGGGCAAGTACAAAAGCAAGTGCAGCCTAGCGGGGTATGCCGTCTCGCCCATAGACTGTCCGATGTTCCGAAAAAGCGCGCTTTCGAAGGCGTTTTGCGGAGCAGGGAATCGTCACTTTGGAGAGGAGATACTATGGAAGCAAAGGGGAAGGCGACGTCACGCCGAAATTTCCTGAAGCTCGGCGGCATTTCCGCGCTCGGCGCGTTGAGCGCCGGTGCGCTTTCCGCGTGCGGCTATCACGAGTACACGCCCTATGCCGACGGCACGGTGGGCGTTGCGGGCAACGGCTCCACCACCGCCAACGGGCTGCCGTCGTTCATGCAGGCGCCCGAGCCGATCACGAAGGTTTCCGAAACCGTTGATTGCGACGTGCTGGTCATCGGCGCTGGTGCGGCCGGCACCCCGGCGGCGCTTTCCGCGGCGGAAAACGGCGCGAAGGTAGTGCTGCTGCAGAAGGAGCGCACGGCTATGTCGCATGGCAATTCCGCATCCGGCCTCAATCTGGATAAATGCGATCCGGCGGGCATCGAGCACCTGATCTCGCTGGTGGTGAAGGCCAATCAGCACCGTTCCCACCGCGAGCTGGTCAGCAACTGGGCGTACAATTCAGGCGAGGCGCTGCACTGGTGCATAGACCGCATCAAATCCGTCGACGGCCCCGTGTCCGACGACGGCAACCGACAGCAGGTCGCCACGCTCAACATCAACGGCTTCAAGCTTGACTATGTCACGGCATTCTTCGGCCCGAAGCCCTTCACCACTGGCGACGCCATGCAGTCGCTGGCGAAGGTGGCGATCGCAAAGGGCGTGGATATCCGTTACTCCACGCCGGCACGTCAGCTGGTCACCGACAAGTCCGGTGCCGTCATCGGCGCGATCGCCCAACGTGAAGATGGTGAATACGTGCAGGTTAACGCCAAGAACGGCGTGATTCTCGCAACGGGTGACTACTCTAACGACAACGAGATGGTGGACTATTACATCCCCGATCTGCACAACTTCGAGCGCAAGCAGAACAATCAGACCGGCGACGGCCACAAGATGGGCATGTGGATCGGCGCGGCCATGGAGCCTATCGGCCATACCAAGATGCTGCACGATTTCGACGCCGGCCCGGCTTCCATGTGCGACATGCCGTTTTTGGCCGTGGCGGACAACACCGGCAAGCGCTTCGTCGATGAGACCGTGGAGATGAGCCTGCTGAACAACTATCTGCGCGATGGCAAGCATCCCGGCTGGTACTCCCAGGTCTTCGACGCGAACTACATGACCGACGCTGCCGACTGGAAGGGCAAGCTGGTCGACCCCGAGGGCCTGCGCGTGTACATGCCCGAGGAGGACGTCGAGCGCAAGGGCGTGTTCGCCGACCAGGTGCGCACGTTCAAGGCCGACACGCTTGAGGAGCTGGCGGTGAAGATCTGCCAGGACCCGGCGACGTTCGTGAAGACGGTCGAGGACTACAACGCCTTGTGCGAAGCGGGCGCCGACACGGAGTTCGGCAAGGACCCGAAGTATCTGATCCCCGTCAAGCAGGCGCCGTTCTACGGTATCCATCGCCGCATGCGCTGCTCCACCATTTGCGCAGGTCTTGAGGTCAACGGCGAGAACCAGGCGCTCACGGCCGAGGGCGAGCCGATCGAGGGCCTGTACGTCATCGGCAACTGCGCCGGCAACTTCTATGGCGGCGTTGATTACCCGTTGGATATCTACGGGCTGTCGCTGGGCCGTTGCGTGACCGCCGGCTACGTGACCGGCCGTGCATTGGCGCAAAAGTAGGAAGGTGGAGAAGATGAGCGAGAACACTGAGAAGGCGGCCGAGCAAACCGCCAAGCCTGCGCCGAAGAAGGGCATGACGCGCGGGCGCATCGTCGCCGCCGTGGTGGTCGCGGTGGTCATCGTGGCCGGATGCGGCATGTTTGCCTGGCATAACAGCCCCAGCTTCTGCGGGACCGTGTGTCATACGCCTATGAGCAAGTACGTTGCCGATTTCGAGGCGGGCCCGGTTGACGGCAATAGCACTGCCATGCTGGCAGCCTATCACGGCGCCGATGCGGATATGAATTGCCTGAGCTGCCATGAGGCCAAAATCGACGAGCAGGTGACCGAAGGCATGAGTTGGGTTTCCGGCAACTACAACTTCGATTCCGACACGCAGATGCTCGAAAGCCGCTCCGGCGAGCTGCCGACGGCCGAGTTCTGCCTGAAGAGCGGCTGCCATGACGGCATCAACACCGTCGACGATCTGACCGCCGCCACGGCCGATCGCGAATTCAACCCGCATGATTGGAGCCAGCATGGCGTTGTGGCCTGCGGAAACTGCCACAAGGCCCACGAGACCAGCGAGTTTTACTGCACGCAGTGTCACCTGGATGCCACGTACTCCAGCGTGCCGAACGGCTGGAACGTCGTCATCGACGGCACCACCTACAAGGTGAACGACGGTCAGCTGGTCGAGCAGTAAGCAAGCGGTAGGCAAGCGATAAACGAGCGGCAAACGGGCAGGTGGTGGCTTCGAGGGCCACGCACCAGCCGAAGTTTAGCGAGCAGGAAGCGGGTCGCGTCTTGGACGCGGCCCGTTTTTTGCGTTGTCGGGGGGCGGGGAGGGCAGCACTTTCGCGTCTTCGCTCGCAAGAATCTTCCCGTAACGTGAAAGAACTCCCGCATGGGAGCTCTTTCACGAATGCTGTTGGGGATCGATCGAGGCTGCTAACCCATGTAGTTGACGGAGTCCTCTTCGATCTGCTTGCCGGTTTTGGCGTCGACCCAGCCGTCGGGCACCTCGGACTCGGCATCCGCGTGGCAATCGGTGCAGATGAGTACCGATGCGCGATGCGACTTATGGCAGTCGCTGCACGTGTACTTGTCGTGATGCCAGGAATGCGGGTTGCGCACCATGTCGCTGGTCATCTCGGTCAGGTCCGCCTTCGTCAGCGCCTGGCCCTCGCTGTTCACGTGGCAGCCGCTCTTCAGGCAGAACTGCTCGCCCGTGCCGGCATCGTTGCCGGAGTTCTGCATGAGCACTTCCAGGTTCGCTTCTTCAAGCGGGTAATAGTAGTCGCCCGTAAGGGTTGCCTGCACTTCGCCGATTTGCTGGCTGATGATGGGCTCGTGGCACGAAAGGCAGTTCTGGCCTGCTTCCTTGTGAGACACCACCAGCATGGCGCTGCTGTTGGAGACCTCGTTTCCCCATTTGTCGGTGCCCGGGGCCCCGGCCTGCTGATCGTACGTTTCCACGTATTTGTTCATGGGCGTGTGGCAAAACGCGCTGCAGAAGCTGGGGCTGTTATGCCAGGTCCAAAAACCCATGCCCGCCACCACGATGACCACGACCACGACGCCGACGATGGTGAGCTTCTTATTCTTGGGCAGCTTCTGCTTGGGCGCGGAATCGTTGCGCTCTTCGCTCATTCGCTGACCTCCTCTTTGATATGGAATCCGGTTCGCGCAAGCGTTGCGTGAAGCCCCTGTCCGATTCGAATGATCGAAACTATAGGGAATCAAGCGTGCGAAGGCATCACCCCCGATGGGGGAAAGTTGTGAAAGACTCACATAATGCCTGATGAGGGTGGAGGTGAGAAGGTTTGCGGTGATGCTATCGGTTCTCCCTGCTTGTTGCCAGGTCGATGAGCTCTTGGTGCGAATGAACTCCCAGCTTGGAGTAGATGTGCTTGATATGGCTCTTCGCCGTGTTGCGGCTGATGACCAGGTGGTCCATGATGTAGCGGCCGTTGCGCCCGTGGGCGAGCAGGCCGAACACCTCGCGCTCGCGCGCGGTTAGGCCGAACTGGGCGCTTAGGCGTGCGCAGTTCTCGTCAAGCTGGCTGGGCGCAGGTGTCGCGGCGAGGGCTTCGCGGGCGGATTCGTTCTCGATGTCCTTGCCTGCCGTGTCGCCGTTTGCGGTAGCCGTGCGCTCCTCGCCCTGGCCGTATGCGGCAGGTGCTTTCCCAGAAACGTTCGGCGTTGCCTCGGCGGCTTCGCCCGCAGCCCCATCGGATTCGTCATATGCTCCATGATCATGCCCCTGAGCAGGAGATTCCTTGCAGATCGATCGTCCGGGCTCGTGTCGGTCCGCCTGCTCTGCCTTGCTGCTCGGTGTCACCGCATCGGCAAGCGCCGTCCCGCTGCTCGTTGTCGTACGTTCGGCGTCCCCGGCGTGCGCGCTGTTGTCGTAAGCGCCCGCAAACGGCATTTCCCCATGCTCAAGCTGAAGTCCTTCAGCAGGTTCGCCCTGCTCGCCCGAGCTGGGGTGGCTGACGGTCGTGACCGACTCAATGGCATCGGTAAAGCTGAAGGAGCGGAAGCCGCACCACAGAAACGCGAAGAACGCGAATACCATGGTCAAGGCGAATCCGGTTGCCACGAAGAAATCGGTGTGCACGAAATCATTGGTGATGTGGCCGGAAACGGCCCCGATCAGCGTGCCGATGCTGCTCATCATCTGCATCGCGCTCGCGGAAACCAGGTAGCCGTACACGTTGCGGCGTCCGATTGCCGTGATGACGGTCCAGGCAAGCACGTCGAAGCACTGCTCCCCGAAACGCAGCAGCGTGCCCGATGTGTTTGCGAATGTTCCGTTAAACGACAACGGCGTGGTCAAAAAGCCTGCCATGACGATGAGCACCGAAAGGGTGAACAGCACGTCTTCCTGCTTCTTTCCCCAGTTCAACAGCAGGAACAGGAGCAGAAGCGCCAAAAGCGGCGTGTTTGCCAGCAGCGTCGGCGGGGCGCTGGCGACTTCGTTGAACGTCAAGGCGAATCCCGAAGCTGCCGAGAACAGCAGGATGCAAACGAAGACGCCATGGAATAGCGGGAGGAACGCGGTGGGGTCGGTTAGCTTCAGGTCGTCGACCGAATCGCCGGCGCTGGTGATGTCGAGCACGCGGCTTGCGGGTTTCGCAGCCCAAGCCGCCACGATGATTTGCACGGCCCCAAGCAGCAGGATGGCGTTTAGCGGCGTGCCAACGGCGCCCCTGAACAGGTCCAGCACGCTGAAGATGAACAAACCCAATGCTATGGCAAAGCTGACCTGCTTACCGGATTTTAGCTGGAACAGGCATAATGCGAACAAACATAGAGTCAGGGCCCTTCCGGCGGATCGACAGAAGATGCCAAGCGAAAGCAGCGTGATGCTGTGGGCGCTCAGCCCTGCGGCCACGCACGCCACAGCGGCAAGCGTGAACACGCAAGCCAGCGCCACGAGCACGGGTGCGCGGACGATCCGGGGTTTTCGGTATGCGATTGCAGTTACCGCTAGGAAGGTTACCGTCGTCACAAGCGTGGATATCTCTCTAATCCATCCGTCGGCGGAGGCGACCAAGGGGTAAAGGTACCCGTTGGTCATCGAGCCCACCAGCTTTATAGCGGCGTACGCGAATGCGCACGCAAGCATGCTCGGCGTGAAGATGGACGAGATATCATCTTTGGTGGGTGCGACGCGCATGAGGCTCCTTCCTGCTTCCGGTTTCGTGCATTATACTCGCTTCGCATCATCGGTGAAACCGAAATAACCCTTCTCTCACCTGGGCAAACGTGATTCTTCACCCTATTGGGGTGGCAAATGGCGCGCAAAAGCCCCTTCTTTTCGTTTCTCCCTCTTCGCAAGCTTCGCTTAGCGAGAGGATGCCCCATGCGGGGTGGTGACGCTTTCGCGTCGTCTGCATATGATGCGGTTCAGCGTATTGCTTAAGGCCCGATCCGATTCGAATCCGTCGAGCGAAAACCGTACGCAAACCAATGGAGGGAATAGTATGAACGAACAGACTCGTGGGCTCAGCCGCCGTAGCTTCCTGACCGGCGCCGCCGGCATGGGCGCCCTGGCCGCACTGGGCCTGACCGGCTGCGCCGCCCCGAAGAACGCCGCCGAGCGCGCCGCCGATGTGGCCGCCATCAAGAACGGCAACGCCTCCGCCGGCGCTTCCGGCGTCGATTGGCTGGGCACCGCTCCGGAAATCGCCTCCGGCGACATCAAGGAAACCGTCGAAACCGACGTGCTGGTCGTCGGCGCGGGCATGTCCGGCATCATGGCCGGTGCCACGCTGGCCGAGCTGGGCGCGAACTTCGTGATCGTGGAGAAGGGCGCTGAGTCCGCCGCCACCCATTACGACATCGGCGCCATCCATTCGCGCTGGCAGAAGGAGCAGGACCTCGACTTCGACGAGAGCCGCTGGATCAACGAGCATGCGCGTTACGCGTCCTTCAAAAACGACCAGTCCGTCCTGCGCACGTGGATCGAGAACTCCGGTGCCACCGTCGAGTGGATCGCTGATACGTACACGAAGCATTTCGGCCAGGAGTCCAAGGTCATCGTCGACACCGAGAACGATAACGCCGGCGGCACCTCCTACTTCATCCCGCCCGAGTGTCATCACGTGTCCAACCCCGGCTTCGTGAACGAACGCGGCCAGACCGAGCATGTCAAGGCCATGACGAAGGTCATCGAGGACGACGGCGGCCAGGTGCTGTACAGCCATGATCTGGTGAAGCTGGTTCAGGGCGGCGACGGCGCCGTGACGGGCGCCATCTTCAAGGTGGAGAACGGGTACAAGCAGGTCAACGCGAAGAAGGGCGTTATCCTGGCATGCGGCGGCTATGCTGCGAACGCCGAGATGCTGCAGGCCCGCGACCCCGAGGCCGTGCGTTGCATCACGTCGTTGAACTACAACACGAACAACACCGGCGCCGGCATCAAGGCGGCGCTTTGGGCGGGCGCTGATATGGACGGTGTGGGCGCAACCATGGTGTTCGACCGCGGCATCGTCAAGCCCGGTCAGGACGCGGGCATGGACGAGTCGGGCAATTGGGCGACCAACGGCCAGTTCAACCTTGGCTCCCAGCCGTTCTTGAAGGTCGACCGCAACGGCGAGCGCATTGCCAACGAGTCCGCGAACTACGATGCCATCCCCTTCGCCGCCGCTTCGCATCCCGGCGGCGTGTGGTGCCAGGTGTTCGACGTGAACGCTCCCGCTGACGTGCAGATCTTCAAGACCCAGGGCTGCTCGGCTAACACGTGGAAGAGCGCGCTGAAGGACAAGACCGTCGATGAGGCGTACAAGAAGCAGCTGGACGGCGGCCTGATGATGAAGGCCGACACGCTTGAGGAGCTTGCGGACAAGCTGGGCTTCGAGGGCGATGCCAAGAAGCAGTTCCTGGAGACCGTCGAGAACTACAACGCCATGTACGATGCGGGCGTCGACTCCCAGTTCGGCAAGGAGGCTTATCGCCTGTCCGCCATTCGCAAGGCGCCGTTCTATGGTGCATGGTTCGGCGGCGCGCTGCTGACCACCATCGACGGCGTGCGCATCAACAAGCATTGCCAGGTCATCGACAAGGATCGCAAGCCCATCAAGGGCCTGTACGCCGTGGGCACCTGCTCTGGCAGCTATTATGCCGGCAACTACCCGGTGTACCTGGTGGGCAACTGCCTGGGCCGTCAGGTCACGTTCGGCCGCTACGCCGCCCGCCACGCCGCCGGCGACATCGCGTAAAGGCTACTTGCTACAGCGGGGTGCTGGAGGCAGCGACCGGCGGCGAAGCCCCGGATGCCGGCGAGCCGGGCTCCGGGCTCCAGACGCCCCGCTAGCTGACGCATACCACGTGCAGGGCGTCGCCGTCCACGGTGAATGCCACGTCAAGACCCGCGTATGCCAGGTGGTAGACGCGGGTCGGCTCATGTTTGCTGCCGGCGCGGCGCGGGTCCTGGCGCAGCACCTCCGTCAGGCCGGGCAGCTTGCCGGCGGGCACTTCGGCCTGCAGCTGCTTGGGAAAGTCCACGTCAAGCTCGTGCCAGGGCGCGTCCTCGATCCATCCGCCGCACGCGTCGGGATGGCAGTCGGCGAAGGGGATGTAGGGCTTGATGTCGTAGATGGGCGTGCCGTCGCGCAGGTCCGCGCCCAGCACGTGGATGACGGGGCCGGCGTCCGTGAGCTCCACGCGGTCGAGCTTCACGCACGTTAGCCCGATGGGGTTCGGGCGGAACGGGCTGCGTGTGGCGAACACGCCCACGCGCTCGGCGCCGCCCAGCCGCGGCGGCCGCACGGTTGGCGACCAGCGAGCGGGTTTGGGGGAGGCGGCGGCGCTGGCAGGGGTTTCAGCGCCAGCGTTGCCGGCACCCGTCTCTGCTGTGTCGTCGCCTTCGGTTTCCTGTTCGTTAGTTGCCGGATGCGAAAGGGTAGTGCTCTTGATGGCGCTCTTGTCGGGCGTTTCCCTATTCAATGCATCATAGTTCCCGGCTGCACTTTCTCTCGTCCGCCCGCCGCCGGCGACGTCGGCGGCGCCTCCTCCGGGTTCGCCGTTTTCGAAGCGCCAGAGCAGCCACAGGTGCGAGAAGCTGTCGATTCCGGCAACGGCGCTGTTCAGCGCGTATTCCGGTTCGAAAACGATGCGCCCCTGCAGGTGCGGCGCAAGGAAGCTGTTGCGGGGGATGCCGAACTTCTGCGGCAAATCGGTATGTATGTGAGCGATAGGTTTCATGCGCGCTATTGTATCGCGGCGCGCTGCGCCCGGCCGCGCCGCTCGCCGAAGGTTCTGCGGCATCTGCGTTGGAATCCGCCGGTATTTACTACTATGGAAGTATCAAATGCGGCATCCGATGCCGCTCGGCGAAGGAGGCTTTCATGGCGGATTCGAAGCGGCTGTTGGCGGATGCGCTCACGGGCCTGATGGAATGCAAACCGCTCGACCAGGTGCGCGTCGCCGAGATCGCCGCCGCTGCCGGCGTGAGCAAGCAGACGTTCTACCATCACTTCTCCGACAAGTATCACCTGATGGAATACTGTTTCCGCGATATGTTCGCCGCCCCCTTCGAGCGGATGGGGACGCTCGCGCCCTTCGACGAGTGCTACATCGAGTTCCTCCAACTGTGCCATCAGCGTAAGACGTTTTTGCGCAACGCCTTCACCTCCCAAGACGTGAACAGCCTGTATCGCGTGATGCATCGTGCGCTGCGCGACGCGTACGGTCGGCGCGTGCGCGTGTTCGGCGTGCTCGATGAGGGGGAAACGGGGTTCTGCCTGGACTTCTTCTCGAAAGGCTGCGCAGGCTGCACGCGCCATTGGTTCGACCAGGGCATGGACTTCGACGACGCCGAGCTGGTAGGCCTTATCCGCCAGTGCATCCCCGTAGGGGCCGTAAGGTTTTTCGAGTAGCTGGCCCGCCCGTTCGCGCGCATGTGCGCGGCTCACAGCCCATTCGCATGCGTTGTGTCGGGAGTGTCCAGGGCGTAGTTGCCGCTACAGTTGACTTCTGGGCTGTTTTGCAGGTTCTGGCCCTTGTTTTCGCCTTGAAATCTCACTTCTGGGCGGTTATCGCGCGTCATTTTCGCGTTCGTCAAATAAGCCGCAAGAAAACTCCTGGTCAGAAAAATCCCAATAATGCGCTTATGATTTTGCAGCCTGCAAAACCGTCCAGAAGTCGCAGGAGCGCGGTTGGCGGCAGGGGCAAACACGCCCCCAGCACGAAACCACGCGCCAAGCAAGTTGACAAAGCATCATGAACGTAAAGTGCACCCTTTACAAAACACTGTTTGGGTCCATTCCTCCCTTGTTTCACGCTTCCTATAATCCTCCCTCGTAGGGTCGAGCGCGCATAGGGCGTTTGCTCGAGGCGCCCGCGAGGCTTCGCGCTTTCGCCGGGGCGCACGTTGCCCGCCTGCTCCGAAGGGGGCTGCGAGCTGCCGCGCCGAATCGTGTCGACGACGCGGCAAAACAGCTGGCGGGCGCAAGCGAGAGGAAGGAATAACATGGACAAATCGGGAATCAGCCGCCGTAGCTTTCTGACCGGTGCCGCCGCCATCAGCGCGGCGCTTGCCGGTGCGGGCCTGACGGGCTGTGCTCCGAAGGTGGTCGGCGTTGCGGGCGGTGCCGCGGGCGCGGCAGGCTCGGGCAACGGTCAGACGATGGGCTTCGACGGCACGGGCACCATGCCGTGGCTCGGTGAGGCGCCGTCCATCTCCGACGGCGACGTGGCCGAGACGCTTGACGCGGACGTCGTGGTCGTAGGCCTTGGCTGCGCGGGCGTCCCCGCAACGCGCGCGGCCGCCGAAGCCGGTGCGAAAGTCATCGCTATCGAAGCGTCCGCCCAGCTCAACAGCGTGGCCAGCGACATGGCCATCTTGGGCGGCGAGACCATGGCCAAGTGGGAGCGCGGCGACGGCTTCCTGGATAAGCACATGGTGGTCAACATGCACATGGAGGAGGGCAGTCACCACTCCAACTTCGGCATCATCAGCCGTTATTGCGACGAGTCGGGCAAGGCGCTCGACTGGTTCGTCAAGGGGTGCCCGGACATGTATATCGCGTCCGAAAGCTACGAGGAGGTCCCCGAGGCCAACCGCGCCCACTATATGTACCCGTACTTCTATCCCATGCTGGAGACGTACGACTACACGAAAGAGGACATGCCGTGCTACCCCACGTCGGTGGGTTTCTCCAGCCTGGCCACGGCCATGGCCGACAACCTCAAGCGCGCCCAGGAGGCCGGCGCCGAGGTTCGCTACAACACGAAGGGCGTGAAGCTCATCACGGCCGATGATGGCAGCATCGCGGGCATCTACGCGCAGGACACCAGCGCGGGCAAGTACCTGAAGATCAGCGCGAAAAGCGTTATCCTGGCCACGGGCGACTACCTGGCCAACGAGGACATGATGAAGTACTTCGCCCCCGCGTGCGTCGAGAACGGCAACCAGATCCTGTCGCTGGACCTGGACGCGCAGGGCAACTACACCAACGTCGGCGACGGCCACAAGATGGGCGTGTGGGCCGGCGCGGCGGTGGAGCAGTGGCATGCGCCGATGATCCACCACATGGGCGGCGGTGCCGGCTCCGACGGCCGCGGCGTCATCGGCAACAACGGCTTTCTGTGGCTGAACCTGCACGGCAAACGCTTCATGAACGAGGACGTGCCTGGTCAGCAGCTTGAGAACCAGGTGGAGCTCCAGCCGCAGCGCAAGGCCTACCAGTTCTTCGACAGCTCTTGGCCCGAGCAGCTCAAGTACTTCCCGGCCGCCCACGGCATCGCCTGCATCTACAAGGACGAGGCGCTGCCGGACTGGACGCCGTCGGGTCTGAAGATCAACGTGCGCTGCCCGGCCGACATCGAGGCCGCCGTCGCCGAGGGCCGCTGCCTGAAGGCCGACACCATCGACGAGCTGCTGGCGAAGATCGACGGCATGAACGCCCAGGTGGCGAAGGAGTCCATCGAGCGCTACAACCAGCTGGCGAAGGCTGGTTCCGACGAGGACTTCGGCAAGAGCAGCCAGCGCATGTTCGCCCTGGAAAACGGCCCGTTCTACGCCGCCGAGTGCGGCGTGGCGCTCACGCTGGCGAACCTGGGCGGCCTGGAGTCCGACAGCGACTGCCACGTGTACAACGCCGAGCGCGAGGTGATTTCCGGCCTGTACGTGGCCGGCGCCCCGCAGGGCGGCCGCTTCAACGTGCAGTACCCCATCTCGCTCAAGGGCCTGTCCGCCGGCATGTGCATGGTGTTCGGCAAGATCGCCGGCGAGAACGCCGCGGCGGGCAAGTAGGAGGCTGCCATGACCGACGAGAATAAGGTTGCGGAAACCGTTTCCGCAGATG
>JAUNWR010000142.1:0-2125 GCA_030540215.1 Coriobacteriia bacterium | reverse complement strand
ACAGGGTGCTCGACGCGGGAAGCGACACGCCGTCGAGCAGGTCGACGGCATCGACGCCCAGGTCCTCGGCAAGGCCAAACGCGGCGCGAGCGCCCTCGTCCAAGCGCACGATGTCGCCGGATGTCAGGCGTGCAAACGTCTGGTGGCGCTTGTACGAGTCGAGATAGATGGCAAGGTCCGCGGCCGAAAGCCCACTCGCGCCCAGCTCGACGTCGAGCAGGTTACTCTTGACGGTCGCGCGCACCGAAAGCTTGGGCGCGGGACGCACCGAGATCTGGCGCAGGCGGTCGCTAAGCATGACCTCGCCCAGCTCGGACAAAGCAGCAAGACCCTCGGTGAGCAGGCAGAACAGGCTCTCGTCGTCGCGCTCCTCAAACGCCAGACCGCCCTCGTGGAAATCGAAGTACATGGCAGCCGTGTCCATAACGCGAAACTCCGCCACCACGTCACGAGGCGGCATGCCGGGGCGCTGGTCTTCGAAGGGGCTTCCCGGAGCGCCCAAGCTAAAGAGATCTGCCGACCAATCGCCGTAGGCAACCGTGATCTTGCAGGTCACAAGTCCGTCGTCGACGCCGATTGCCATGGCAAAACTCGGTTCGGGCGCCACGGTGTCGAGCACGGCGGGAGCGGTGAGGTCGGTGTATTCGCGCAGCACGGGCAGCGCCATGCGGCAGAACTCGCCCACCTGTTCGGCAGCGATATGGACCGGCGTGCGGCAGGGCAGCAGACGCGACAGGAACGGCGCGGCATGCTGAGCAAACGCCGTATCGGTGCGGCGCGCGCGGTGCGTGTCGACCAGATAGGCGACATCGCCCGAGGCAAAACAGTACGCATCGGCGGGCAGGCGCAAGTCGTAGCTGCCACCGGCCGCCGGCGCGATCTTGGCGGCAAGGAGCGGCGGACGCTTTGCCGAGGCCTCGTCCTCCCCCTCCGGTGTCGGCTCAACCGCTACCTCGTAGGAACGGT
The DNA here is from genome assembly GCA_030540215.1 of Coriobacteriia bacterium. Taxonomy (GTDB): domain Bacteria; phylum Actinomycetota; class Coriobacteriia; order Coriobacteriales; family Eggerthellaceae; genus Senegalimassilia. The sequence continues at coordinate 1,159 of JAUNWR010000142.1, read as the reverse complement.
GCGTCGTCGTCCCCCGCGACCAGGCGGGCTCAAAGGAAATGGTCCGGCCACGCAGCAAGTCCAGCATGTATACGACGTCATGCTCGGACAGGGGCAGCTGGCGCTCGGCGACAAAGCCGCTGCGTGCAAAGTCGTACGATGCCGAGCGCGAACTCGTGATATCGCAAAGATAGGCAACAGTCGTCGCAACAAGGTCGAGCAGGCGCACCGAAACCTCGTCAAAGGCCTCGGGCGTATGGAGGAACGTAAGCCTTTTGCCGTACGAGAACGTGCCGCCGCGCACGTAAGCGGCGGCCATACCGTCGATGTCCTTGACCACGTAGGACACCGAGCCGCAGCGGATGCGAAGCTCGAGCGCCCAGCTAAAGCGGTCGGCAAACAGCGGATTGTAGTACGGCACCAGCGAGGGCTCCAGCACCGCCTTGGGGGCATCGGGGTCGACAGTGGCGGCAAGCTTGCGACGCATACCCGCTAGTTCATCCATGCGCGCATCCGAAAGATCGGAGAGTGCTTTCATGAGGCTCGGGCTCGTGGGAACCGGCGCCGGGAAAGGAAAGTTGGGGTTAACTGCCGGCGTGGAGGGCGCAGGACGCGCGGATTGCTTGGGCGGCGCCGTAAACGTGCGAACCGGCGTGCGCAGGCCCTCAACGGGCTCGGCGCCGCTGGCATCAAAATATGCCAGCGCCGTGGCGATGGCGTGCTTACACATACCGGGGTAGCGGTAGGCGGCGGGGCAATCGCAGTCGTAGTCGACAACCTCGTGCTCGTCCACATCGAGCGCCACATGCGTCTTGTACAGATCGCCGCGCGAACCGCGCACCGTGCCCTCGACCGTCACGTTCTTGGAGAAGCGCGAGCCGGAGTCCTCAAACGACAGCACGGCGCCGTTGAGCATGAGCGAACGCCCCTTCATAAAGGTGTCGCTCAGCGCCGCCTCCTTACGAAGCGCCTGCACAAACGTCCCCTGCGCCATCACTTCCTCCAATCAACCCGTCAAATGATTTTTCTGGGACGGGGATGAAAAAATCATTCCCGTCCCAGAAAGACAGCCCCGTTATGCATCACCCAAAATGATTTTTTCATCCCCGTCCCAGAAAAATCATTTTAGATCACCGTCACGCGGCCCTGGTTACCCACAATGGCCTTGGCCTCGGCCAGC
>JAUNWR010000037.1:0-16390 GCA_030540215.1 Coriobacteriia bacterium | reverse complement strand
CGCAGGATGGCGGCGCGTTGCGGGCTGGGCACGCTGCCGTTGGGCTCGTGGTCGGGCACGGCGGGCGGCACCTCCAGCATGGAAAGCGCGCGCTTTGCTTCCGCACCTTCCACCAGCGCGGCCTTCGCGGGCGCGGTCATGCCGTCGTCAAGCTGGATGCCCCGCTCAAGCTGGGCCAGCTGCTCAGGCGTGGGCTTGCCGTTGACCAGCGCCAGATAGCGCTTCTCCACGTGATGGCGCGGATGCAAAAGGCCATTGCCCAGTTCGCCGTCGGTGCTGAACAGCAAAAGCCCCGTGGTGTCGAAGTCCAAACGCCCGATGGGGAACAGCCCCGGGAAGCGGTCGGTGGGCACGAGCTCGGCCACCGTGGGACGGCCCTGCGGGTCGGACATGGTGGTCACGTAACCGGCAGGTTTGTGCAGCATGATGGTGACGGGTCCGCCCTCCAAGCGCACGGGCACACCGTCAACGGCCACCTGGTCGACCAACGGATCCACCTTGCTTCCCAACTCGGTGACCACCTGGCCGTTCACCGTCACGCGCCCGGCCGTCATAAGGTTCTCCGACCCGCGACGGCTTGCCGCGCCAGCGCGCGCCAGGAACTTCTGCAGGCGCATGGGCACAAGGCGCTCCTCGGGCTGTGTTTGATTGGGTTTGAGTTGCCTGGTCATGATTCTCCCATCACAGGTCGGTCAAAACGGGCCGAGGGCCGGTTACTCGTCGTCGGTTTCGAACTTCAGGTTGTCGAAGTCGATCTTCTCCACCAACCCGAAGCTTTGCGCCATGGCGTCGGCGAGCATCTGCTGCGCGGCGCTGCTAGCCGAGCCATCATCCGCACCCTGCTGCGAGGCCAACGCAGCGCCGGCACCTTCGTCATCGAAATCGAACTGCAGGCCGTCAAGCGGATCGGCGTCTTCGCCGTCCGGCACCTGCGCCTCAGGCGCCACGCGAGCCTCCTGCCCGCCCGCGCTCAGGCGCTCGCGAATGAGCTGGCGCGTAGCATCATCGGGCGCAAAATCGTCCAAATCGGGGAGATCGCTCACCGAGCGCAACCCGAACTTCTCCAGGAAGCCGCGCGTTGTGACGTACAGCGTGGGGTTGCCCGGCGCGTCGGCCTGGCCTGCTTCTCGGATCAACCCCTTCTCCACCAGGGAGTTTATGGAGCTGTCGGAATTCACGCCGCGCACGCTGGCAACGCCGGCGCGCGTGCAGGGCTGCAGGTAAGCCACAATGGCGAGCGTTTCCATGGCCGCCTGCGAGAGTTTGCGCGTATCCCACGACAGCACGTACTTCTCCACCAGGTCATGGTACGCCGGGTGCGTGTACAGCCGCCAGCCGCCGGCCACCTCGCGCAGCTGGATACCGCGCTGCTCGCGCTCCAGCTTCTCGCGCAGGTCCACCAACGCCTGCTCAACCAGCTTCGGGTCAGCCTCCAGCATGTCGGCCAGCTCGATGACGCCGACCGGCTCGTCGGTGACGAACAGCATGGCCTCTATGGCGCCGGGCAACTGCGCCTGATCAAGTCCCTCGAACATCTATTCCTCCCCAACCGACGTCAGCGCGTCGTCGCCATCCAGCAAAAGCTCGCCCGAGCCCTCGATGTACTCGATATCGATGTCGCCGAACAGCTGGCTTTGCTCCACGCGCACCATGGAGCGCTTGTACAGCTCGAGCACCGCCAAAAACGTGACCACCACCAGCGGCGTGGGCGCATCCTTAGCGATCAGCTGCGAGAAGCGCAGCTGTTTGAGATTGCGGATGCGCTGATGGATGGCGCGAACATGCACCTCGACCGGGATGGGCTTCGCGGCGATATGCTCGCTTTCCAGCAGGAACACCTCGCGGCGCGCCAGCGCGCGGGCGGCAAGCAGCGCGAGAGAGTCAAGCGACACATCACGCAGGAAATCGGGCATGAGGTTCAGGAAGCACGCCTCAGGTCCGAACGGACGCGGATGCATGCGGCCCTCGGCAACGAACCGCGCGTGCAGCGCCGCGGCGGCGTTCTTGTACTGTTTATATTCCAGCAGACGCTCCACCAGCATGTCGCGCGCCTCGGAGGGCGCCAGCTCGGCGATGTCGTCCTCCACCTCGATATGCTCGCGCGGCAGCAGGCTTTGCGCCTTGATCTCCAGCAGCGTGCTGGCCACCAGCAAAAAATCGCTGGCAACGTCCAGGTCAAGATTCTGCATGCGGCCCACTTCAGCCAGGTACTGGTCGGCGATCTGGGTGATATTGATGGCGCCGATGTCAACCTTCTGGCGGCTGACCAGGTACAACAGCAGATCGAACGGCCCCTCGAAGCTGTCGGTGCGAACGCGATACGACACGATGCCCCGCCGCCCCTACGAAATGGTGAAGGGGAACAGCAGGTTGCCCAGGTTGCCGGCGGTGACGTCCAGGTAGATGCCGAACACGTTCACGTGGATGATATACGGCAGCAAAATGGCCACGATCATGAAGATGGGGAACGCGTACTGCTGCACCTTGTAGTACTTCGGCAACCACTTCACAGGCATGAAGAACGCGAAGATGGAGCTGCCGTCCAGCGGCGGGATGGGCAGCAGGTTGAAGAACATCAGGTACAGGTTGATCAGCGCGAACATGGGCAGGAACATCAGGTAGAAGTAGAAGAACGCCTGGCTCTGCACCACCCACTGCGCAACGGGGGCGAACCCGTAGAGGACCCACGCGACCACGCCCGCCAGCACGGCGAGCAGCAGATTGGCGGCAGGACCGGCCAAGCCCACGATCAAGTCGCCCTTGCGCGGGTCCTTGAAATACGCGGGGTTGTACGGCACCGGCTTGGCGTAGCCGAACACGGGCATGTTCATAGCCATGAGCAGAAACGGCATGATAACGGTACCGAACGGGTCGACATGCGCAAGCGGGTTGAACGACAGGCGCCCTGCGCGCTTGGCGGTGGGGTCGCCCAGTTTCCAGGCAGCAAAGCCGTGCGCCATCTCGTGCAACACGATGGCGGGAACGAAGCTCAAAATCGAGCAGATGAGATAAGGAAGCTGTGTAGTCATAATCGCACCATTATAACGCCACAAACGCCAATGCGAAATCGATTACCGACCTGAAACCCATTCGTAATGCTAATAAGCACAAGCAAACTCAATAGACGCCGCACCGTTCTTCAGGCAAACGCAAAGCGGGCGGGCGACCTTGGTGGCCGCCCGCCCGTTTGAAAGCGCTATCGCTATCGCGAGACCAGCGCCCGCGCATCGGGCGCTCGCCTATCGCGAACTTATGCGTTCTCGCGCTCGAACTTGTCCATGAACTGGACCAGCGCCTCGACGCCAGCCTTGGGCATGGCGTTGTAGATGCTGGCGCGCATACCGCCGACGCTGCGGTGGCCCTTGATGTTCTCGATGCCCGCGGCCTTCGCCTCGGCGATGAACTTGGCGTCCAGCTCGGGGTTGCCCGTGACGAACGGCACGTTCATAAGCGAGCGGAACTCCTTCTTCGCCGTGCCGCTGAACAGCTTGGACTGATCCAGGTAGTCGTAGAGGATGGCGGCCTTCTCCTCGTTGAGCTTCTGCATGGCCTCAAGACCGCCCAGGCCCTTGAGCCACTGGAACACCTTGCCGCACATGTAGATGCCGTAGCACGGCGGGGTGTTGGACAGGCTGCCGGCGTCGGCCTGCGTCTTGTAGCGCATGATGGTGGGCGTGAAGGGCAGCACGTCCTCGCGGATCAGGTCGTCGCGCACGATGACGATGACCACGCCGGCCGGGCCGACGTTCTTCTGCACGCCGCCGTAGATCAGGCCGTACTTCGACACGTCCATGGGCTCGGAAAGGAACATGCTCGACACGTCGGAGACCAGCGGAATGTCGCCGGTTTCGGGCAGCTTGGTGTAGCGGTTGCCGTAGACGGTCTCGTTCTGGCAGATGTAGACGTAATCGGCGTCGGGGCTGAACGTGAGGCCGTCGACGTCGGGCACGTAGGTGAAGCTCTCGTCCTCGGAGCTGGCGATGCAGCGGGCGTCGCCGTAGAGCTTGGCCTCCTTGAAGGCCTTCTTCGACCAGTTGCCCGACACGATGTAGTCGGCAACCTTGTTCTGCATGAGGTTCATGGGGATAGCCGCGAACTGCTGCGTGGCGCCGCCCTGCAGGAACAGCACGCGGTAGTTGTCGGGGATGTTCATGAGGTCGCGGATGTCCTGCTCAGCGGTCTCGATGATGCCCTTGAACGCGGCGGAGCGGTGCGACATCTCCATCACGGACATGCCGGTGCCCTGATAATCGAGCATTTCCGCGGCGGCGGAGGACAGCACCTCCTCGGGGAGCACTGCCGGACCGGCCGAGAAATTGTACACGCGAGCCATGCTGAACCTCCTTGGGTTGACGAATGGGTTGCTGCGCACCCGCGAATGCACGGGTTAGCGCCAGCCGCGGAGCGCAAGCGCGTTCCGCACTGGTCTAGTATGGGCCTTTCGCATGTTGAACCTACCGGCGATACGGGATTTAAGGGCAAACGGCGAAGGCGCTCCGCGGGCGGCGGATGCAGGAGCGACGGGCGCGGTGGGCAAAAGCCAGCAATTGGCGAAGGCGCGGGAGCGGCGGGCGCGGTGGGCGAACACAGTTGACGGCGAATGCGGCTCGCGAGGGTGCAAGCTTGCGTGGCCGCGGGTACGGACGCGCACGAAAGCAGCGTGCGTCGACAGCAGGCGAGCTCGGCGCACGAACGTGGGCGGCGCGCGGATGGAGAAACGATGGGAACTTTACAGCTGTCAAGTCAGCTGTAAAGTTTTGCGGCATACTGCAGCGTCAAATAACCGCACGGAAGCATGGAGCGAACATGAGCGAGCAGGTCATCGAAAACTACGTAGGGCAAACCGGCGCAGGCGCGCAAGCGTCTGGCGCGGCCGAGCCCATCGCGGCGCTCACCCAGGAGATCGCGCAGCTGAAGGAGCAGCGCGACGCCGTGATCTTGGCGCACTACTACGTGCCGCCCGAGCTGCAGGCCGCAGCCGACTACGTCGGCGACAGCTTCGCCCTGGCGAAACTTGCCGTCGACCTGCCGCAACAGACCATCGTGCTGTGCGGCGTGGAGTTCATGGGCGAATCGGCGAAGCTGCTCAATCCGGACAAGACGGTGCTTTTGCCCGAACCCGCCGCCGACTGCCCCATGGCGCATATGATCAGCAAGCCCGACATCGACCGCGTGCGCGCCGAATACGGCGACGACCTGGCCGTGGTGTGCTACGTCAACTCCACCGCCGAGGCGAAGACCTGGTCCGACGTGTGCGTGACCTCCTCGAACGCCGTGAAGATCTGCAGCAACCTGCCGCAACGCAACATCCTGTTCATCCCCGACATGAACCTGGGCCGCTACGTGGCTAGCCAGCTGCCCGACAAGAACGTCATCCTGAACAAGGGTTATTGCCCGCGACACATGACCATCAGCGTGGAGCAGATCATCGACCTGGAGGAAGCCCACCCCGACGCCGTGGTCATGGCGCACCCCGAGTGCCCGGCCGACGTGCTCGCCGAGGCCGATTTCATCGGGTCGACGAAGGGCATGATCGAGCACGCCGCCGCGTCGGACGCGCAGGAGTTCATCGTGTGCACCGTGGTCGGCATCATCCGCGAGCTCGAGCTGCGCACCCAAGGCACGGGCAAGCGCTTCCACTTCCCCGCCACCACGCCGCGCTGCGAGAACATGGACCTGGTCACGCTGCCGAAGCTAGCCGCATGCCTGCGCAACCCCGCCCCGTACGAGGTGCACGTTGGCGACAGCCTTGCCCCCGCAGCGCGCCTGACGCTCGAGCGCATGCTGGAGTACGCGGCGAAATAGGCGGCGAAGATGAGCGAAGAGAATGAATTTGTTGGCGAAATGGGTGCTGTAGCTGCGGAAACGGCGATAGCGGAAACGAATCGCACGTATGCCGGCGCGCCCGAGCAAGCGGCGGCTGCGAGCATAACTCGCGGGGAGGCCAACCCACCTACGGAAGCAATGGCTTCCGCTGCAGTTTGCGCGCACAGCGGTGACACATGCGAGTCATCCGGTGACCGACTTCAACCGAAGTGCGACGGCGCTGCCGAGGTGCGCGACATCGCCTGCGACGTGGTCATCGTCGGCTGCGGCGTGGCGGGACTGTACTGCGCGCTCAACCTTCCCTCCACGCTTTCCGTGGTGATGCTGGCGAAGACGACCGTGGACGAATGCGATTCCATGCTGGCGCAAGGCGGCATCTGCGTGCAGCACGACGACGCCGACTACGCGTCGTTTTTCGAGGACACCCTGCGCGCCGGCCATTACGAGAACCGCTGCGAAAGCGTGGATCTGATGATCCGCGCAAGCCGCAGCATCATCTCCGACCTGGTGAAACGCGGCGTGGACTTCGAGCGCGACAAGGCGGGCAACCTGCGCTACACCCGTGAGGGCGCGCACAGCCGTCCGCGCATCTGCTTCCACAGCGACATCACCGGCGACGAGATCACCTCCACGCTGCTTGCTCGCGTGCGCGAGCTGCCCAACGTCCGCATCCTGGAGCACACCTGCATGGACGATATCCTGGTTACGCAGGCTGAAGCCCAGGTCAACGCAGAGAATGCGGCGAAGAACGAGGCGGCGGTACAAAGCGGAACGACGCAAAACGCGACCAACGTTGAAAATCAAGACTGCGCAGCCCACGACGCTGCTGCACCGGCAACGCCGCGCGGCGGCGATTCCCGTCAGCCGCGGACGCGCTGCTGCGGCGTCCTTGCGCACACCGCCGACGGAGCGCAGTTGCGCATCTTCGCAGGCCAGACGCTTTGGGCCTGCGGCGGCATCGGCGGCACGTACCCGCGCTCCACCAACTTCCCCAGCCTCACCGGCGACGCATGCACCATTGCCGCGCGCCGCGGCATCGCGCTCGAGCACATGGACTACGTGCAGATCCACCCCACCTCCCTGTACTCGACGCGGCCGGGCCGGGCGTTTCTGATCTCGGAATCGTGCCGTGGCGAAGGGGCGGTACTGCTCGACGCTAACGGGAATCGCTTCACCGACGAGCTGCAACCGCGCGACGTAGTAAGCGCGGCCATATACCGGCAGATGGTCGCAGAAGGCTCGGAATTCGTGCGCCTTTCTTTCGCCAACATGCCAAAGGACGAGATCACGGGGCACTTCAAGAATATCTACAAGCGCTGCCTGGAGGAGGGGTTCGATATCACGCGCGAGCCCATCCCCGTCGTACCCGCGCAGCACTACTTCATGGGCGGCGTACGGGTGGACCGCAACAGCGCCACGGACATGCCGGGGCTGTACGCCGCGGGCGAGACCAGCTGCAACGGCGTGCACGGGAAGAACCGCCTTGCCAGCAACTCGCTGCTCGAGTCGCTCGTGTTCGCGCAGCGCGCCGCGTGGGATATGTGCCGCAAACTGGGCGCGAAAGCGCCCGTAGCGCAAACCTACCCAGAGCAACCCTGCGGCGCCGACGCGCAGGCATACGAGCGCCTCTGCGCCGAGGCGAAACGCAAAACGCGCGAAAACGCAGCCAAATGCGGACCCCAAAACACGACGCAAACCTGCGCGCAAAACGTTGGGCAGAACACAGCGCAAACCGAACCTCGCAGCGCTGAGCAACCCGGTTCGCAAACCCCAGCGCAAACCTGCCCGCAAAACCCTTCTCCGTCCGATACCGATCGCACCGCAAGCTCCAAGGAGGTCGTTTGCGCATGAACCCCATCACGCTGACAACCGTGGCCGAGCCGCTTATCCGCCAGGCGCTGGCCGAGGACATCACCAACGAGGACGTTTCCACCGCCTCCATCATGCCCGACGCACGCCCCGCCGCCGTGGACCTGATCGCGAAGGCCGACGGCGTGCTGTGCGGCCTCGACGTGTTCGAGCGCACGTTCGCCATCTTGGACCCCAAAACGCGCGTCCAGCGCTTCGCCGCGGACGGCGACAACGTTTGCGCAGGTCAGACGCTTGCGACGGTGACCGGCGACGTGCGCGTGCTGCTGTCGGGCGAGCGCGTTGCCCTGAACTACCTGCAACGCATGAGCGGCATCGCCACCTATACGCACCGCGTGGCCGCGCTGCTCGAGGGCAGCGGCACCCAACTGGTGGACACGCGCAAGACCACGCCGAACATGCGCGTGTTCGAGAAGGAGGCCGTCAGGTGCGGCGGCGGGCGCAACCACCGCTACAACCTCTCCGACGGGGTGCTGCTGAAGGACAACCACATCGCCGCCGCGGGCGGCGTGCGCGAAGCCATCGAAGCCGCGCGCGCCTACGCCCCGTTCGTGCGCGAAATCGAGGTAGAGTGCGAGACGTTCTCGCAGGTCGAGGAGGCAATCGCCGCCGGAGCCGACATCATCATGCTCGACAACATGGACCACGACGCCATGGCGGCGGCCATCGCGTTCATCGACGGGCGCGCGAAGACCGAGTGCTCCGGCAACATCGACGCGCACAACGTCCAGGCCATCGCCGACCTGGGCATCGACTTCGTATCCAGCGGCGCGCTCACCCACTCGGCGCCCATCCTAGACGTATCCATGAAGCACCTGCGCATGCTAGACGACAATGCCAATGGCGCCGTAATCGCTGACGGCAATGCACCGGTCACCGATATAAACCGGGAAAGCGGGCAGTAGCAATGGCAGCGAAATCCGAGGCCAGACGCGTGTCGCTGCTCGATGCGCTCCGATCAGCCGATGCACCGGTATCCGGCGGCCAGCTTGCAAACACCCTCAACGTTAGTCGACAGATCATCGTGCAGGACATCGCGCTGCTGCGCGAGGCGGGCGCGAACATCGTGGCAACCACGAAGGGCTACGTGCTGGCGGATGCTGCGCAAACCACAGCTCAAAACGCAACGCAAACCATGGCGCAAAACACCGTAGAGCAACCAGCCGCAGCCCTTGACGAGCCAGCCCGCACGTTCAAGCTGCATCACGAGGTCGAGCAAACCAGGGAGGAGCTGCAAACCATCATCGCGCTCGGCGGGCGCGTGCACAATGTGTCCATCAGCCATCGCGCCTACGGTCGCATCACTGCACCTTTAGAGATCGCCGACCAGGCGGATATCGAACGGTTCATCAACGATATCGAAAGCGGAAAATCCTCGCCGTTGAGCACCGCCACCTCGGGATACCACTATCACCTGGTGTCGGCTCCGAGCGACGAAGCCCTTGAGGCCATCGGCCGCGCGCTCGCCGACAAAGGTTTCCTAGCCCCGCTGCTCCCCCACGAGCAGGAAGCGTAAGAGGGCGATCGCCCACGCCGCTTCCTCGAGCGCGTGCACGATTCGCCCTCTCAAAACCAAAAGCGCGGACGATACCTGCATCGTCCGCGCTTCACAAAACCAACACGCCGGCGCTCCAGCCGGCGTGTTGCTATTCCCAGCTTTCCGGCATGCCTTCGATCAGCATGAACCGGGTTGAGCCCGCCAAAACCAGCTCATCGCCGGCGTGCACTTCGACCGGTTCCGCGCATGCGGAAGCACCCGCGCGCGCCGGTTCCACCACCGTCTCGGAACCGTCTTCGCCGCTGATCAGCACGGTGCCGTTGGAGCTTCCGAGACCCTGCACGCACCACCGGCCCGCTTCGTTGCACCAGACGCGCAGATGATGGCCCGACACATCGGGATCCACGTCGTTGATGTCGTCGGGTCCCAGGGCCAGCGCGCCGATCTCCACGCCGTCGGAGAGCGGCTGCACCCAGTGCAAACCCCCGGAAACCAGGCCCCCCACCATGCGCAAAAGGCCCAACGCCTGAGCCTGTTCGCGCGGGTCTGCGGACGCCGCGCCAGGCTGCTCGCCCTGGTCCATCACAGCGGCGGGGACGGTTTCCAGCCTTCCGCCGTGCACCGTCTTCACATAATCGAGCACATAGGCGCACGCACGCTTCACGTTCGCGCTGCATCCCGCCGCCACGAACAGCACCATGGCCAGCTCAGAGCGCTCCTCCACGCTGTAGCCCGCACCGCGAGCTAGGCGCTCCAGCACGTTGCGGTACAGCGCCAGGTCCTGGTGGCATTCGCGCAGCGCCTGCTCCATGAGCGCGCCGCCCTGGTTCATGACCAGCGACAACGCTTCCTCGGCCGACAGGCCCTTCCCGTCGCGGGAGCGCAGGCGCGCCGAAACGCGAAGGGCCGCCACACCCCAATCGCAAAAGTACCGGTCTTGCAGCGAGCCCACGGGGGCATGCACGATGAAGCGCGAGACCCACGTGCGGTCGTCGCAACGCGACAGCGGGCTTTTGCCATCGGCAAGCGGGCGGCCGGACAGCACCAGGCGCGCCAGGTCCTTATGGCTGATGCCGCCATAGCGCTTCATGGTCTCGAACAGGGCGCCGCACGGCGTCAACTCCGTTGCCATCAACCTCACGCTCCTTCGCTCAAATCGTCATATTCGCCCTCAAGAGCCGGCGCTGTCGCACCCGGAAGCGCGTCGGCTTCGCCGGAATCTCCCGACGGCAGCGCCTTACGGCGAACCACCTGGGGCAACGCCACGTTCAGCGTGAAATCGGCCACTATGATGCACCAGCCAGCCGCCGTGGCAGCCACCAACGCCATGTAAAGCAGATGCTGCTGGGCCGCCGCCTCGAAACGCATGTCGGAAAGCACCTGCCACAACGCCGCGAACGTGACCGCAAGGCCCGCCGTGCCGCGCAAAAAGCCCGCCGTGGTGCGCGAGCCGCCGAAGCGCAGCGACAGCCCCACCAGCGCCGGGAACAGCGCCGCCGCTACCACCGCAATTCCAGGAACGCCGCCCGACCAGGCAAAACCTGCCGCATCAAGCGACGCCTGCGCCCCGTTGGCAAGCACGGCCGCCGAGACCGCAACCCCCGCCAACGCCGCCGCCGCAACGCCCTTGCACGCCATGCGCACATGAGCCAGCGTGGAATCGGCCACATCAAGTGCCGCCGCGGCGAACCCGCCGGGCACGCACGGCACCAGCGGACGGCCGCAAAACGACCGCTCCACGTTGTCGGCATAGTGGATGGAGAACGACGACAGCGCATCGCGGACCGCCGCGGCATCGGGGCGATCGGATTGCCCGCGAGCCAGGCAATCGCCCAACACGATACCCATCTGCTCATCCACGAAGGACAGCGCCTCGGCCGCCTCCGTCACGCCCATCGGCGCGGACAGCTTGCCCTGCGCATGCTGCACCGCAACCGCCACCTCGGGTTCCCGGGCAAGCGCCTCGAGCAGCTCGTCGGCCCGGGCGTGCGCCATCACCGCAGCCGGTGCAGGAGCGGCCATCTTCGCGCGATACGGCGAAACAGGCGCCCCGTCTTCCGTAACCGCATGCAAGTCGTAAGGAGCCTGCCCGCACGCCAGCTGGTACACCACGCTTGCCGCTGCGTACACGTCGATCGCCGGCGATTTACGTAGCTCGGCCAGGCCCGGGATGTCGTCGCTGAGCATCTCGGGCGGCGCGAAATCGGCCGTAGCACCACGGAACACCGCGTTCTCGCTGGTAAACGACGTGGAGCGCGGCTCCGATTCGGCCGACGACCCGAAGTCGATGAGGTACAGGTCGAACACGCCCTCGTCCACCTGCTGCTCCAAGGACAGCCGCGACGTGCGCACCATGACGTTGCGCGGGCTGATGTCGCGGTGCACGAACCCGCCTTCCACATACCCCATGCGCGCCACCAGGTCGAACAGGTCGCGGCCCAGGCGCGCCGCCACCAGCGGGCTCACGCGGCCGCAACCGTCGACGGCAAGCTGCCGGCGCACACGGTCCAAGGTGATACCCTCAACCCATTCCATGACGATGCACGGCACCCCGTCGACGGTGCCCCGGCCGTACAGACGGGGAAAGCCCTTCAGCCCCGACAGCAAGATATGACACTCGTATTCGCGCTCGAACGCGGCACGCGAGGCACGCACGCGGCGCTCGTGATCGTCCTCGGTTTCGCCATCACGGCGTTGCGGAAGCGAGAGCAGCTTGAGCGCCAGATGCTCGCCCTGCGCGTTGCGCGCGTGCTCAACGCGGCCCGTGCCGCCGCGATGCCCCTGCCCCTGCGACACGAACAACGTGACGAAACGGCGCACGTAGGACGGCCGATCGGCATCGGAAAGCGAAAGCGGCGCGCTGAAATCGGCCACGCGTACCAGACGCATGCCCTGAACGGCGCCCGACGAGGCGAGCGCGCCGCCCTTGTCCACAAACCCGCTCATAAGCTGATGCTCGCTAACGTCTCGTTCAATTGCGCAGCCCTTATGCTGTTGCCGGAGGCATCCTGATCGGCGCGAACGGGTTCCATCCAGCGATCAACCCCTTCCGCCGGGTTATCGTATTCCAAATTCAACCCCCACGCGTCATAAATGACGGTCAGGTATCGGTCCAACGCGATGTAGGCACGCTGAAGGTTGCTTTTCTGCTCCTGCCAACGCGAGCCATCGGCGAACGCGTCCGAATTACGCAGCAGCAGGAAGTCGGTGAGCGTTTGGCTATCGATGGCCGCACACTCGTTGTAATCGCTTTGGCGAAGGGGGCGCGACGTGCTCATGCAGTCGTTATTGAACGCGGCCACGGCGTTGTTCAAGCGCGTAAGGTATGCGTTCACGCGGGCCTGATGGTCCACCAGCACGGCATACGCCGCCGCCTCCTGCTCGGCCGTGGGCGCGGCAGGCGCAGGTGCGGAACCGGAGCCGCCGGCGCTTTCCGAACCCGAGCCCGAACCGCTCGTGTCGTCCGACATGCTGCCGGAACCGCCGGAGTTGCCCGAACCGGAGCCGGAACCGGACGCGGAGCCGCTTCCCGCAGACCCCGAGCCCGCCTGCGACGAGCCGCCGGAAGACGCAGAGCCCGACTCCGAGCCAGACCCCGACGCAGCCGAGGCACCGCCGGCGATCTGCTGCGCACGGGCGAACGATGAATCCACCGAGGAAGCCCCGGATGCCCCGGTCAGCGACGCAACGCCCAGCATGCCGGAGCTCGAGCCAATGCCCAAAGCAGCCGCAGCATCTGGCGCAGCGACATCGGTCTTCGACCCTTCGATCGTCAAGGGGCCCACCGCACGCGTCGAGTTCGCAGGGCCTGCCTGGACCTCGCGCATCTGGCCGTCAAGCCACAGCGCCGACTCCAACGGAATGACCACCGTGTTGGGCTTGTCGCCGGCAACCACGGCCGGGATTGCGGATACGTAACCGCCGACGCCCGCAACCATCAGGGCGAACGACGCGGCCGAAAGCGCCATCATAGGACGGGTGGTGCCGGGCTTCCACCGCAACCTGCGCGCGCGGCGCGCGGGGCGGTCGGTAGCGGCAAACGTGGGCGTGGGGCTGGGGGAAGGGCTGACGGCACGTCCGGCGGGCGTCGGCTGCTCAGCGGGAGCCTGAGAGCGCGCAGCATCAGCGGCAGCCAAGTCCGTCGCGTCTCCAGCCGCCAGATCAGCCGTGTCGTCGGCAGCCAGATCAGCTGCATCGCCGGTAGTCGAACCCGTCGTATCATCGACGGCCGAATCCGACGTATCGCCGGCGACCAGATCCGCCGTGTCGCGCTCGTCGTCGTGCGCGTTCTGCTCCGTCATCGCCTTCCCTCCTTTCCCCGCTCGTCTCAAAAGTCGCCGCTTAAGCCAAGCCGGGCCAGTTTTGCTGGCGCAAAGCCTCGTATGCGGCTATTGCAACAGAATTGCTTAAGTTTAAGCTACGCATGCCATCGCGCATGGGGATGCGCACGCAGGCGGACTCGAAGCGCTGCATAACGGCCTCGTCGAGCCCGCGGCTCTCGCGCCCGAACACCAGCCAGGCATCCGGCCCGTACGCCACGTCGGCAAAGCTGCGCTGCACATGCCCCGTGAACAGGTGCAACTCGTCGGCGGCGTGGGCCTCGAAGAACTCGTCGGCACACGACCAGCGCACGATGTCGACGTCGTCCCAATAGTCGCACCCCGCGCGCGCAAGGTTGCGCTGCGTGACGGCGAAGCCCATAGGCTCCACCAGGTGCAGCCGCGCGCCGATACACGCGCACGTGCGCGCCACATTCCCCGTGTTCTGCGGGATCTCAGGCTCCACCAACACGATGTTGAGCATCCTTGCAACCTTTCCCTACACGCCCATGGCCTCGGCCTGCTTGGCCATCTCCTCTTCGAGCTCTTCGTTCAACATGAACCACTCCTCCTCGGCGGCGGCCAGGCGCTGCTTGAGCTTGGAGTGCTCGGCCA
The DNA here is from genome assembly GCA_030540215.1 of Coriobacteriia bacterium. Classification (GTDB taxonomy): domain Bacteria; phylum Actinomycetota; class Coriobacteriia; order Coriobacteriales; family Eggerthellaceae; genus Senegalimassilia. The sequence continues at coordinate 2,263 of JAUNWR010000037.1, read as the reverse complement.
CGGCATCCGAAGACGCGTCCTCGTTGATGTAGAAGTCGGGATCGGCCATCTTCGCCAGCAACTCCTCCATGCGGGCGTTGTCGCGCTCCATCTGCTTGTCAAGCTCGGCGATGCGCTTGCGGTGGTTCTTCAGCGCGGCGTAGGCGCGGTTGCGCGCCTCGGCCTCGCGACGCTTCTGTTCCTTGGTCTTCGGCGAGCTGCCGCGCTTGGCGGTCAGCTCTCCCGAGGCAGCAGGCGCGGGCGAAGCGGATGCGGCAGGCGCAGAAGAAGCGCCCTTCGACGCCTTCCCCTTCCCCGACCCGCCCTTGCCGGCGGGTTTGCGCTCCATCAGCTCGTCGACGAGCGACTCGTCGGTGGGCTCGGGCCCGTCGAGCTGGCCGGACTTGAACAGGTAGTAGTCGTAGTCGCCGTCGTACACGGTGACCTTGCCGGGCTTCACTTCCACGATACGGTTCGCGATGCTGCGAATGAGGTGGCGGTCGTGCGTGATGAGCAGGATAGTGCCCTCGAAGCGGTTGAGCGCCTGCTCAAGCACGTCGGCGCTGGCGATGTCCAGGTGGTTGGTGGGCTCGTCAAGGCACAGCAGCGGCTTGGGCGCCACGAGCATCTTCGCCAGCGCCAAGCGGCCCTTCTCGCCGCCGGAGAGCACGCTGACCTTCTTCTCGACGGCGTCGCCCTCGAACAGGAAGGCGCCGAGCAGGCTGCGGACCTGGCTGATGTTCCAGCCTGGCGCCACGTGGTCGAGCTCCTCGAACACGGTGTTGCCCGCGTGCAGCTCCTCAAGCTGATGCTGCGCGTAGTACGTCAGCGCCACGTGCACGCCGTAGTCGATGGTGCCGGCGTCGGGCTTCATGACGCCCGCGATCATCTTCATAAGCGTGGATTTGCCCGCGCCGTTGGGGCCCACAAGCGCCACCTTGTCGCCGCGGTACATGGTGAAGTCGAAGTTGTCGTAGACGCGCTTGTCGCCGAACGCCTTCACCAGGCCGCGGCAGCGCACCACCTCGTCGCCGGTGCGCGGCGGCTGCACGAAGTTGAAGTGGATGGGCTTCTTCTCCTCGGGAATCTCGATGAGTTCCTCTTTCAGGCGCTCCAGGCGCTGCGCACGCTCCTGGGCCTGGCGGGCCTTGGTGGCCTTGTAGCGGAAGCGCTCGACGAAGTCCTCCAGGTGCTTCATCTCCTCGAGCTGCTTGGTGCGCTGCTGGCGCAGGCGCTCGATGCGCTCCTCGCGCGCCTTGAGGTATGCGGAATAGTTGCCCTTGTACAGGTTGACGCGGCCGTTGGCCACCTCGGCCACGCGGTCGATCATGTTGTCCATGAACTCGCGGTCGTGGCTGACCACGATGACGGTGCCCTCGTAGCCGCGCAAAAAGCCCTCAAGCCACTTCACCGACTCAAGATCCAGGTGGTTTGTGGGCTCGTCGAGCATGAGCACCTCGGGATTGCGGACCAGCAGCTTGGCCAGCGCGATGCGCATCTGCCAACCGCCGGAGAAGTTCGTGGTGGCCTGCTTGATGTCGCCTTCCTTGAAGCCCAGGCCGAACAGCACGCCGCGGACCTTGGCCTCGATGGTGTAGCCGCCCAGCATCTCGTAGGCATCGCGCGCACGGCCGGCTGCGGCAAGCTGGCGCTCGGTGGGGTTGTCGCCCAGCGACTCCTCCAGCTCGCGCAGGCGCTGCTCGGCTTCCAGGATCTCCACCTGCGAGGACATGACCTCCTCGAAGATGGGGCGATCGGGCATCTCGATGGCTTCCTGCTCCAGGTAGCCTACGCGGGCGCCCCTTGCGAACAGGATGCGACCCTCGTCGGCGTCCTCGCGGCCGCTGATGATGTTGAGCATGGTGGTTTTGCCGGCGCCGTTGGGGCCTACGAGCGCCAGGCGGTCGTATTCCTCCAGCTTGAACGTGACGTCGGAGAACAGCGTGCGCCCGCCGAACGACTTCGACAGATGCTCAACCTGCATGATCATGGTGCGACAACTCCTTTTGCGTTAAAACGAAACCACGCTAAGGGAGCGGGCAGACGACACCGAGAAATGAGCGCAAAGACGGAGCCCACACAGAGAAGGAGAGACGCCCCCGCAGACGGGGAAGCTGACGCCCCCACAGTTGGGGAAAACGGACGCCCCGCAGACGGGGGAATCCGTTCAGACGAATCCGTTCAAACAAAAAAGAACCGCCAACTTGCGCTGGCGGTTCTTGGAGCTTCATGGCTCCCCGGGTAGGATTCGAACCTACAACCCTCCGGTTAACAGCCGGATGCT
>JAUNWR010000036.1:0-16696 GCA_030540215.1 Coriobacteriia bacterium | reverse complement strand
TGCAGCTGAGTTTTAGAGAATGTTCGAGTCGTTCAGCTGAGATTGCAATTCAACGAGAAGCTGCCCCTTTGGCTTCGGTTGCGGAAATTAGTTGGCAAAACGCCCTTGTTCTGCCTGGTTTGATATAATCCCGCATCGTATATGTGCTAATGGGGACCGTAAGCGTTCGCACTGGCGAAGCGGCCGAAGCGCCGATCGAAGGAAAGAATGGGGACATTATGAGCGAACTGCTTTCGCAGCTGATCACGCCCGAGATCCAAGCGGCGTTTTCCGTCGTGGTCGTGCTGCTTGCCATCTTGTATATCCTGTCCATCGTATGGGTTGCGCGCGATGCGTATATGCGCGGCACCTATTGGTACGTGTGGGGCATCGTCGCCCTCATCCCGCTCGTGGGCGTTGTGGCGTACTGCCTGCTGCGTCCGCCCCTGCTGCAGATCGATCGCGATGAGCAGGAGCTCGAAGTGGCGCTCAAGCAGCGTCAGCTCATGCATTACGGCGAATGCGCCAACTGCGGCTATCCGGTGGAGGCCGATTACGTCCTGTGCCCGAACTGCCATCAGCGCCTGAAGAACCTGTGCGGCCATTGCGGCCATGCCCTTGAGCCGGCATGGACGGTGTGCCCGTACTGCGCAAGCCCGGTCAGCGGTCAGCGCCAGGCGGCTCGTCGCGCCCCGCAGCCTCAGGCCGCCCCGCGTCAGCAGCGCCCGCAGCGACCGGCGCGTCCCGAGGAATAGGCTGAACCCTTGTCGTACGCACGAGCCGTCCGATCGGACGGCTCGTTTTGCTTTTCGGCGTGCAATGCCGCGGCCTTTGCGGGCTTGTCGCGAAAGCCGCGCAGGCGGCGGCGCGTGAAACTCCTATGCATGCGGGGGACCTTCTTTTGGGATTCGCCGGTCTATGCGCTAGCATGGGGAGCAGCTGCATGCTATCTTTCTATAATCTATAAAACCGATGCGCAGGCGGTATGCACCTGCCCGGCTGAGGAAAGGAACGTATCATGGAAATCGTTTTGCCCGACGGCTCGAAGAAAACGCTGGACGCCGGGGCAACCGTCGCCGATGTGGCGGCTTCCATCGGCGCGGGCCTTGCGAAGGCCGCGCTTGCCGGTAAGATCGACGGCAAGCTCGTCGACCTGACCACCCCCGTACACGATGGCGCCGCCGTCGAGATCGTCACGGCGAAAAGCCCCGAGGCGCTGCACATCCTGCGCCATTCCTGCGCCCACATCATGGCTGAGGCCGTGCAGGAGCTGTTCCCCGGCACGCAGATCGCCTTCGGCCCTGCCACCGATGACGGCTACTTCTACGACTTCCTGCTGCCCGAGAACATCTCCTCCGATGACTTCGGCGCCATCGAGAAGAAGATGCAGCAGATCATCAAGGCCAACGAGCCGTTCGTGCGCGAGGTGGTCACCATCGAGCAGGCGAAGCAGATCTTCGCCGATCAGCGCTTCAAGCTCGAGCACATCGACGACCTCACCGACGAGCAGATCACCATTTACCGTCACGGTTCCTTCGTGGACCTGTGCTCCGGCCCGCATATCCCGTCTGCTGGTAAGATCGGCGCCATCAAGCTCATGAAGCTGGCGGGCGCCTACTGGCGCGCCGACGCAAGCCGCGAGCAGCTGCAGCGCCTCTACGGCACGGCGTTCTTCAAGAAGGCCGAGCTTGACGAATACCTGCACAACCTGGAAGAGGCCGAGAAGCGCGACCACCGCAAGATCGGCCGCGAGATGGACCTGTTCATGATGCGCGAGGAGGCCCCGGGCTTCCCGTTCTTCCTGCCCAACGGCATGGTTCTGAAGAACACGCTGCTCGACTACTGGCGCGAGATCCATCGCAAGGCCGGCTATGTCGAGATCTCCACGCCCATGATCATGAACAAGCAGCTGTGGATGACGTCTGGCCATTGGGACCACTATAAGGACAACATGTACTCCACCGTCATCGATGACGAGGAGTACTGCATCAAGCCGATGAACTGCCCCGGCGGCGTGCTCGTGTACGCTTCCCAGCCGCGCAGCTATCGCGACCTGCCCATCCGCGCCGGTGAGATCGGCACGGTGCATCGCCACGAGATGCGCGGTGCGCTGCACGGCCTGTTCCGCGTGCGCTGCTTCAACCAAGACGATGCGCACCTGTTCGTGCGCCCCGACCAGCTCACCGATGAGATCGTGGGAGTCGTGCGCCTTATCGACTCGGTGTACCAGCAGTTCGGCTTCAAGTACCATGTGGAGCTTTCCACCCGCCCCGACGACTCCATGGGCTCCGATGAGGACTGGGAGGCCGCGGAGAACGGCCTGAAGACGGCTCTGGCCGAGCTGGGCATGGACTACGAGCTCAACGAGGGCGACGGCGCCTTCTACGGCCCGAAGATCGACTTCCACCTGGAGGATTCGCTGGGACGCACGTGGCAGTGCGGCACCGTGCAGCTCGACTTCCAGATGCCGCTGAACTTCGGCCTGGAGTTCGTGGACCACGACGGCTCGAAGAAGCGCCCCATCATGCTGCATCGCGTGTGCTTCGGCTCCGTCGAGCGCTTCATCGGCATCCTCATCGAGCATTACGCGGGCAAGTTCCCCGTGTGGCTTGCCCCCACGCAGGTCAAGGTGCTGTGCGTGTCCGAGAAGTCCCGCGACTACGCGCATCAGGTTGCCGCGCAGCTTGACGAGGCCGGCATCCGCGTGGCGGTCGACGACCGCGACGCGAAGATCGGCTACAAGATCCGCGAGGCCCGCAGCATCGACCGCGTGCCGTACATGATCGTCGTCGGCGAGAAGGAGGCCGAGGAGGGCACCATCGCCGTGCGCGACCGCTCCAACGAGACGCATCCGTTCGAGACGGCCGACTTCATCGCGAAGGTGTGCGAGGAGATCCGCACGCGCGCGTAATGCGTCATAGCGGCAGCACCGTCTGCCCAGCATGTTAGATCGCAGCCCCGCAAGGTTTGCTTTGCGGGGCTGTTCAGGTATATGGCGCGGAAGCCGTTTCGCGCACGAAAGGGGAAGGCATGCGCTCGGCTGCTTCCAGGTTGCATAAAGGGTTCTCGTTCGCAAAGCGTTTTCGGGAGTGCAGCGATTGGGTTTGCTGCGATGGCGCCGCGTGGGCTGGACGCTGGGCGCAATGGGCTCCGGGAGGGGAGGTGCGCGATCGGCCGTTCTCGCATGTGGTGCTGGATTTGGGCTGCGGCAAGGGCGAGTACACCGTGGCCTGCGCGAAGATGCGCCCCGACGTGCTGTTCGTCGGCTTCGACGTGGATGCGGTGTGCACGCTTCGCGCCGCCGAAGCGGCCGCTACTGCCGGCGTGGACAACGCGGTGTTCCTGATGGACGGCGTGCCCGCGCTCGATGACGGGGAAGCGGAGACTTCTGCCAAGTGCGTCGAGCAGGCGCACGCCTCCCGTGCATCTGCGGGCGAGCGCGCCCGTTCGGGTGCGCCCGCCGAGATCGACCTGTCGACCGTGTTCGCTGTCGGAGAGCTTTCGGCGCTGCTCATGAACTTCCCCACGCCGTTCCCGAAAAAGAAGAAGGCGCATCTGCGTTTGACGTACCTTGATCGTTTGATGGGGTATCGCCCGCTGCTCAGGCAGGGCGCGGGCATCCGCTTGCGCACCGACAGCCAGCCGTTGCGCGACTTCACCCTTACGCAGTTTGAGCTTGCAGGGTATCAGGTGACGTGGCGAAGCGGGGACGTTCGCTCCGAGTTTCCCGATGAGCCCTGGAGCGCTTATGAGCGCAAACTCACCGAGCAGGGCGCGTGCGCGTTCGGCATCGCGGCATGTCCCGGGCCCGAGCCCGAGCACGTGAAGCAAACAGCGCCGCTGTCGCTCGTCAGCTATCTGCCCGACAATCTCGATCAGCTCGATTACGTCCCGCACGGCATGCAGGGCTGCGTGGAGAACCTGCGCAACCGCAACGCCCGCGAGCGCGCCCACGGCAAGAAGGAGTTCCGCCCGCCGGTGATTTAGCGGGCGGTCGCCTAACCTGCCGTCTTGCGGGTTTGCGCTTTCGCGGTTTGGGATGGGGTTTCGAAACCTGGCATCGCGGTGGACGTGGTAGCATTTCCCCGCAAAGTAACCTCATGGGAAGGGGAAGGGCAGTGTCCCAAAGCGATATTCGCACGTATGCCCAGGCTATGCGGCAGGCGAACAAGGAGGCGCGCGCTACGGTGGCGGCGCTTGCGTGCATCATCGTCGTGTGGCTCGTGGGCGGTTTCGGCTTGGCTGGCACCGATATCTGGTTGTTCCATACGCCGTTGTGGATCATTGGCGGATGTGTTGCGCCGTGGATCGCGGCGGTCGTGGCCGCGGTGGCGCTCAGCCACCGCGTGTTCGCCGACTTCGATCTTGATGAGGTGGCGGGCAGCTGCCCTGTCGGCAGCGCCGCTGCGCCCCATGGCGATCGTGGCGCCGATGCCGTTGCTTGCAATGGTATCGCGGCGGAGCAGGGTGCGGCTGGCAGCAACGCCGCCGATGCGAACGAGAGCGGTGAGTAGCATATGGAAAACTTAGTGGCGCTCGTTCCGCTCGTCCTGTTCCTGGCCGTGGCGCTCGGCATCAGCTTCGCCGCACGGCGTCGCAGCGTGGGCGAGGGCGGCTTCGTCAAGGAATACTTCATCGGCAACCGTACGCTCGGCGGCTTCGTGCTTGCCATGACCACCATCGCCACGTACGGCTCGGTCAGCAGCTTCGTGGGCGGCCCCGGGCAGGCTTGGCTGATCGGCTGGGGATGGGTGTACATGGCCGTCGTGCAGGTCACGGCGCTTGTGCTGCTCTACGGCATCATGGGCAAGAAGCTGGCGCTCGTGGCGCGCAAGCTTGACGCCGTCACCGTCATCGACGTCGTGCGCGCTCGCTACAACTCCAACGCGCTTGCCAACATCAGCGCCGTGATCGTGGTGCTGTTCTTCGCCGCCACCATGGTTGCCCAGTTCGTGGGCGGCGCGAAGCTCTTCGAGGCGGTCACCGGTTATTCGTACATGGTGGGCCTTGTGCTCTTCGGCGCGGCGGTCATCCTGTTCACCACCATCGGCGGCTTCCGTGGCGTGGCGTTCACCGATGCGCTGTGCGGCATCATCATGCTCGTAGGCATCGGCGTGCTGGCCGTCGGCATCATGACCGCAGGCGGCGGGTACGAGAACATCATGGATACCATCAAGGCGAACCATCCCGCCATGCTCGAGCCCTTCAGCGGCGGCGCCATGCCGGGCACGCTGTACTTCACGCAGTGGCTGCTCGTGGGCGTGTTCACCTTCGTCCTGCCGCAATCCATGGTGCGCTGCATGGGCTTCAAGGATACGAAGGCCCTGCACGGCGCCATGATCACCGGCACCGTGATCATCGGCCTCATGATGATCGGCGTCACGGCGCTCGGCGTGCTGTCGGCAGGCGTGTTGACGGGCAGCCTTGCCGATTACGGTTCAAGCGTGGACAACATCATCCCACGCGCCATCGCGCAGACGCTGCCTTCTTGGGCGGCGGGCGTGGCGATCATCGGCCCTATTGCGGCGTCCATTTCCACAGTGTCGTCGCTGTTGATCGCTTCGTCATCGGCCATCATCAAGGACGTGTACCTGCACAGCTGCGAGGCTCGCGGCAAGCAGCCTTCCGAGCGCGGCATCTCCCGCGGCTCTCAGGCGGTCACGCTGTGCGTCGGCGCCATCGTGTTCGCCCTGGCCGTGGTTCCGCCCGACGTCATTTGGAAGATCAACATGTTCGCCTTCGGCGGCTTGGAGACGGCGTTTTTCTGGGTGATGGTGTGCGGCCTGTTCTGGAAGCGCGCCGGCAAGTTGGGAGCCCTGCTGTCCATGGTCGGCGGCACGGCGGCATATTGCGCGTGCATGGCGCTCGGGTTCAAGGTGATGGGTCTGCATCAGATCGTCATCGGCATCACCGTGGCGGGCGTGCTCATGGTGGTGGGCAGCCTCATCGAGAAGCGCCCGCAAGCCGAGCAGCAGCGCATCGACCAGGTATTCTTCCCGGAATAGATTGACGAGCGCATAGCGGCGCATAAAGCGCCCGAATCATGAACGCCTCCCGTTTCCCGGCATCGAGATTGCCAGGGAAGCGGGAGACGTTTTGCTGCAGGGTTCGGGCTGGTCGGGCTGCTTGCGGCCAAACCGACCAGCGGGAGCGGGTGGCGAATAGGCGTTTCCGCGGCCGCGTTGCGCCAACGGGCTTTTAGCGTCCCGGCAAGCGGTTGCGGTGGTGCGCGGTGGCGCCTGCCGGCCTACCTTCCGTCGTCTTGGTGGTGCTCGTCGAGGTGTTTTCCCAGCTCGTGCATGTGGCGGCGATACTCGCGCACTGCCCGCTCGGCGATGCGGCGTTCTTCCTCCCAGTTACCGTCTTTGAGGTGCTGTGCGAACGCTTTGGCGGCTTTCGCGGTGCGCTCGGCGGCGGCTTCACGCGTTATGCCCGCTTTCTCGCCGATCTCTTGCAGCTCGTCCTCGTGCGCAGCGTACTCGCGTCGGGCGAAATCGAGCATCTCGTCCATGGCGCGCTTGCGCTGGCTTTGACGTTGCAGCGCGAACGCCACATCTTCCCAAGCCGCTTCTTCGCCCGCGTCTCGGCGCGCTTTCGCGGCCATGCGCGCGGCTATCTCCTGGCGCGCCATCATGCGCTCCAGCTCCAAATGCTCGTGCAGAATGGAACGGATATCCTGGGGGTTTTCCACGATCTCCTGAACGGCCTCGATGGGCTTCGCGTCCACCACGCGGTAGGTGAGCGATGCCAGAAGCGGCATGAGGAACACGGTGATGGCGCCGGCGGCCACCAGCACGCCGGCGGTGTCTTGGGCCATGGCGCCGGATTTCACGGCAAGGCTGGTCACGGCGACGATGATGGGCAGGGCCGTGGTGCAGTACAGCGCCACGGTGATGCGGTTGTGCATGGACAGCGTTTTCCCGTCGCGGCCCAAAGATAGCGCGACCACGATGGGCACGGCGCGCACGAGCAGCAGCGCGCAGATGAACGTGATTAAAAGCCCCGGTTGCGCGCCTACGCCCGCCAGATCGATCTTCGCACCGGACACCACGAAGAAGACGGGTGTAAGGAAGCCGTAGCCGATGGCGTCGAGCTTCGATTCCAGCTCATGGTCGCCTTCGGGGATGATGTAGCGCAGCACGAAGCCGGCGGCGAACGCGCCGAGCACGATGTCCAAGTCAAAGACCGCCGAAACGGTGACCAGGCCGATGAGCAGCACCACCGTCACACGGACGAACGTCTGCGACGTCGAGTTGCGCCTACGGTGCAAAAACCCGTACACGCCGTGGCCCGCCTTGCGCGCCTTCGACGGCACCACGGCCATCACCACGCATAACGCGCCGAACAATGCCAAGATCAGCAGGGTTTGCCAGGTTTTGCGCGCGGAGAGCAGCAGCGCCATGGCAAGCACCGGGCATAGCTCGCCCCAGGTGCCGAACGCCAGGATGCTGTTTCCGACCTGCGTGCCTTCCAGCTTGCGTTCCTTCAGGATGGGCATGAGCGTGCCGAGCGCCGTGGTGGTCAGAGCGATGGCGACGGCAAGCCCATCGATGTGGCTCAGGGAAAAGTTAGGGGAGAGGCATACCGCCGTGCACGCAAGCACCATGGATACGGCCCAGGTGGCAAGGCCCTTCTTGCCCTGCGAGCCCGATAGGCTCTTGGGGTCGATCTCGTAGCCTGCCAGCAGGAACAGAAACGCCAAGCCAAGCTCGGAGATCATGTTCATGGAGTCGGTCAGCTCGATCAAGCCGGCCATATGCGGGCCGAGCAGCGCGCCCGCCAACAGCAAGATGACGGTTTCCGGGACAAGCCCGCGCGGGATGATGCGCGCGACGATGGGTGCGCATGCGGCGATCAGGCACGCGGTGAAAAGCGAGATGAAATCGGTTGGCATGTTGCTTCCTTTGGAGGGGTTTGAAGCGCCGGGCGTCTATTTCGCCAGGTATTCCTGCAGGTCGTTCCAGGTGCGCGCTGCCTCGGCGTACCCTTGCGCGTACAGGTCGAGCAGCTTGTCCTGGTCGTGCTCCATGCTGCGCACCTCGACGGGGCGCTGAGGCTGTATGGCGAATAGCTCGCCCGCCTCGTGCATGCGCGCCACCTGGCGGTAGGTGCGGTTGTACTCGATATGGCGATAGCGTAGGCGCTCGAGATAGTACGGGAAGTCGGCGTACATCTGCGAGAGCACCGGCATCAGCTTGTTGGGGCCTTTTTCGTAGGTTGCGTCTTGCGTGAGCACCACGATGTGCTTCTTTCGCCCCGTCAGCAGGCTGTGCATGATCGGGACGCTGTCGCAGGTGCCGCCGTCGAGCAGCTTCTTGCCATCCACCTCGACGATCTGGCTGACCAGGGGCATCGACGACGATGCGATCAAGTAGGGAAGGTCAGCATCGCGGCCGAGGTCGCGCACGGCATGGTAGTCGGCCTCGCCGAGCTCAAGGTCGCTCGACACCGCCGTCAGCGTGATGGGGCTGTTTGTGAACGCTTGGAAGTCGAAAGGATCGAGCTTTTCCGGCACCTCGTGGAAGGCGAACTCCCTTCCGCAGGCGTTGCCGGTGTGCACGAAGCTTTTCATGGAAAGGTAGCGCGGGTCGTTGCAGTACTTCATGTTAAGGAAGCACGTTCGCCCGATTTCGCCCGACACGTAGCAGTAGCCGTTCAGCGCGCCGGCCGACACGCCGATCACCTGGTCGCAGAACAGACCGTGCTCCAAGAAGTAGTCGAGCACGCCGGCGGTGAATTGCCCGCGCATGGCGCCGCCTTCGAGCACCAGGTTGACGGGTGTGGTTTCCTTTCCCTCCCAGGCGGGTTTCGAGGCGACAGGGGAAGGGGCCGGGCTTGCTTTGAGCGCGCTTTCGCCATCCGACGTGTTCTCGGGCTGCGTCGAGCTGGCGTGCTCAGGTGCGCGGTGCCCTTCGAAAGGGGACGGGCCATCCTGCTTCGCGTTCTCGGCTTCGGCTGCGTGCTCGGGTTGCGCGGCGGCGATGTGCTCGGCGGCGTTATGCTGTTCGGAGGGGAGCGTTTCGTTCATGGGCGTGGCCTTTCTCGTGTTCTGCTTCAAGTATAGCCCGAGCGTCCGTGCGCCTCCCCATACCTTCACAGCGTCACCGTTTCGTAACTCCTTGTTTCGCAATGGTACTAAAATAGTAACAAATATGTGACGAAGCCATCGGGCCCCTTCCTTCGGCGGCTTCGATGGCTACAATGGGGGCATGAAACAGGTGGGGCAGCCGACCGGAAGGTCGACGGCCCCGGAGCGACCAAGGAGGTCTCCCATGTCCCAAATCATCTCTTCTTCCCAGTTCGCCGCTGAAGTGGAAGCGGCAGACGTTCCCGTGCTCGTGGATTTCTTCGCCACGTGGTGCGGGCCGTGCAAGATGCTCGCCCCCACGCTCGACCAGGTTGCGGCGGAGGTCGCCGGCCGCGCTAAGGTGGTCAAGGTCGACATCGACGCAAGCCCCGATCTGGCGCAGCGCTTCGGCGTCATGAGCGTGCCCACGCTTGCGGTGTTCAAGGACGGCAAGCTGGTGAACCAGGCCGTGGGCGTGCAGCCCAAGCCCGCCATCATGGGTCTGCTTGGCATGTAGGTCCCCTGTCCGTGCTCGATGCTTGCAAGCGCTGTGCGGTAACGTGGGCTTGCGGTCGGGATGCTTCGACGCATCGCGGCCAGCCCCCCCGCTGCTTGAACCGGTGAAACCGCAAGCTGCGGCTAACAAGTCTCGCACCAAACGGTCTACATAAACGTGTGATAGCATTTCCGCGTGCAATAAGGCGAAAGGCGCCGCCCCGTATGGGACGGCGCCTTCGTTTACGATAGCAGCGAAGATCCGCCGCCGGCGCCTTGTCCTTCGTACGGGGAAGGCGCGGGCGGCTTGGTTCGGCCTAGGCATCCCCGGTCCTTCCCCGGCTTGCCGGTTCAGGACCCCACGATAGGAGGAAACGCGTGATCACGCGCTCGATGGTCCCCGAGTACCTGAAGTACATCCTGCCCACCATGCTCACGTTCACGATGGCGGGCATCTATGGCGTCATCGATGGCGTCTTCGTCGGCCATGCCGTCGGCGATGCCGGGCTTGCGGGCGTCAACGTGGCATACCCGCTTGTGTGCCTTATTCTCGCGGCGGGAACGGGCCTTGGCATGGGTGGCGGCGTGATCAGCTCCATCGCCCGCGGTAGGGGCGATGCGGAGCGCTCGCAGCGCGTCGTCGGCGTCACCTTGTTCATGCTCGTGGTGGCCTCGATTCCCATCCTGGTGCTCTATTCCCTGTTCGCCGAGCAGCTGTGCCGGGTGCTGGGAGGCCAGGGTGAAACGCTTTCGCAGGCTGTCTGCTATTTGAAGGTCATCGCTATCGGCGCGCCGTTCCAGGTGCTCGTCACGGGTTGCACGCCGCTGATCCGCAACAAGGGCATGGTGACATTCGCTATGTGCGTGCAGATCTTCGCGGGTTTGGTGAACGTGGTGCTCGATTACCTGTTCGTCATGGTCTGGGGCCGCGGAACGGCCGGCGCCGCCGAGGCGACGGTAGTTTCCCAAGCGGTCGCCTTCCTGTTCGTGCTCGGGTTCTTCCTGCACCGGGATAACCGCGTCCCGCTGCGCGATCTTCTCCCCGACGGCTCCATTTGCGCGCACATCCTCAAGCTCGGCGCGGCGCCGTTCGGTTTGACGCTGCTTCCCGAGGTGTCCACGGTCGTCAACAACATCTCGCTGTCCTACTACGGCGGCGAGACGGCCTTGGCCGCGTACGCCGTTATCGCCTACGTGGCCTTCTTCGTGCAGATCATGATCCAAAGCGTCGGCGACGGCAGCCAGCCGCTCATCAGCGTTTATCGCGGCGCCGGCGATGTCGACGCGGTGCGAAGGCTGCGCAATACCAACTATCTGGTGGCCATCACGTTCGGCTTCGTGGGGCTTGGAGTCATGTTCGCGGTGCGCAACGCCATTCCGCTGCTGTTCGGCGCCTCGGATATCGTGAAGCCGGTCATCGCGTACGCGCTTCCGGTGTTCTCCATCTGCTACATCTTCTACGGTTTCACGCATACCACTACCTCGTATTTCTACGCGGTTGACGATTCGCGTTCCTCGAACATGCTCGTTATCGCCGAGGCCATCATCGTGTGCGTCGTGGTGTTCGTCATGGGCCTGCTGTTCCAGGTGGACGGCATCTGGTTCTCGCCCACGGTGCTGCAGATGCTGCTGTGCGTCATCGCCGGTACCCTGCTGTATCGCCGTCATAAGGCGCATAAGGAGTAGGGAGGGGAAGGTCCCGGTGCGTGGCGCGACCCGCGGCGAGCTGAGACGTCTCATGGTCCTGCGTGCGGTCTGTAGAAATGGTACCAACATAGTAACAATATCCCGTAAGGCTGCCTGAGCCACTATACTGAGCGCAAGACAAAAGCGAACGCGGCTTTGAGCCGCGGATATGGGGGATACCTATGAACAGCCTATCGAACAACATGCAAGGTGCATCCGACGTGCCGGCAGCGTCCCGCGCGTCGGCCGCGCCTGGCGCCCCGGTTGTACCTGACATCCCGGTTGCGCCCGGCGTCCCGGTCGCGCCGACCACGCCCGAGGCGAACGGAGACGAAACCTTCGACGTCGCCGTCATCGGCGCGGGTCCGGCGGGTTTGACCGCAGGCTTGTACGCTGCGCGCGCTGGCTTGCGGGTCGCGGTGTTCGAGCGCCTCTCGCCCGGCGGGCAGCTGGCGCAAACCGAGCGCATCGAGAACTATCCGGGATTTGCCGACGGCACCGGCGGCTTCGAGCTTGCGTGGTCCATGAAGGAACAAGCTGAGCGTTTCGGCGTACAGATCATCAACGAGGAGGTCTCCTCGCTCGATCTGGCGTCACCGGTGAAGCGTATCGGCACCCCGTACGGCGCATACTGCGCTCGAAGCGTCATCGTGGCCACCGGCGCCCGCCCGCGCAAACTCGGCGTGCCCGGCGAGGCCGAGCTCACGGGGCATGGCGTGTCGTATTGCGCCACCTGCGACGGCAGCTTCTTCCGCGGGAAAACCGTCATGGTGGTCGGAGGCGGCAACACCGCCGTAGCCGATGCCATCTACCTCTCGCGTCTGGCCGAGCGCGTCATCCTTGTGCATCGCCGCGACAAGCTGCGCGCGACGCCCATCTATCATGATCAGCTGACGAAGCTGGAAAACGTCTACTTCATGTGGAACACCGAGGTGCGCGCCTTGCACGGCGAAGACGGCAAGCTGGTTTCCGCGCATGTCGAGCATCTAAACGACGGCACCCTGGAAACCGTGCCCGTCGAAGGCGTGTTCGTGGCGGTGGGCACACAGCCCAACACCGAGTTCCTCGCAGGCGCCTTGCCCCTTGATGCGGGCGGCTACATCGCGGCCTCCGAGACCGGCGAAACCTCCATCCCCGGCGTGTTCGCGGCGGGCGATGTGCGGGCGAAAACCCTTCGCCAGGTGGTCACGGCGGTTTCCGATGGTGCAGTCTGTGCGGAACAGGCTGCAAACCATGTTGCAATCTGATAAGATTTTACGGTTCGACAACGGCCCTGCCAGAGCTTAACGTGCACGCAGGGCCCATGCCGCGGGTCCGTCCGCGGCCACCGGCAACATATGACGAAGGATGCACCGACCATGCAAGATAGCGAAATGCGCGACAAGCTGGAGAAGATCATCAAGGCCTACGAGGAGCTGCAGGCCAAGATGAGCGACCCCGCCGTGCTTGCCGATCAGAAGGAATACAACAAGCTGGCCAAGGAATACTCCGACCAGGGCGAGTTGGTGGCGAAGTCCCGCGAGTACCTGCAGGCTTGCGCCGATATCGACGAGGCCAAGGAGATGCTCGGCGATCCCGACATGAAGGAGTTCGCCCAGGAGACCATCTCCGCCGCTGAGGCGCAGCTTCCCAGTCTGGAAGAGGACATCAAGTTCCTGCTCATCCCCTCCGACCCCGCCGACGAGAAGGACATCATCGTTGAGATCCGCGCCGCGGCCGGCGGTGACGAGGCTGCCATCTTCGCGGGCGATCTGTTCAAGATGTACGAGCGCTTCTGCTCCTCGCGCAAGTGGAAGATCGAGCTCATGGACGTCAGCCCCTCCGATGCGGGTGGTTACAAGGAAGTCCAGTTCAAGGTCAAGGGCGACAAGGTGTACTCGGTCATGAAGTTCGAGTCCGGCGTCCACCGCGTGCAGCGCGTCCCCAAGACCGAGTCCCAGGGCCGCATCCACACCTCCACCGCCACGGTGGCGGTGCTGCCCGAGGCCGACGAGGTCGAGGTCGACATCAACGAGAACGACCTGCGTATCGACGTGTACCGCGCCGGCGGCCCGGGCGGCCAGTGCGTCAACACCACCGACTCCGCCGTGCGCATCACGCACCTGCCGTCTGGTTTGGTCGTGCAGTCCCAGGACCAGAAGTCCCAGCTGCAGAACAAGATCGCCGCAATGGCCGTTTTGCGCGCCCGCCTGTACGAGAAGATGCTCGCCGAGCAGCAGGCCGCCGAGGGCGCCAAGCGCCTGGCTCAGATCGGCTCGGGCGACCGTTCGGAGAAGATCCGCACCTACAACGGCCCGCAGGACCGCGTGACCGATCACCGCATCGGCTTCAACTCCACCTACACCAGCGTGCTGCAGGGCGACGGCCTTGGCGATGTCATCGCCGCGCTTCAGGCCGCCGATCGCGCTCAGAAGCTCGAAGAGGCCGTGTAAGTCAGGCAATCCCATCAGGGGAATCGCGCAAGGCGTGGACAACCGCGCCTTGCGCGTCAGTCGCCGAAGGCGCGCCCCCGCAGCAACCGTGCCGCGCCGTCGGCGTTGTTTTTGCGCCGGTCGGCTCGATTGCCGGCCTTGCGGATATGGCCCAGCGCCGCGCGCTTGCGCGTTGCATGCGGCAGACGCTGCGAAGGGCATAGGCTTAACGGAAGGCGAAGGAAACAGAACATGGGCGATATGTGGACGATCAAGGCCGCGCTCGACTGGACGGTGGGCTACCTTGAACGCAAAGGCGACGAGAATCCGCGCCTTTCGGCCGAGTGGCTGCTGTCGGAGGCGTGCGATATGTCGCGCATCCAGCTTTACGTCAGCTTCGATCGCCCCTTGTCGCTTGAGGAACGCGATATCCTGCGCGGCTATGTCACGCGCCGCGGCAAGGGCGAGCCGCTGCAGTACATCACCGGGTATGCGGCGTTCCGGCACATCCAGGTGAAGGTGCGCCCGGGCGTGCTCATCCCGCGCCCCGAAACCGAGGTGCTCGTCAGCGAGGCGCTCTCGCTTCTGCCTGCGGCGCACAAGCGCGTCGCGCTCGACAGCACCATCGACGCCTGGGAAGGGGATGCGCTCATCGCGGTCGAGGCAGCGGCGGCGGAGGCGGCGCAGGACGGCTCGGACGACGCGTCGGAGACATTTAAGCGTTCCCAGCAGGCTATTAGCGCTTACTTGGATGCTCAGCAAGATCAGGTCAACGGCGAAAGCGGCGATCGCCCCGATGGTTCTGCGGTCGCAAAGCCCCAACCCTTGCTGGTTGCCGATATCTGCACGGGAAGCGGATGCATCGCGTGCTCGGTGGCATACGAGCGTCCTGATACGCGCGTCATCGCAACCGACATCGCGCCCGAGGCGGTGGCGCTTGCCAAGGACAACGCCGCCGAGTTGGGGCTTTCCGACCGCGTACGCATCGAGCAGGGCGATCTGGGCTCGCCGGTGCCTGCCGCCGCAATGGGCCGGCTCGATTTAGTGGTATCCAATCCGCCCTACGTTCCCACGGCGGTGCTTGCCGAGATACCCAGGGAAGTGGCCGATTTCGAGCCCGCGCTCGCCTTGGACGGCGGCGTCGACGGCAACGACATCCTTCGCCGTCTGCTGCCTTGGACGGCAGCGGCGCTTCGCCCTGGGGGCGGTTTCGCCTTCGAGCTGCACGAGACCTGCCTTGAGGCTGCGGCGGAGTTGGCGCGCCAGGAGGGTTTCGATCAGGTTCGAATCGTTGACGACCTGGCCGGCAGACCCCGCGTGCTCACCGGCGTCAAGCCGGTGTAAACCGGTAACCGTAGCCAGCGACTCGTCTTATTCGACCCCGATGGCGGGGATGTTGCGCGGCATGTTCGCGCCCGAAGCGGCGATGCCGTCGCGCTCCATCTGCTTGCCGATCTCCACGTACAGGGCGGCATCGGCGGCGTTTTGGGCCACCTCCTCGTCGGTGAGCGTGCGGATCTGCTTGGCGGGAACGCCCACCATGACGGCCCGGGGCGGAACCTCGCGGCCTTCGGGCACCAGCGCCCCGGCGCCGATGAGCGCCTCCTTGCCCACGTGCACGCCGTTCATCACGATGGCCCCCATGCCGACGAGCACGCCATCCTCGACGGTGCACCCGTGCACGGTGGCGTTATGGCCGATGATCACGTTGCGGCCCACCGTCAGCGGGAAGCCCGCGTCGACGTGCAGGCTGCATCCCTCCTGCACATCGCTGCCCTCGCCGATGACGATCCGCTCGCCGTAATCGGCTCGGATCGCGGCCTCGGGCAGCACGGTGGCGTCGCGCGCCAGCTCCACGTCGCCGATGACGGTGGCGTTCAGGGCGACTCGTGCCTCGGGGTGCATCTTAACGTGGCGATACCCTTCGGCGGGTACCAGGTTCTCATGGTTGTTCATGCGAGGCCTCCTTGTACGGCTTTCGGCTTGGGCGGCGATTCCGTCCCTGTTACCTGCATCTTCGCACGTATGGCATACCGCAATCCGGTCAATTTCGCCTCTTCGTCCCCATTTTGAAAAAAATCGGTGAGAAACGGTTGCCATCCGCACGACCGGCGCTATACTAACGCCCACAAGTTCATAAACGAAATGCGTTGACGAGGATAGTAGAGACGAACCCATCTTCAAGAAAGCCGGCGGTTGCTGCAAGCCGGTGTTGGGCGGGCTCGAACACCCCTCCGAGCAGTTCCGACGAACGCTCGGCCCCAGGCGAGGAACATTCGCGCAAGGCCGGTGCAAGTAATCTGAACCGGTGACTCCGTTATGCGTCGCATATGCGTTTTCGTGTATGCCTTCTCTTTTGAGGTCCTGGTGCAGGTTGCTTGCAGCAGGATTTTTTTATGCCCCAAAAGGGCAGAAGAAGGAAGAAGGATTGGCATGCAACTTCGCAGCGACGCCGTCAGATGCGGCATTCCGCGCGCCCCTCACCGCAGCCTGCTCAAGGCCGACGGCCTGACCGACGAGGAGCTGAAGCGCCCGCTTGTCGCGGTGTTCAACTCCCGCAACGACATCATCCCCGGTCACAACAACCTCGATAAGATCTGCGAAGCCGTGAAGGCCGGCATCTACATGGCAGGCGGCGTGCCGTTCGAGATCTCCACCATCGGCGTGTGCGACGGCATCGCCATGAACCACGACGGCATGCACTACTCGCTCGTGTCGCGCGAGGCCATCGCCGACAGCTTCGAGTGCGCCGTCCAGGGCCACGCCTTCGACGCGGCCGTGTGCATCCCCAACTGCGACAAGATCGTGCCCGGCATGCTGCTCGGCGCGCTGCGCGTGAACATCCCCACGGTGTTCGTCTCCGGCGGCCCCATGCTTCCCGGCCATCAGCCCGGTTGCTCGCAGGGCGCCACCACCGACCTGAACACGCTCTTCGACGGCGCCGGCCAGGTTGCCGCCGGCACCATGACCGAAGAGGAGCTCAAGTACTTCGAGGACACCGCGTGCCCCACCTGCGGTTCCTGCTCCGGCATGTTCACCGCCAACTCCATGAACTGCC
>JAUNWR010000141.1:0-2185 GCA_030540215.1 Coriobacteriia bacterium | reverse complement strand
GCTGCCGGCACTGGAGTTTGTGCGCGTCGAAGTTGCCGGCGTCTTTGGCGTCCCGGCCATGCGCACCGACTTTGACCAGACGCTCTTTACCTGGGCACGCGACCATCACGCCGAGTTCCACAAGCAGCTCGGTGAGGGGATTTATTTGTAGGGACGGGGAGGCTTTCACAGCCAGCTCCTCCGCATCACCTATCCCTCGTCGCCGGCGTCGTACACGATATCGAGGCCACAAACGGGGCATTTCTCCAGATACACCGGCATATGAACGCCCGTACGCTTTCTCGCTTCGTCGCTGAGCTTGTCATGCGCATCGATGAACCGAACGTCAAGACACGGTATTTGCGAACCGCAGCAAGGACAGGCGACAGTAAACGACCCGCAATCAACTTCTACGCTCGGAAACATACTGTTGTCGATGAGGGCACGCGGCAGTTTTCCGTACTTCCCCATCACGACATCGCCTCGCCAGCTCACGCTCGCTCCCCTCTCGCTATTCAAACCAAGAAGAGCATGCACCAGCAAGTGCACATAAGATCGCATCGCCACGCGATCCGATCAAACAACACGATCGTTAAAGAAGCCAAATCCTAATACGCTAATACGGCAGAAGCCCCGCCTTTTCACGCTTCTTTTCCGAGCGATCGAACTCGATGCGATGGGCCTCAAGAAACACCGTATTGGGTCGCCACTGATACTCATTCGGCTGCCTCAGTGTCGCGCCCGCGAAGGAAGCGTAGTCAGTCTTATCGAGCAGGTACGACCCACACAGCCGATATTCGCCGCAAACAGGCTCAAACGAAATCAGATGGGCATCAAATAGAGAATGCAAGTCGCGCCGAAGCAGAATGCCATTGCTGGCAACTTGAGATTTTGGGCCCGAATAGTTTTCGATATGCGCGGCCTCCAAAGCTTCGCTGACGCCACAACCCGACACTGCGCAACGACCGTCATAAGCGGCAACGAGCTGCTTGCGGAACCATTGCTGTCCCAGACGCTCGCGCCTTAACGCGTAGCGAACCTTTTCATCGTCGGTAGCATCCTGTCCGGCAAACTCAATGTCAGCTGGCGCGTGCTTCAGATAGCTCATGTCCGGCGCAAAACGAGGGTCTGGACCGCCCTTGTGAACAGGTCCATGCAGCACAAACCAACCGTTTTCGGGCTCGAAGCGTTCGACAAACGCAAGGCCGAGCACCTTATAACCCACCTCGGTTGCAAATATGACTCCGACTGGAACGCCGCAATCCATGCAGTTGAGCATTTTCCGGTTATAGTCTTGGTCTCGAGAACCAACGGTGCCCGGCGCCTGAACCGAGTATTTAATGACCCACGTACCATCGTCTAAATATAGTGGGGGGACATCGGCATAAAGGCCTTTTTTGGAGTTATGAACCGAGAGCGCAAAGGTCCTATTGGGATCTTGCTTCACCCAATCTTGGCCCGGCCAGAAAATCCCCGAATCCCGCGTTACAGGGAAGAGCTCCGAGCCAATTCTCAAACGATACTGATGCTGGAGGCTGTCTTTCTTGGTGCGGTGCGGAAGGTTGGCCCAAACGCCGCCGCGCTGTTCCTCGCTCAGAAACCACTCCCACGCCTCAACGTACTCGGAAGGAACAAGGCTACAGGCGCGGTCATAGCTTGGTCCGTCCATCAACGGAACAGCAAGGTCAATGTCGTTCATCGCCAGCACCTACAACCATACGAACGCGAGTCATACCTCTCAATGATATGGCCGAGAGTCAATTATTACGAGATCTCATTCCGCGATCGGCGCATCGTCGATGCTCTCGGTTTGTTGCTGGCGCGCTCGCGCTCCGCTACCCCACTCCCCTGTATACTGATGTAGCACGTGTTTCATCCGGACTTGTTGGACCGGATTGTTCTTGGGAGGGTCTTGTGGCTGCTTCGAATCCGCCTAAGGGGAGCGTTTCCTCCTCATCCATCAAACCGGTTACGCGCAAGGCTGTGCGATGCCAGCGTGAGGTTGCCTGGCTTGTCACGCAGGCAGCGGGCAGGCTCGTGGCGATCACGGAAGACGTCAATGCGCCCACGCCGAGCTTTGTGTTGGCGGCGGCGCTCGAACGCGTGCGCCAGTTAGAGCTGGCCGCACAGGAAGCCGACAGCACCCTTGATTACCAGGGCGCCATGGCACCCGACCTGTCCACGTTTTGCCGCATGGCCGAGCTGC
>JAUNWR010000140.1:0-2193 GCA_030540215.1 Coriobacteriia bacterium | reverse complement strand
CCATGGGCAACCTGCTCAACGCAGCCTATGCGCTGGGCGTCGATTCGTGTTGGATCCACCGCGCGCACGAGGTCTTTGACTCGCCCGAGGGACTGGAACTGCTGGCCAAGTGGGGTCTGCCCGCCGACGGAAGCCTGCGCGGTGTGGGCAACTGCATTCTGGGTTATGCCGAGGGCGCACTCCCCGAAGCAAAGCCGCGCCGCGACAACGTGGTATACGTGAAGTAGTCACTCCGAGCGCCGAACATACAAAAGCCGGCTTCATGCCTTGCCGTTGAAAGACCAGGGCATGAAGCCGGCTCCTGATTAGATCATGTCATCAGCTTAGACAAATCGTTCTGTCGCAAATACTCAAAGCAGCGGGACGATGGGTAACGATGACCACCGTGCGACCGAGCTCGCGCAGGCGATTAAGCATCTCGCGCTCGATTGCTTCATCAAGCGCCGAGGTACATTCATCGAGCAGCAGTACCGGGGCACCTGAATAAACGGCGCGGGCAACAGCCAAACGTTGCATCTGGCCCTCGGAGAGCCCACTGCCATGCTCGCCAAGTTGCGACTCGATGCCCGCGGGCAAAGCGTCGACAAATTCGGATGCGCATGCCGCATAAAGAGCATTGGTTAACGCGACACGATCAACCGTCGCCTCCCCTGCTAGCGTAATTGCCTCGCAGATGCTTCCGCTCATAAGCATATTGCCCTGAGGCACATAAGCGAAAGTCCCCGGCGCAAGCTCCGAGGCAGAAATCGCCTCCACAGAGCTATCGCGATTCACAAATTCAATCTCGACTGTTCCAGCAGAAGGGTCTTCCATCCCCAGAGCAAGCATAAGCATCGTTGACTTACCGATGCCCGACGGCCCAGTAATGGCAATGAACTCCCCGTTGTGGATCTCCGCATTAAACCCCTTGAGCACCTGCAGACCGTCCGCATAGCCAAACCGTACTCCACGGAAGCACAACGCGCCGAAAGAAGACCCATCGGGCGGCAGTGTTTCTATGCGAACGCTCGGCTCCGAAGCACGCAGGCGCTCACAGCTGGCAGACATGGCCGCGGTCTGCGGGAACAGCCCCGAAAGGCTCGCAAACGGCGCACGCACTTGCCCAACAAGCTGCACGAGCGCCATCAGGGTGCCGTAGCTTACGCGCCCCGTGAGGATACCCCAACACCCATATCCAAATCCCGCCAGATAACTTAACTGCATAGCAAGGTTGAAAATCGCGCCGGACACCGCCTTGCCCCCGGCACGTCGCTCACGCGCTGCAAGCTGCGCGTTCATGAGTGCTCCGAGGCCCTCCAGCACGCGCGTGGCCGCTCCAAAAGAGCGTATCACCACCAAGCTTTCGAGCGTTTCCTGCAACCGAGCGCGCATTGAGCCCTCAGCGGCTTGAGCTTCTGCATGCAAGCTCTTGAGCCAACGACGCATGACAAGCGAACACAGCACGCCCAGCGTGCCCGCGACCACAAAGAGCGCAGCCAAAGCCGGTGCGACTGCAAACATGAGCACAAGCGCTGCGGCCCCTCTGACCAACATGGATGCCGCATCGGGAATGACCGACACAACGGCACCCGCTACACAGGCAATATCGGAAGTCATTACGCTCGCGACCTCACCCGATGCGCGCCCGCCCGGAAGGCGCCCGACGCGAACGACCGCACCAACGGCACGCGTCCGAAGCGCATTCTCCAAACGGGCCTGAGCGGACTCAAAGAGCCACCTAGATACCATCGACAGAAGCACCTGCACCAGGAGAGCCGCCGAAAACAAGGCAAGTGCTGGCAAAAACGCGTCTGCGTCATGAGACACCGCGGCATCGACCGCCCGCTGCATAAGCAGTGCGTAGCACACGGCTATGAACGCCGAAGCACATCTCGTGACGCACAGCGCCCAAACACGCCGCAAGTCAGGACCGCAAGTGTCAAAGACCCAACGAAATTCTCTCACTTGAGCCCGACCCTCCTTGCAACCCGGCCGAGCACCGAGCGGCACTTCTTAAGTACTCGCCTCAAGGGCCAAAGGCTAAACCATATTCGCGCATACAGCAGCCAGCCACAACTGCGCGGATCGAAATGCTTCTCCCCACGCCAGAACTCATCCAGGCGCCCCAACACTGCATCTTCCGGGATGTCCTCGACGAAGTAGCAGTTATCCCCAAGAATACGATAGCCGCCATCGACGACCTTAATCACTCGG
>JAUNWR010000035.1:0-16982 GCA_030540215.1 Coriobacteriia bacterium | reverse complement strand
CGGAAACCACGCGGATGGCGTAGGGGAACTCGTCCTCGGAGGGGATCACTGGCAGCAGGGCGCGCTCAGCCAGCGCACCGTGGCCGACTTCGCGGCGCTTCGGAGCGCCCATACGGCCCGTCTCGCCGGTGCAGTACGGCGGGAAGTTGTACTGGTGCATATAACGCTTGCCCTCGGCCGGGTCGATGGTGTCAAGACGCTGCCACTCGTTGAGCATGCCGAGCGTGGCGATGGAAAGCGCCTGGGTCTGACCACGCTGGAACAAGCCGGAGCCGTGAACGCGGGGCAGATAACCGGGAACAATGTGCAGCGGGCGGATCTCGTCGGCGCGACGGCCGTCGGCGCGCTCGCCCGTCTCGATGACCATGGCGCGCATGGCCTTCTTCTCAAGCGCCTTCAAGGCAGCGGCGATGTCGGACCCCCAAGCGGAAAGCTCCTCCTCGTTGAAGGACTCTTCCTTGATGCGGGACTTGAGCTCTTCGACCTTGCCCATGCGAGCCTGCTTGTCGGCGTCGCTCAAGGCCTGGGACATTTCGTCGAAGAACGGGGAGATGCGCTCGTCGATGGACGGGTCGGCGACATGGATGGGCCACTCGACCGGGGTGATGTCGCAACGATCGAGGAAGCGCTGCTGAGCCTCGCAGAACTTCGCGATGGCCTGCTGGCCGAAGTCCATGGCGCGGAGCATAAGATCTTCGGAAACCTCGTTGGCGCCGGCCTCGACCATGGAGATGTAGTCGGCGGTACCTGCGATGGTGAGCTCGAGATCGGAGGTCTCCTGCTCCTCGTAGGTGGGGTTCACGATGAACTCGTCGGTCTCAGGGTTATGGGCGATACGCACGCAAGCCGCAGGGCCGTCGAACGGGGCGCTGCCGATCATGAGCGCAGCCGAAGCGCCGCCGACGCAGATGCAGTCGGGAGCGTTCTTGCCGTCGCACACGAGCGTGGTGGCAACGATGTGCACCTCGCGCTTGAAGCCGTCGACGAAACCGGGGCGGATGGGGCGGTCGATCATGCGAGCGGTCAGCGTGCCCTTCTCGGACGGACGCGCCTCGCGCTTGAGGTAGCCGCCGGGGATGCGGCCGACGGAGTACATCTTCTCCATGAAGTCGACGGTCAACGGGAAGAAGTCGTAGTTCTTCTCCTCTTTGGAGATGACGGCCGTGATGAGCACGGTGGTCTCGCCCTGCGTGACCAGGACAGCGCCGGTAGCCTGCTTGGCCAGCTCGCCCGTTTCGAAGCGGTAGGTCTTGCCGTACAGCTCGAAGGACTCGACGATCTTTTCCATGTGGTGTTCTTTCCTTCTCTATTCCTTGACCGCCGTAGTGCGGGCAAGCTTCTTCGGCCAGGGGTACTCACGTTTCCCGCTTGCCGCGAGCAGGCACGCCCTTGCGCACCCGACCGCTATGCAAAAGCCCGCGCAAGGCTGCGCGGGCTTTCGTTGACTAGATGTTGTCGCGGATGCCGAGCTTCTTGATGAGGGCACGATAACGCTCGATGTCGCGCTCCTTGATGTACTTGAGCAGACCACGACGCTTACCGATGAGCATCATCAGGCCACGACGGGAATGGTTGTCCTTCTTGTGGGTCTTCAGGTGCTCGGTGAGGTTGCGGATACGCTCGGACAGGATGGCGACCTGCACGTCCGGGTTGCCGGTGTCATGCTCGTTGGCGCCGAACTCGGCGACCAGCTCTGCGGTGCGCTCTTTCGTGATGCTGAGTTTGCTAGGCATGCTAACTCCACCTTTCCTGCGGGACTTGCCCGCCTTCCGTGCAGCTGTTGCTGCGCTCTACTTGCTTTCCGCTGGGATCCATGCAAGATGGGGACCAAGCTGAAAGTGGCTGCCGATACGGCAACTTGTCTAGAATACGACGAACGAGCGCTTGCGCGCAAGGCTGAAACGTCACCTGCACAGCTTGCGCACATATCACCTGCCTGCGCTTATTGCGCTTGACGGGCCTCGCGCAGCGCATGGACGAGCTGGTCGGCGCAGCTGGTGGAACGACGCCCGCAGGTGTTGCCCTCGAGAACGGCTGCGACATCGTCGATGTTCTTGCCGTTGACCAGCTTGCCGATAGCCTTGAGGTTGCCGTCGCAGCCGCCGACGAAATCCACGTGCTTGATGGTATCGCCGTCCAGATCGACGTGGATCTCGCGCGAGCAAACGCCTTGGGTTCGATAGGTATACATCCAGATTTCCTCTCTCTTCGATAATGCAAGTATGCCATAGCGGCATACGGACTGGCCCCTATGGAGACAAGCACCTAAAACAATCCGCAGGTGAATAGGAAGTTGAGCGATTTCAAGCGAATGGAGGCGTGCATCTGCGCCCACGTTTGACACAGGCGAAGCGTGTCGAAGACGCACGACTGGTCCACCTGGATCGAAGCGATATCCGAAAAACGCATCCCCAGCAGCGCAGTTGCCCAGGCAAGCGTTTCCGGGGCAAGGCCGGCGACGTCGGAGACGCGGCACGCATCGCACACCACGCCGCCCTCGCTGCACGAGAACGCTATGGTTCGATGGGCAAGGCCCTCGACATCGCAAGCCAAAGGCTCGCCGCAAACGCAGCAGCGATCTAGCGAAGGACGGATGCCCAGAAACGCGAACGCCTTGAGCAACCAGCCCGCGCAGATGGCGGGCCCATGCGCGGAATCGGCCGAGGCAAGCACGTCAAGGGCCGTTTGCGTGAGTGGGAACAGCTTCGGGACCTCAAGACCGGGCTGCGTGATACGATCGAGCAGCTCGACGATGGGAGCCGCGCAGGCGGCAAGCTCCATGCTTTCACGCAGCGCGGCATTGCCAGCGACCAAACGCGCTTCCTTGACGATATCGAGCGAACGCCCTTGAGCTAAGAACACATCTGCCTGCGAATACAGTTCCAACCGGGAGCTGAACTGGCTGGTAGGTTTCCGGGCTCCTTTCGCGACAGCCCGGATCTGCGATCCGTCCTGCGCAAGCAGGGACAGGATAAGATCCGACTCCCCCAGCTTGGTCTTGCGCAGGACGAGCACGCGGGCGTTGTAGGTGCTTTGCGTCACGGGCTATTTGAACGAAACCGACGCGACGTTGTTCGAGGAATCGAAGGTTATGGTACCTGAAACCTGTTTCGAATCCCCCGCGACCGATATGGTCTGCCCCAGAACCGTCACCGACTTGGAAGCCTTGCCCGATGCGGTGAAGGCAACCGTGTCGTTGCCCTGATAGGAGACGCTATCGACCGAGGACACGGTGAACGACGACCCATCCGATGCGGTAAGCGTGGTCGAGGAGAGGTATGAGCGCGCGGCGGCGGTCAGCTCGCTGGCGCGGGACTTCGCAAGCGAGATAACGACGACCGTGTCAGAGGGGACCTTCGAGCCTGCAGCGGGCTCGACGCCCATGATGGCCCCTTCGCTTGCGGTTTCGCTATACACATAAACCGCCGTAGAAGACAGCCCAGCGTCCTTGATCGCCTGCACGGCCTCGTTATAGCTCATGCCCGAAACGTCGGGCACGGTATAAGCCTGCGCCACCTTGAGCGTGATACTGGTGGAGGCTTTCGCCTTCTCCCCCTCCTCCGGGCTGATGGAAAGGACGGTGCCCTCCGACTCATCGGAGCGCTCAAGCTGCACATCGACGTTTTCGAACCCGTTGTCCGAAAGGGCCTTCAATGCGCTGTCCTGGCTGGAACCGACCACCTTGGGAACCGTGCGAGAAGTGGACACATGGATGACGACCTCGGCGCCCTCCTCCTGGCGTGCGCCGGCACCCGGATCCATGAGCAGCACAAGGCCCTCGGTGGAATCGGAGGGAACGGTTGTGGAGCGGACCGTGAAGCCCTTGTTCTGAAGCATATACGTAGCATCGGCCTGCGTCATGCCCGTGACGTCGGGAATGATCTTTCCGCCCCACAGCTCCATCTGATACGTAACGTCTGCGGCAATGACTGCCGCCAGGACCACCGCCAACGCCACGATGGCGGCGATCTTCGAACCGGGAAGGCGCTTGCCCTTCGATTCCGGCTTCTTGTCGTCTTTCGGCTTCGCCTCGGAAACGACGGGCTTGGCGTCCTTTTCGGCGTGCTTAGGCTGCTCTTTCTCAGACTTGGCTGCAGACGGTTCCGCTTCCTTAGGAAGCCCCGCACTTTGCTGCTTGGCCTCTGCAGCCTTGGCCTTCTCGGCTTTCTTCTTCTTACGATCGCGCTTCTTCTTGTTGGGGTCGGGCGCGATGAAATCCTTTTGCTGCGACAGGTCGGCATCGGTGATGCGCGGCATCTGCATGGTGTCGCCCGAATGCCAGGCGGCCTTAGGGGGCACGTACCCGGGGTATACGAGGAACTCGTCGAAGCCGGACAGATCAGGCTCCCACCCCGATTTAATCGCCGGAGAAGCGGGCTTGGGACCAAGCGTTTGCGTTTTCTCGGACTCGAAGGCAAGATTGCGGATATCGGGAAGATCGAGCACGTGCGTGCGCTGATGCGCTACATCATCAGTCGATCCGCCGTTATCGGCGGATCGCCCTTCAGCATCTTGACAAGCTTCACGATTATCTTCATTTGAACCTTGTTGCTCTGCGACGTCCGTTTCGGTTGCGATATCGAGGTTGCAAGCATCAACGGCATCCTCTTGCGCTGCCTCTTCTTGGCCGGAAGCTTTGCCTACGGCATCCTTGGAAACATCATCTGATGCTTGCGCGTCGTCGGCAACGTTTTCCTTTTCATCATCCTTATCGGAGCATGTGAGAACGGCTTGATGCAGATCGGAGGCGACGCCATCTTCGGCGGCCTTTTCGGTTTCGGCATTAAGCTGCACGTCTTCCCCGTCGTCATCGAAGCCAGGGTCTTGCGTATCGCAGGCAGCAACGTCCTCGATGATGTCTTCGTTATCCGTCAAGTCAGACGCTTGGGCAGGTTCCGCGCCTTCGATCTGCTCGAAGGCGGTACGAGGCAGCTTGGCCCCGCACTCGTCGCAGAACTTCGCGCCATCGCGATTTTCCGTGTGGCAAGAAGGACAGATCATGCTTGAAACTCCCTTGCGCGTGCTTACAGTATGGTTTCCCGTAAATTGTACCGAAAAACAGGATTGAGGTGCCGCATGGCACCTCAATCTCAAAATATCCGATAAACCTGAAAACAACCTGCTACAAACCCTCACCGTACCCGAATCGACGGATTTGCGTGGCGTCGCGACGCCAGTTCTTCTTGACCTTCACCATAAGGTCAAGGTACACGCGCGTGCCGAGCAGCTGTTCAAGGTCCTCTCGGGCCTCCTGGCCGATGCGCTTGATGGCGTTACCGCCCTTGCCGATGATGATACCCTTCTGGGAATCGCGTTCCACGTAGATGCGGGCCAAGATACGGTTGAGGTCCTTCTTCTTTTCGTACTCCATGTGCTCGATGGTGACGCCGATGGAGTGAGGAACCTCGTCACGGAACGTTCGCAGGATCTTCTCGCGAATAAACTCGGCGACGATGACCTCGATCGGCTGATCGGTTTCCATATCCGCGGGGAACCACGCCGGGCCCTCGGGCAGGAAGCACTGCACCTCTTCGATGAAGGCGTCCACGTTGTAGCCGGATTCGGAGGAAAGCCCCACCATGGCATCCCAATTCGCCAGCTTCTTTGCAGCCTCTGCTTGCTCATGCATCTGCTCGGTGGTGACCAAGTCGCCCTTGGAAAGTACGCAGATCTTCTTCGCGTGCTTGCAATGCGGGCCGTCTAGCTGTGCGGCAACCCACTCGTCGCCACGGCCGACAGGCTTGCTGGCATCGATGAGCATAGCGATGACGTCGACGTCTTCAAGCGCCTTGAGCGCCGAAGTGTTGAGCTCTTCGCCAAGCGCATCGTGGGGCTTGTGAAGGCCAGGGGTGTCCACGATGATCATCTGCATATCGTCGCGAGTGTAGACCGCGCGGAAACGATGACGAGTGGTCTGGGCGGTGTTGGAAGTGATGGCGATCTTCTTGCCCATGATGGTGTTGAGCAGGGTCGACTTTCCCGCATTGGGTCGGCCGATCAGCGTGACGAAGCCGGATTTGAAGCCCTCGCCCGAAGGGGGCGCAGCATGTCCGAAGTATGCGTCGAGGTCCATGAGACTCCTAGGTTCAAAAGGTTGATTACGATGCCATGAAGGCCAAAATCGGCGGAATATAAACGATGCAGCCCACCACAAGGGACGCGAAGGCACCTGCAAGTGCGGCACCCGCCGCGCAATCCTTCGCCCGTCGGGCCAGCTCATGGTACCCGGGGCTGGCAAGGTCGACCACCGCCTCGATGGCCGTGTTGACCGTTTCAAGCGCGAACATCATGCCAATGCAGATGATGACGGCAAGCCATGAAGGCGTATCAATGCGCAACGCAAAGCCGAGCGCTATGGCCACAACGGCCACGCACACGTCGATACGCAGATTGCGTTCGCTGCGAATCGCTTCGAATAGTCCGCGCCCGGCGTTGGCGAAGGCAGATGTGAGCTTATAGCGCTGCCCTTTTCCCTTCGTTTCGGCAGAGCGTACGAACGGCTTGTTGTCGGGGGATGCGTCGCCCATGGCCGTTATCGCGCATTCCAGGCGGCCAAGATCTCATCCTCGAGGGCCTCCATGACCTTGGCGTCTTCCTCGACGATGTGATCGTAACCGCACAGATGGAGCAGTCCGTGAACGAACAGCAGGCTGACCTCCTGCTCGAACGTGGTGCCGAACTCTTGGGTTTGACGCTCGGCCACATCCGGCGCGATGACGACGTCCCCAAGTTCGTAGACATCGCCAAAGCCTGCAGGAACCATATCGGAAAGCTCATCCTCGACGCCGTCGCATTCGAAGGACAGGACGTCGGTGGGTCCTTCCTTACCGCGATATTGCTCGTTGAGGCGAGCGATCTCCTCGTCGGTGACGAAACTCAGGGACACCTCGGTGTTCTGAGGCTTTTCCTGATGGTCGAGCACAAACTGCGCGAGTTCGACGAGCGGCATGTCCTTCAGGTCATCGCCGCGGTAATCATAATTGATTTGAACGTCCATTGCTGCCCTTCTTCTGCATGGCGTCGGCCTGTGCGCGGTCGTACGCCGAAACGATGGCCGCCACGAGCGAGTGGCGGACCACATCCTTACCCGAGAACCTACAAAACGACACGCCTTCGATGTCGCCGAGGATATCTTCGATGCCCTTCAAGCCCGAAACGCCGCGCGGCAGGTCGAGCTGCGTGATATCGCCGGTGATGACCATCTTCGAACCGAACCCAAGACGCGTGAGGAACATCTTCATCTGCTCGGGCGTGGTGTTTTGGGCTTCATCCAAGATGACGAAACTGTCGTTGAGCGTTCGCCCGCGCATGAAGGCAAGCGGTGCGATCTCGATGACGTTGCTTTCGATGAGCTGCTGCGCGCGCTCCATGTCGGTCATGTCGAACAACGCGTCGTAGAGCGGACGGATATAGGGATCGACCTTCTCGTTCAAGGAGCCGGGAAGAAAACCGAGGTTCTCCCCCGCCTCGACCACAGGGCGGGTGAGGATGATGCGCCCGACTTCCTTGCGCTTGAGCGCGGCAACGGCCATTGCCATGGCAAGGTAGGTTTTACCGGTACCTGCAGGCCCGATGCCGAAGGTGATGGTGTTCTTGCGGATGGCGTCTACATAATGCTTCTGTCCGGCGGTTTTCGGCCTGATCGCCCGCCCGCGATACGTGAGCAGGATGTCCTCGCGAAGCATAGACGGGGTGAATTCGGCCGTGCGAAGCAAATCGAGCGCGCGTTGGATGAACCCTTGGTCAGGGGTTCCACCGCCTTCGACGAATTTAAAAAGCTCGGAGAAGAGCGCCATGAGGGATTGCACCTCGACCGGATCACCTTCGAGCACAACCGAATCGCCGCGTACCGTGATACGCGCATCGAACGCCTCTTCGATTATATGGAGCAGGCTATCGCCCGCTCCCACCACGAGCGCCATGTTCACGGTTGGCGGCGCGGTAAGCGTGATATGCGTTGAATCTGTCATGCCAGCAAGTATAGCACGCCCGTTCGCGGTTGCCCCGCGCATGCGAAGGGCGCACAGGTAGCGCACAAGCTAAAGGCTGACGGTAACCAGCTGCCCGACGCAAGCGTCTGGAGGAGCCGGAACCTCGAAATAGCTTTCCGTCATTGCCTGGCCGGCCTCCTCAACCAATGCAAGCTCTGTCGACCCGGCGCGATCCGACAGCTGCTGGACGCGAAGGGCGTCGGCGACCTCGCGCAAACGCCTCGCACGCGCGGAACGGACTTCAGGCTCTACCTGGTCGGCGCGTTCTGCGGCCGGCGTTCCCTGACGCTTAGAGTACGGGAACACGTGGATCTTCGTGAACCTGCATCGTTTGGCCAGCTCAACGGTATCGTTAAACTCCTGGTCGGTCTCGCCCGGGAATCCGCAGATGATATCGGTGGAAAGCGAGAGCATGGGCATAGCGGCATAGAGCCTCCCGACAAGGTCTTCAAAGTATTCGGCATTGTAGGGACGATGCATTTCACGCAGCACCTTCGAGTTACCCGACTGCAAAGGCAGGTGCAGATGACGGCAGATGCGGCCCTCAGACCGCGCCATCAGGCCGATCAGATCATCGGAGACATCACGAGGCTCGATGCTGGAGATACGGAATCGGCAAGCGGGCTCGCCGGTCTCATGAATGTCGGCGGTTTCAGCAAGCAAGCGCTCAAGCAATGCATCAAGGCGTTCCCAGCCGTTTTCGCCCTGCTCACGCCAAGAGCCCAGGTTGATGCCGGTGAGGACGATCTCGCGAACGCCTTCGCGCGCAAGGGCGACGCACTCGGAGATGACCGCCTGAGCAGAGCGGCTGGAAGCTCGCCCACGAGCAACGTGCACGATGCAATACGTACATGCGTTGTTGCATCCGTCCTGTACCTTCACGCCGACGCGCGTTCTAAAGCCTTCGCCAACCGCAAGCGGAATGACCCCGTGGCCGATGGGGCCGACCAAGCGGTCGAGCACGTCATCTACCTGCGTCTTTCCAGCAATGTGCACGCGTGCAGGGTCCATGGACGTGAACGCATCGGCATCGATGGCCGCGGCGCAACCCGTGACCACCACATCCGAGGTGGGGTTTGCACGCAAAACCTGCCTGACGGCCTTTCGCGTTTTCTTCTCCGCCTCCCCGGTGACGGTGCACGTATTGACAACCACCACATCGGCGGCATCGGGGGCCGTTTCCAAACCACCACGCGCAAGCAGGCCGGAGGCGAACGAATCGGATTCCACGCGATTCACCTTGCACCCAAGATTGACGATTGCGAAGTTCATGCGCGCCCCCCTGCTCCCATGCCGCCCATTTCGTACAGCACCAAAGCGGGCGCCACGATACCGGCGGTTTCCGTGCGCAGGATCGAAGACCCGAGCGATACCATGTTCGCGTTTGCGTTGCTTGCAAGGATTGCGTCAACCTCTTCTTGGGCAAGGCCGCCTTCAGGGCCCACCACAACCGCGATCCGCGCAAGATGATCTTTTGATGCGTTGAGAACAGCCGGACGAAGAGCGTTGCGCAGCAGTGCGGTGCCGGGAGCTTCCTCCCAGCACACGACGACGGCGTCGAAGTCTGCAAGCGTCTTTTTCAGCTGCGAAAGCTTCGTAGGCTGATGCACGTGAGCAAGATGGGTTTGCCCCGATTGCATGGCGGCGCTTTTCGCGATAGCTTGCCATCGCTCGGTTTTTGAGGCCGCTTTCTTTGCATCAACTTTCATAATGCTTCTTGAGGCGGCGAAGGGAATGAACTCGGACACGCCCAGCTCGGTGGCATGGCGGATGACCGTTTCCATCTTGTCGCCCTTGGCAAGGCCCTGCACCAGGCAAACATGCGCGGCAAGCGGCTGGCCATCAAGATGGCCCGAGATGGCGACGACAGGCAAAGCGCCATCAAAGGATTTGATCTCGCATTCGAAATAGTCCTGAGCCGCATCCACCACGGCGATATGCTCTCCGGGGTCAAGGCGTAATACCCTGGCATGCTTGACATCATCGCGCGAAAGCGCCAACGGGAACTGTTCTTGGACCTCATCAGCCAGAACCTGTTCATCAAGGAAAAACTGAGGGAGCGACACGGGAATCCTTATCTGAGAGCAGAGGGCCTATGGAACAAATGCGAGCACTTCCGGTTCGATAGCCCGAAGTCATGCAAAACGGGCAGCGCAACGGCTCAGCACCCGAAAGCGCCGCCGGTTGAACGGCCGGACGGTTAAGCAAGACGCGCACCGGAGCGAAAACGCTTTGCGCAACCGTTTGATACACGATTGCGCAAAGCGTCGAGCACGAGCTTCCCGCTCGAACGCCGAGCGGGAAAGCAGATTAGTTGAACTTGTCGCGCAGCTTTTGCAACGGCGTGCGAGCCTCGGCCACATCCTCGCCCATTTCGTGGGCGAGCTGTTCGAGCAGCTCTCGCTGCTTCTTCGTGACCTTCTTCGGAACCGCCACGGTGACATGGACGTACATATCACCACGTGCTTCGCTGCGGAAACGCGGCATGCCGAAGCCCTTCACGCGCACGATCTGATCGTTTTGCAGGCCTTCGGGGATGCGGACCTTGACCTTCTCGTCTTCGAAGATGCCATCAACCTCGATTTCAGAGCCAAGCGTTGCCTGAACGATGGACACGTTGGCACGGCAATGCAGATCGTCGCCGTCTCGCTCGAAGAACTCATGCGGCTGGATGCGACACGTGACGATAAGGTCGCCGGATGCAGCCCCGCGCAGACCAGCCTCGCCAAAACCTGTAAGACGCAGCTGCTGGGAATCGCGGATGCCGACAGGTACCTCCACCGTGACGCGCTGGCGGTCGGGCACGCGGCCTTGCCCGTCGCATTCGGGGCACGGATTGTCGATGGTTTGACCGGTGCCGTTGCATTTGCTGCAGGTGGTTGCCGTCTGCATATCGCCCAAGAAGGTATGCTGTACGGTGACCACACGACCCTTGCCGCCGCATTCGGGGCAGGTGACCTGCTTGCCGCCTTCGGCCATGCCCGTACCGTCGCAATCAGCACACGGAGCCAAACGATCGTAGACGATCTCCTTCTTGGCACCGGTAGCTACCTCTTCAAGCGTCAAGCGCAGGCCGACGCCCATATCGCGCCCATCGGTGCGCTGCTGACGGGCACCGCCAGCGCCACCGCCGCCGAAGAAACTGCTGAAGATATCGCCGAACCCACCGCCGAACAGGTCGTCGAAGTCGACATAGCCGCTACCGCCGCCAGCCGCGCCGGAAACGGTGCCGAACCGGTCGTACTGCGCGCGCTTGTTCGCATCGCTGAGCACGTCGTAGGCTTCGTTGAGCTCTTTGAACTGGTCCTCGGCATCGGGGGCCTTGTTCACATCAGGATGCAGCTCGCGCGCCTTGCGGCGAAACGCCTTCTTGATATCCGCCTCCGTGGCATCACGGGAGACGCCGAGAACTTCGTACAAGTCCTTCGCCATAGCGGCCATTTCCACCTTTCCATTGCCCGGCGGGCTATCCTGCCGGGTTCCTACAAATCACCGAGCGCGGTGCCCGCGATGCGGACCGCGCGTAATACCTTCGAATAGTCCATGCGCGTAGGACCGATGACCGCCACCACGCCGGCGGAATCGCCGCGGCCGTAGCGGCTGGCGACAACTGAAACGCCGGACAGCTGGGAGGCCTGATTCTCCGAGCCGATGCGCACCGTGGGCCTGCCGTCGGTTTGGCATGCCGTATCATCGAGGATGTGCAGCAGCACCGTATCATCCTCGAGCACCTGCATGACGGGAAGCACCGCCTGCGACTGGCTGAACTCGGGCTGGGACAGAAGCGAGCTGAAGCCTAGGCTGTGAGCACGCGACCCCTCGCCCTCCCGCAGGCATGAGAGAACCTCGTCAAGCGTCATGCGCACGAGCGGATCGGCGAACGCCTCCGACATGCCCCGACCCAAACCGTGCTCGATATCGTGCAGCGTGTTGCCGCCGAACACCTCGTTGAGCAGATGCTGCACGCGCGCCAACTCATCGCTGGACACCTCTTCGGCGAAATCCATATGACGGTTGAACACCTGGCCGTCTTCGGTGACCACTACGACAAGCGCGTTGGTGGGCGTTAGGGAGATAAGCGACAGCTGCTTGATGTGCAGATCGAGCACTGACGGCGCAAGCACGATGGACAGGCAGTCGGTAAGGCGCGTTAGGGCTTCGGAGGTCTGCTCGACCAGGTCGTCAAGCTCCGAAGCGCTTTCCCTAAGTTTGTCGGCCGCTTCCTGGCAACGTTCGTCCTCTTGCTCGCCGCCTTCCTGGGAAAGCAGGTCGTCGACGAAGGCGCGGTACCCTTGATCGGTGGGGATCCTGCCCGCAGAGGTGTGCGGCTGGGCGATATAGCCCCCGTCCTCGAGAACCGAAAGCTCGTTGCGCACGGTCGCAGGGCTTACGCCGAGCTGATAACGTTCGGTAAGCGTGCGCGAACCTACCGGCAGAGCGCGCGCGACGTATTCCTCGATCAGCGCTGCGAGCACTTTTTGACGCCTATCCGAAAGCACGCTTCCCCACCATCCTTTCACCCACTACGGTATAACTATTTCGTAACAGATAATATTAGCAGCGAGATGGTGGGAGTGCTAAATATTGCACCGAATCGTAAGAAACGGACACCCCTTACGCTAGATCGAACAGAGCGCCGTACAGCTGATTACCGCACAGCCATCCGCGCTCGGTCGGCCTCCAACGTCCTTCAACGTGCTCGCACAGCCCTTGCTCGGCGAGCGCGTCGAGCGTTTCCGGGGTTTTCGGCAGCAACTGCACAGCCCGCTGCACCAGATCATCGGAAATACCGCACGACATGCGCATGCCAAGCATCATGTCCTCGGCAGCCATCTCCCCAGCGTCGAGGTCATCGGTGACCTGACCATCTTGGACGCGCATCCGCCGCTCGGCGTTCTGCGTCATGCTGGCCGCGCTGCGCCCCAGGCCCAGATAAGGAACGCCGGTCCAGTACGCGATGTTGTGACGGCACTCGAACCCGGGCTTCGCATAGCTCGCCACTTCGTAGCGCTCATATCCAGCCTGGGAGAGAATGCGCTCCGCCGCCTGCATATGCTCGGCCTCGACATCGTCATCGGGCTCTGCAAGCTGGCCGGACATGACCATAGCGTCAAAGGGCGTATGCGGCTCGATGGCGAGCGGATATACGCTAACGTGGGACACCCCGCAATCGATGGCGGTTTTAACGCTGTCCTCGAACGACTCGAGGCTTTGACCGGGAATGCCGCACATAAGGTCGACGCTGACGTTTTCGAACCGTTCCCGCGCGCATGCGATGGCCCGTTTCGCTCCTTGCGCATCATGGGCGCGCCCCAAGATGCCGAGCACGTGATCATCGAAGCTTTGCACGCCGATGGAGAGCCTGTTGACGCCAAGCGCCCAGATGTCGCGGACCATGGAAGAGGTCAGGCTTTCGGGGTTCGCCTCCATGGTGCATTCCACATCGGGTTCCAAACGCATGGAAAGCCCCAGCGTATAAAGCAACATGGAGAGCCGCGGCATGCCCACATGGGAAGGGGTGCCGCCGCCAAGATACACCGTCGAGATGCTTCCCAACTCGCCTTCTTTCGACTTGCGCCGGATTTGCAGGCATAGGTCTTCCACGTATTCGTCGATTTGCGGGCTTTCAGCGGGCACGGCGGCAGTGGCGAAGTCGCAATAGCTGCAACGCTTCACGCAAAACGGCAGATGCAGGTACAGCGCGCGATAGGGATCATGCATGGTTTCCCGCAATCTCGAGCAGCTCGTCGAACACGGCGTCGAAATCGTCGACGCCCACGCAGGCGTTGATTTTCCCGCGCGCCGCAGCGGCGCCGGGAAGGCCCGTCATATACCACATGGCATGCTTTCGCATGCGTACGATGTTGCGCCCCTCGCGCTGCGCGAGCAGCCGCGCGTGGCGCCGAGCCATGGCGATGCGCTGCTCCACGGTAGGCGCGCAAGGCTCCGGCGAGCCTGCAAGCGCCGCAGCGGCCTGGGAGAATATCCACGGATTGCCTTCAGCGGCACGCGCGATCATGACGGCGTCGCAACCGGTTTCGCGCGTGATGCCCACGGCATCGGCGCCGCATTTGACGTCGCCGTTGCCGACCACGGGCACATCCACCGCCTGCTTGACGCGCGCGATGACGCCCCAATCGGCGCACCCGCGATACAGCTGCTCGGCATAACGTCCGTGCACGGCGACCGCGGCAGCTCCGGCATCCTGCATGCGAACCGCGAATTCGGGCGC
Source organism: Coriobacteriia bacterium (assembly GCA_030540215.1). Taxonomy (GTDB): domain Bacteria; phylum Actinomycetota; class Coriobacteriia; order Coriobacteriales; family Eggerthellaceae; genus Senegalimassilia. The sequence continues at coordinate 2,759 of JAUNWR010000035.1, read as the reverse complement.
CGTTTCGCAGCCCATGGCCCAACCACGACGGAACTTCACGGTAACGGGATGCTCAACCGCGCGGCTTACCGCCGCCACGATGGAGGCGGCAAGGTCGGGATCGCGCATAAGCGCGCTGCCGTCGCCTTTCGTGACGATCTTGCGCGCAGGGCATCCCATGTTGATATCGATATAGGCAAGACTCTCGCCCATGACCTGCTCGATCCAAGCGGCTTGAGAAGCCATGGTGTCGGGCTCGTGGCCGAACAGTTGAACGGCCACCATATCCTCGCCTTGCGCCAAGTCGAGCAGATGACGCGTTTTCTCGTTAGCATAGGACAGGCCCTTGGCGGAAACCATCTCGGTATACGTCAGATCGGCCCCTTGCTCGCGGCACAGCGTGCGAAACGCCATATCCGAAACGCCCGCCATGGGCGCAAGCAGCAGACGATGGCAGCGGAAGAAATCGTACATGCGACCGCCCTACATCGCAGACAGGATGTTCACGCCGGAGACAAGCGTGAAGCCGAGCAGCACGATAAGGGCGAAAACCACCACGATGCAGCCCAAACCAGCAGCCTTTGTACCGCCGCGCTGCGCCCGTTCAAGCTCTTCACGAGCTTTCTTATCGTCGAACGCATCGTCCAACCAGTTATATTCGTCGCGCTTCACGCCCATATTCCGCAACAGCCCCTAATCGTCGACCTTCAAAATAGCCATGAACGCCTCTTGCGGCACCTCGACGTTGCCGATGGCCTTCATGCGCTTTTTGCCCTGCTTCTGCTTCTCAAGCAGTTTGCGCTTACGGCTGATGTCGCCGCCATAGCACTTCGCAAGCACGTCCTTGCGCTTGGCCTTCACCGTTTCGCGCGCAAGCACGCGCCCGCCGATGGCGGCCTGGATGGGAACCTCGAACATCTGGCGAGGGATAATCTCCTTGAGCTTTTCGGTGAGCACGCGGCCGCGATCGTAGGCTTTATCGCGATGCACGATGAAGCTGAGCGCGTCGATGGGCTTGCCGGAAAGCAGGATATCGAGCTTGACCAGGTTCGACGGCTTGTATCCGTCGAAGTCGTAGTCAAGGCTGGCGTAGCCTTTGGTGTTGGACTTGAGCTTGTCGAAGTAGTCCATGATAAGCTCCGAGAGCGGGATCTCCCACAGCATCTCCACCGTGTGCTGCGACAAGTAGTTCATGGTGACGAACGTGCCGCGACGCGCCACGGTCAGGTCCATGACGGCTCCGACGTAGTCAGGCGGGATGAGGATCTTCGCCTTCAAATAGGGCTCCTCGATGCGCTCGATCTCGCCGGGGTCGGGCATCTCCTGCGGGGAGTGCAGGCTGATCATCTCGCCGCCCTGGCGGAACACGTGATATTCCACGGAAGGCGCCGTGGCAAGCAGGTCCAGGTTGAACTCGCGCTCCAGGCGCTCCTTGACCACTTCCATATGCAGCAGGCCCAAAAAGCCCACGCGGAAGCCGAAGCCGAGCGCATGGGACTTCTCGGGCTCCCAGATGAGCGCGGGGTCGTTGAGCGACAGCTTCTCGAGCGCCTCTTTGAGCGGCTCGTACTGATCGGAATCGATGGGGAACAGGCCGGTGTAGACCATGGGCTTGGCCTCGCGATAACCCGGCAGGGGCTCGTCGACGCCGCCTTCGGCCAACGTGAGCGTATCGCCCACCTTCACCTGGGAAAGGTCCTTCAAGCCGGTGACCAGGTATCCTACCTCGCCCACACCGAGCTGAGGCAGCGGCTCCTCGGCGGGATGATGCGCCCCCACCTCTTCTGCCAGGATGATCTTGCCGCTGGCCATGAGCTTGAGCTTCTGGCCCTTGCGCATAGCGCCGTCCACCACGCGCACGAGCGCCACGACGCCGCGATACGGATCGAAGTAGCTGTCGAAGATAAGCGCGCGCAGGGGCGCATCCGCGTCGCCCTGGGGCGCGGGGATGTTGTACACCACGGCCTCGAGCAGGTCATGGACGCCCACGCCGGTTTTGCCGCTAGCCAGCACAGCGTCGTCGGCCGGGATGGCAAGACCGTCCTCGATCTCGGCCTTGACGCGCTCGGGCTCGGCGCTGGGAAGGTCGATCTTATTGATGAGCGGGATGATCTCGAGGTTGGCATTCATGGCCATCATGGCGTTTGCAACCGTTTGCGCCTCGACGCCCTGAGTGGCGTCGACCACGAGCACGGCGCCTTCGCATGCGGCCAGGCTGCGGCTGACCTCGTAGGTGAAGTCGACGTGGCCCGGGGTGTCGATGAGGTTGAACTGATAGGTTTCGCCATCGTCGGCGGTATAGTTCACGCGAACGGCCTGGCTTTTGATGGTGATGCCGCGTTCGCGCTCGATGTCCATGCTGTCAAGCAGCTGGGCCTGCATGTCGCGATGCGCCACGGTGCCGGTCATCTCCAAAACGCGGTCGGAGAGCGTGGACTTGCCGTGGTCGATATGGGCGATGATGCTGAAGTTTCGGATATGCGATGGGTCGGTCATGTGCCCTCTTGCTTTCTTGACGCCGTATTATTGCGACGGTTGCATGCCGATGCCCTGCAGGTGGAAGCCCCCGCGCTGCGAGCGATGCGTTTCAGCATGCGACCATGATGTTTGCATAGAACCGGATTCTACCAGCTGGCGGCCGTTCCCCGCCGCCATAGCACTACAATTCCACGTCAGCGGACCCTGAAGCGTCCGGCGATACCGTGACGAGCTGGGCCTTGACGCTTTGCCCGTTCGTGCAAATCGCCCAGGTGCCCTCGGACAGCTCCAGCTGAGCGGAA
>JAUNWR010000034.1:0-17389 GCA_030540215.1 Coriobacteriia bacterium | reverse complement strand
TTGATGCGTGCCCCTATTGTGCGCCATGCGGCGGCCCGGCGGGGGAATTCCATGCAATCCGGGGAGTGAGGCGGGGTCTTTTCGCGTAACCGCGCGCTGCGGAGGGAGCGTGCGCCCGTATCGTCGCGAACGAGTGGGAGGCTCGCCGCGTATCGCTTTGCGTTTTCGTTCTCCTCCGTCGTAGCTTTTGCCAGGCGTATCGCATGGGGCCTGCCTCGCATCGGAGTTGCGCCGGCGGCGCGGCCCGAGGGCTCGCCGCCTTTCCCCGCATTCGCTTGCCTATTCTTTGTACGCCCCCAGCTCATCGGGCGAAACACACCTCATGGGCGTTTTTCGGGGAGAGCGGGCGCGGTGTGCGGGCTGCAAGATGCAAGGGGTATAATCCCTAGCAGGACATCCGTTTCCACAAGGGAGCGGGAACACTTACGTTAAACGGCGCCGTCGGCGCCGTGCATAGGGAAAGGTGCATGGAGCAGCATGGATATCGCGCAGGAATCGTTGCGTTTGCATGAGCAGTGGCAGGGCAAGCTGGAAACCGTCCCGAAGATGAAGATCGAAACGCGCGAGGACCTGGCGCTGGCCTACACTCCCGGCGTCGCCGAGCCGTGCCGCAAGATCGCCGAGAATCCCTCCGATGCGTACAAGTACACCATGAAGGCCAACACCGTGGCCGTCGTCTCCGACGGCTCGGCCGTGCTCGGCCTTGGCAACATCGGCCCTGCCGCGGCCATGCCCGTCATGGAGGGCAAGTGCGCCCTGTTCAAGACCTTCGGCGGCGTGAACGCCGTCCCGCTGTGCCTCGATACGCAGGACGTCGACGAGATCGTCGAGACCGTCAAGCGCCTCGCCCCCAGCTTCGGCGGCATCAACCTCGAGGACATCTCCGCGCCGCGCTGCTTTGAGATCGAGCGCCGTCTGATCGACGAGCTCGACATCCCCGTGTTCCACGACGACCAGCACGGCACCGCCATCGTGGTGCTTTCCGGCGTCATCAACGCGCTTCGTCTGACGGGCAAGCAGAAGGAAGCGTGCCGCGTGGTGGTCAACGGCGCCGGTTCGGCGGGCATCGCCATCGCCAAGCTGCTGCTCGACTATGGTTTCAGGAACCTCATCCTGTGCGACAAGTGCGGCATCATCAACTCGCGCTCCGAGGGCATCAACGAGGCCCAGCGCGCCATGCTCGCCACCACCAACCTTAACGATGAGGAAGGCACGCTTGCCGACGCCATGCGCGGCGCCGACATCTTCGTGGGCGTGTCCGCCCCGGGCATCGTGTCCGCCGACATGGTGAAGTCTATGAATTCCGACGCCATCCTGTTCGCCATGGCCAACCCCACGCCCGAGATTTTCCCCGACGTCGCCCGCGCCGCCGGCGCTCGCGTGGTTGGCACCGGCCGCTCGGACTTCCCGAACCAGATCAACAACGTGGTGGCGTTCCCCGGTATCTTCAAGGGCGCCCTGGAGTCGCGCGCCACGCGTATCACGAAGCAGATGAAGCTGGCCGCCGCCGAGGCGCTCGCTGCGCTCGTCTCCGATGAGGAGCTGTGCGAGGACTTCATCATGCCCGAGCCGTTCGATCCGCGTGCCGTGGAAGCCGTGGCTGCCGCCGTGGCCGGCGCCGTGCAGGGATAGCAACGTGGCCGATATCCGCAACACGGGCATCGTGAGCGAGGTGCCGATGATGCGCGAGGGCCGTCCGGCTTCGGGCGCCCCGGTGCACCCGGCTGCTCCCGCGCAAGCCGCCGATCAGGGGCTTTCCGCAGAGCGGGCGCCCGAGCGCGGCGTGTTCGTCACGTTTGAGGGCGGCGATGGCGCCGGCAAGACCACCCATATCCGCTTTCTGGCCAACGCCCTTTCCGCCATGGGTCGCGAGGTCGTGTGCCTTCGCGAACCCGGCGGCACCGAGGTGGGCGAGCAGCTGCGCGGCGTGGTGTTGAATCCGGCGAACTCCAATATGTGCGATGCTTCCGAGCTGCTCGTCTTCGAGGCGGCCCGTGCGCAGCTGGTCAGCCAGGTCATAGCCCCGGCGCTCGAGCGTGGGGCCGTGGTCCTGTGCGACCGCTTCACCGATTCCACCGTGGCCTATCAAGGCTACGGGCGCGGGCTCGACCGTGCCTTCGTGGAAGCGGCCAATGCGTTCGCGTGCCAGGGCATCGTGCCTGATCGCACCATCTTGCTGGTGGCGGCAAGCGCTGCCGAGGGCCTCGAGCGCGCCACGCGTCGCGCCGGCGCCGATCGCATGGAACGCGCCGGCGAAGACTTCCACGCCCGCGTGAACGCGGCGTTTTTGGAGATCGCGGAAAAGAACCCGCGGCGGGTGCGCCTGGTGCGCTCGAACGGGCGCAAATCGCATACGGCCGTGCAGGTGTTCGCCCAGCTGGCGGACCTGTTCCCGTGGATGGGCGATTTCGTGCGCGCCAACGAGGCCTACTTCGAGCGCCTTGACGTGCATCGCACCCATGAGGGCCGCGTGGATTACCGTGAGGATTCCGCATCGGCGCCTCGCGCGGAGCGTTCGGGCAAGGAGCAGCAGTAGCGCTTATGGCAGACGCATTCGAGAACATCTTGGGCCAGCCTCAGGTGCGCGAGTTCCTTCGCGCCACTGTGGCATCGGGGCGCGTCAGCCACGCGTACCTGTTCTGCGGGCCGGCCGGCTCGAACAAGACGCTTGCGGCGCTCGCCTTCGCCCAGGGCATCCTGTGCCCGAAAGGCCCCAAGGGCCCTCGCGGCGGCAACTGCGGCGCATGTGATACTTGTGGGCGCATCATGCGCAAGAAGCATCCGGATGTGCGCATGTTCGAGCCTGAGGGCGCTGCCGGCTACTTGGTCGAGCAGGTGCGCGGCATCGTGGCCGACACCGCCTTGGCGCCCATCCAGGCCGATCGCAAGGTTTACATCCTCGATCGCGTGGACCTGCTGGGCGTGCAGGCGGCCAACGCGTTCCTGAAAACGCTCGAGGAGCCGCCCGCCGACGTGGTGCTCATTCTGCTCGCGCGCACGCGCGAAAGCGTGCTGCCCACCATCGTCTCGCGCTGTCAGGTGGTTCCGTTCCGCACCATCCCGGTCTCGGAGGCTGCGGGCATCGTGGTGCAGAACTCGGGCGCAAGCCCCGAGCAGGCGCGCGTGGCGCTGCAAGCCTGCGATGGCTCCATCACCCGCGCGGTGGAGTTCCTGAAGTCCAACGAGCGCCTTCAGTTCCGCGCCCGGGTGCTCGAGGTGCTGGCGTGCCTGCGCCGCGCCGACGACTGGGATGTCATCGGGTTCGCCGCCGATTTGGTGGTGCGCGTGAAGCTTCCGCTCGACACCGTGCGCGCCGAGCAGGAGGCCGAGCTTGCCGAGAACGCCGACTTCCTGGCGAAGTCGGCCATCCGCCAGATCGAGGCGCGCAACAAGCGTCAGCTTACGGCTAAGACCGCCGAGTCGCTGCGCCAGCTCACCGGCATCACCCGCTCGTGGCTGCGCGACATCATGGTCCAAGCCGCGGGTGCGTCCGATCAAGTGGTCAACGCCGACGTCAGGCCCTCCATCGAGGAAGCCGCGGCGCGTACCGACGCTGCACGTGCCGCCGCTGCCATCGCCGCTGTGCGCCGCTGCGACGTCGCCATCTCTTATAATGTATCTCCCGAGACGTGCATCGACGCGATGCTGCTCGAGGTTCGCGACATACTGTACGGCCGTGCGCTGCCTAATGCGGCGCCGCGGACGTATGCCAGATAGAAAGAAGGAGCGCCATGGTCCGCATAGCGCCTGTCAACCTGCCCTACAACCCCAAAACGTTGTGGTTCGATGCGGGCGAGCTGGAACTGCACGCCGGATGCGACGTCGTGGTCCAAACCGCCCGGGGAACCGAGTTCGGCCATATGGGCGAGCCTGCGTTCGAGGCAACGCCCGACCAGGTCAAGAAGCTGAAAACCCCTCTGAAGCCCGTCTTGCGCGTGGCCGATGACGAAGATGTCGCCAAGCAGGTCGAGCTTGAGGCCCGCGCCGCCGAGGCGCTTCCCGTGTTCAAGGAGCTTGCCGCGAAGGCCTCCGAGGAGATGCGCCCGGTTTCGGTGGAGTACCTGTTCGACGGCGACAAGGCCGTGTTCTACTTCGAATCCGAGAACCGCGTCGACTTCCGCGAGCTGGTGCGCACGCTCTCTTCGCGCCTGCATGTGCGCGTCGACATGCGCCAGATCGGCGTTCGCGACGAGGCGCGCATGGTAGGCGGCCTGGGCCACTGCGGCCAGGAGCTGTGCTGCAAGCGCTTGGGCGGCGAGTTCTGCCCGGTGTCCATCCGCATGGCCAAGGAGCAGGACCTGTCGCTGAATCCGCAGAAGATCTCGGGCGTGTGCGGCAGGCTCATGTGCTGCCTTCGCTACGAATATGATGCCTATAAGGACTTCAAAAGCCGTGCGCCGAAGAAGAACGCCCAGGTGGAAACGCCCGATGGCGTGGCGAAGGTAGTGGATCTGGACGTTCCGCGCGAAGTGGTGTCGCTGCGCATAGAGGGCGAGAAGCCCGTGCGCGTCCCGCTTGCCGACTTCGATGCGCCCGAGGAAGGCACACGTCCGAAGTGCGTGGGATGCGAGGCTTGGGAGCGTGCTTTAAGCGAGCAGCCCGGCGATGCTTTCGGCGCCGCCGCCGCGCTGGCGACCCCGCAGCTGTCGGGCAAGGACAAGCTGGCCGACCGCGCCAGCGTGCGTCACGTCCCGGGCGGCAAGAAAGCCGACGGCGCTGGCGAGGCCAAACCCGGCCGCTCCAGCAGGCGCGGCCGCGGCAAGGGCGAGCGCGCCGAGCAGAAGGCCGCCGAAGCGCAGCCTGCGCGCAAGCCGCGTCGCCGCCGCTCCACCAAGGTGTCGGGCGGCGCCGCGCAGGCGGGGGAGAATCAGGCTCCGCGCACCGATTCCGCCCAGGCCGCAAACGCGTCGCCTGCCGGCAAGCAATCCGGTCAGGGCGGCAAGCAGCCCAAGGAAGGCCAGGCCAAGCGTCGCGGCATGCAGCCGAGCAAGCGCCGTGGCCAGGGCGGCAAGGATGCCAAGCAGCAGCCCAACCAGGGCGGCAAGCAATCCGGATCCGCCCAGCAGGCGGGCAAGCGCAGCCAGGGCCCCAAGGGCGGCGCCGACGCGCAGCGCGGCGGTAAGCCCGACAACCAGGGTCCCAAGCCCCGCGTGCGTCCCGGCCAGAAGTCGTCTGGCTTGGCTCAGGCTCCCCGTCCCGACCAGGGCGGCCAGCGCAAGCAGCGCGAAGGCGGCCAAGAAGGCCAGGCTCCCGGCCAGCATCGTCGCGCCCGCCGTCGCAGCCATAAAGCCGCAGGCGCCGGCGAGGGCCAGGGCGCCCCGCAGGGCAACTAGCAGCATCATGCGCCCCCGCTTGGGTAAGAAGCGGGGGCGCCTTCGTCAGGAGGTAACAACGTGCACGGGGAAAACGGTCACGAGCTGCTCACCGATCTGTATCAGCTGACCATGGCGCAAGGCTATTGGGAAACGGGGCAGGGTGCCACGCAGGCGTGCTTCCACGCGTATTTCCGCGACTATCCCTTCCGCGGCGGCTATGCCATCGCTTGCGGCATGGACCAGCTCGCCGAACTCATCGATGGGTTCTCGTTCAGCGCCGAGGACGTGGAGTACTTGGGAAGCCTTGATGCGCCGGGCGGTGGAAGGCTGTTCAAGCCGGCGTTTTTGGAGTACCTGCGCACGTTCTCGCTGCGCGTGGACGTCGATGCCGTGCCCGAGGGCGCCGTGGTGTTCCCGCATGAGCCGATTGTGCGCGTGATGGGCCCCATCATGGACTGCCAGCTCATTGAAACGGCGCTTCTGAACTGCGTGAACTTCGAAACGCTCATCGCCACCAAGGCCGCTCGCGTGTGCTTGGCGGCCCATGGGCTGCCCGTTGCCGAGTTCGGCCTGCGCCGCGCCCAGGGCGCCGGTGGCGGCATGTGGGCAAGCCGCGCCGCCGTGGTGGGCGGCTGCGCGTCCACGTCCAACGTGCTTGCAGGCAAAACCTACGGTCTGCCGGTGTCGGGCACGCATGCGCACTCGTGGGTGATGTCGTTTCCCAGCGAGCTGGAGGCGTTTCGCGCCTACGCGCGCGAGTTCCCGCGTAACTGCGTGCTGCTCGTGGACACCTACGACGTGGAGCAGGGCATCCGCAACGCCATCACCGTGGGCCTTGAGATGCGCGCTCGGGGCGAGCGCCTGGCGGGTATCCGCATCGACTCGGGCGACCTTGCCTGGTTGGCGAAGATGGCGCGCCGCATGCTCGATGAGGCCGGCTTGGACGATTGCGGCATCGTGCTGTCCAACGACCTGGACGAATACACCATTCAGTCCATCTTGGACGAAGGCGCACCCGTGAGCAGCTGGGGCGTGGGCACCAAGCTTGCCTGCGCGTTCGACCAGCCCACGCTCGGCGGCGTGTACAAGCTTTCGGCGACGCGCGCCCCGGGGCAGGCCGAGTGGGTCGACCGCCTGAAGATCAGCGAGTCGGCGGCGAAGCTGACGGTGCCGGGCGTGCTCGATGTGCGCCGCTACTATAACGACGACGGGACCATCGCCGGCGATATGGTGTTCGATGTGAACGCCGGCGTGGATGAGGGCCAGGTTATCGTGGACCCGCTCGACTCCATGCGCCGCAAGAAGCTTGCGGGCAAGCGGTTTTCCACGATGCTCGAGCCTCTGGCCCGCAACGGGCGGGTGGTGCTCGACGCAAGCGGCCGCAGCGCCATGGAGGCGCAACGGCGTTGCCGTGAAGGCTTGGCTTGCTTGGATGAAAGCCAAAAGCGCATGCTCAACCCCCATACCTATCCGGTGGGCCTGGAGTATGGTCTTTGTGAGCGCCGCCGCGCGCTTGTTGGCAAGCTTCGCGGTATCGCGTAGGGTTGAACGTAATGTACGCGCGCTTAAGCCGCGCTTCCGATTGGGGGATTCATGATCAGGATCATCACCGATTCCGTGTCTTCGATTACGCAGGAGATGGCCGCCCAACTTGATATCCAGGTGGTCACGCTGTACGTGAACCGCAATGGCAGGGAATACGAGGACGCAACCATGGACCTGGATGCGTTCTATGCCGATATCTACGACATGGTGGATGATATCCCCACGTCAAGCCAGCCTTCACAGCAACTGTTGGAAGAGGTGTTCGAGGATGCTGCCCGCGCCGGCGACCAGGTGTGCGGCATCTTCATCTCCACGGGGCTTTCGGGCGCCTATGATGGCGCCTTGCGCGCCATCCGCGCGGTGGCCGCGCGCAACATCGGCTTCAAGTGGGAGCTTGTCGACTCGCAGTCGTGCGGCTTCGACGAGGCCTTCCCCGTGCTCGAGGCCGTGGCGGCGCGCGATGCGGGCGAAGATCTGCGCGGCGTGGCTCAGGCGGCCCTCGATGCCATCGAGCGCACCCGCTTCCTGTTCACGCCGGAAAGCCTGACGTTTCTGCAGAAAGGCGGGCGTATCGGCGGTGCGGCGGCGCTTTTGGGCAACCTTATCCAGCTGGCGCCGGTGCTCGCCGTGCGCGACGGTTCCCCCGTCACCTATGCCAAGGTGCGCACGCGCAAAAAGGCGCTGGACAAGATCGTGGCCGCAATGAAGGCCGACATCGAGGAGCACGGCCTGCGCGATGTGGTGGTGCACTATATCGGCGACAAGGCCCCGGCGGTGAAATGGGCGCACGAGGTCATCGAGCCCATGCTCGGCCGTAAGGTCAGCGTGTTGCCGGTAAGCCCGGTGGTGGGGCTGCACGTGGGCCCGGCCGTCGGCGTCGCCTATGAATGCGCGCATGCCATATCGGGCAAGTTGACCGGGCCGAAGGCGGCCTTGACCTGCGCTTCCTAGGCGCGAAGCGAAAACCCGCCCACCGCCTGCGGGCGCGGGCGTTCCAACGAAAGGAGATGCATGGAAGCCCAGCCGAAATGCAATCTGATCATCGACTCCTGCTGCGACCTCCCCTTCGAGGTGATCGACCGTCCCGGCGTGCAGCTGCTGGAGTTTCCCTATATCGACGAAAAGGGCGAGCATAGCGACGATCTGTATCGCACCGTCACGCCGCATGAGTTCTACGAGGGCATGCGCGCAGGTTCGCAGCCGTCCACGGCGCAGGTGCCCGTGACGGTGTTCCATGATGTGTTCTCGAAGGCTATCGAAAGCGGCGTTCCCACCGTGTACCTGAGCTTCACCAGCGGTCTTTCCGGCAGCTTCAACACGGCGGTGATGATGCGCGACCAGTTGATCGCCGAGCATCCCGAGGCCGAGCTGTACGTGGTCGACACCTATCTGGCGTCGGTCGCCGAGGCGCTTCTGGTCTACGAGGCGCTCAACCAGCGCGACAACGGCATGACGGCGCGCGAGCTGGCCGCATGGGCCGAGGAGGCGCGCTACTTCGTGGACGCCGAGTTCATGGTGGACGATCTGGAATCGCTGCGCCGTGGCGGTCGCATCCCCAGCACCGTTGCCTACGCGGGCGCGAAGCTCGACGTGAAGCCACTGCTCAACATCAGCATCGAGGGCAAGCTTGCGCTGACGGGCGTGGCGCGCGGGCGCAAGAAGGGCATCAGGCAGCTGGCCGAGTACTGCTCGAAGCGCATGACCGATCAGATGCCGGGCCGTTGCGTGGTCATCGGCAACGCCGACTGCCCCAAGGATGCGGCGCGTCTGAAGGAGCTGCTGGCGAAAGAGGACGACAACCTGCTGTTTTTGGAAAGCAGCATCGGGCCGGTCATCGGCAGCCACGTGGGGCCGGGCATGCTGGCCGTGGTGTTTTGGGGAGGCGACAAGCGCGAGGAGCTTTCAGTGGCCGATCGCATCGCCCGCAAGATCAAGAAAGAGGGTTAAGCCATGACGAAGGCTTTCGTGTTCGCTGGAAACGAGACGGTGGGGAATATGGTGGCCGATCGCCTGTGCGGCGCCGGCTGGCAGCGCGTGGGCGATGCGGGCGCGGCGGATGCCGTCATCACCTACTTCACCACGCAAACCGCGCTCGAGGACGCATACTTCGGCGATAACGGCATCGTGCAGGGTGCACGCAAGGGCACCCAGATCATCGATCTGTCGTGCACCACGCCCACCTTCGCACGCGAGCTCAACGCCATGGCCTGCGTCGCCGACCTGGTCGCCGTCGAGGCCCCGCTCGTGGTCACCGACGTGGCCGTGCCCGACGCGTTCGCGGTGCGCGAGAACCTTGGCTGTTTCGTGGGCGGCGAAGAGGACTGCGTCGAGGCGGCGCGCGAGGTGCTCGACCTGCTGGTTGCCCACGTGACCGACGCCGGCGGCCCGGGCTCGGCCCAGCTTGCCCGCGCTGCGTACAGCCTTCAGGCGGCGGCGCAGCTGGTCGCCGCCGTGGAAGCCGATGCGCTGTACCACGCGGTGCGCACGTCCTCCGATATGGGCGAGATCGCCGGCATGCGCGCCGGCGCGATCACGCCGGCCGGCGATGCGCTGCTGGCCGCCGTCACCGACGGCCGCTTCGACGGCACCTACACCGTGGAGATGCTCATGGGCGAGCTGACCGCGGCCCTGACCACCGCCGACGATGCCGACCTTATCCTGCCGCAGGCCGAGGCCGTCCAACGTCTGCTGGAGCTTCTGGCCATCATCGGCGGTTCGGACAAGGCTCCCTCGGCGTTGTCGCTGGTCTACCGCGAGGAGGATGCATGTGCGAAGGAGGGCCTGGATTGGACCCGCGCCGAGCAAACGTACGGCGATCATGATCACGACCATGATGAGGATGCCGATTGGGGCGACGATTTCGGCGATGCCGGCATCATGGACGATGATGGCATGACGGGCGCCTATCCCGGTTTTAACTAGGCGTCTTGCCCGTAAAGGGCGATCGAAGGATGAATGAGGGCCCGCAAGGCGGCGGCCCGGCTGCTTGGAAGGGCGCAGTTGCTGATGCGTGCTGCCCGTTGCATGCCGGGTTGTGCATTGCGGGCCCTTTCTGGCGGTAAGGGCGATTGCGCATTTGCTTGATTTGGGCGGATGCCGTAGCTGTGCGCCGCAGAGCCGGGTTGCGCGATGCGGGCCCGTTTCGTCGGCTGGGCGGCTGAGCCGTCGTTTGGCGGGGCGGCGCTACGTCGCAGCAGGCAGTGGCGCGTGCGAGCGGTTTCGACGCGCAATCGCGTAGAGAAGCGGGGAAGGGTCTGCTATGGAGTTCGAAGAATCGTTGGCTTGCTGTCGGCTGTGCCCGCGGGCGTGCGGCGTCGACCGCGCCGCGGGCGAGCGCGGCGTGTGCGGGGCGCAAGGGGAGCTGGTGGTGGCTCGCGCTGCGCTGCATATGTGGGAAGAGCCGCCTATCAGCGGCTCCCGCGGCAGCGGCACCGTATTCTTCTCGAACTGCCCGCTCCGATGCGTGTACTGCCAGAACCAGGTGATCGCCGATGGGCGCGCTGGCGTGCCCGTTACGGTGGATGATGTGGCGGATATGTGCCTTGACCTGCAGCAGCAAGGGGCGCTGAACGTCAATTTCGTCACGCCGACGCACTATTCGCCGCATATCCGCGCCGCGGTCGCCCGCGCCCGTGCGCGCGGCTTGGCGCTGCCCGTGGTATGGAACACCTCGGGGTACGAGACGGTGCAGGCCGTGCGGGACAACGTCGGCACGGTGGACGTGTACCTGACCGATTTCAAGTACTGTTCGAGCAGCCTTGCCCGCCGTTACTCCGCGGCGCCCGATTATCCCGAAGTGGCTCTGGCAGCCCTTGAGGAGATGGTGCGTTGCGTGGGCGCTCCCGAAGGCGACGAGGTGGACGGGCAGCCGCGCCTCACGCGCGGGGTGGTGGTGCGCCACTTGATGCTGCCCGGCGCCTTGGAGGATTCCAAGCGCGTGGTGCGCACGATATGGGAGCGCTTCGGAAACGACGTGCTGCTGTCGTTGATGAATCAGTACACACCGGTGCTCGCCGATGCGGCGCAGGCTGGGGATGCGTGGGCGCAGCGCCAACTTCAACGCTGCCCTGAGCTGGGTGGACGTGTATCAGACGGCGAATACGAGGAGTTGCTGGACTATGCCGATTCGTTAGGCATCGAGGACTATTTCTGGCAGCAAGGGGGCGCGGCGAAGGACAGTTTCATTCCCGCATTCGATTTGACCGGGGTTCCGCGGTAATATCGCACAAACGTTCTTGACCACGAACAAGCGTACGAGTATAGTATGCGAATACTATACGTACGGATGTTTGGAAGGGGCTGCTATGGATGTGCAGGAGAAGCTGGAGATCCTCGCCGATGCGGCGAAATACGATGTCGCCTGCACATCGTCGGGGTTGCAGCGCGGTTCGAAGGCCGGCTATGTCGGTAACGCGCTCGGCGCCGGATGCTGCCACAGCTTCACGCCCGATGGTCGTTGCATCTCGTTGCTCAAGGTGCTTATGACCAATGTATGCGTATACGACTGCGCGTATTGCGTCAACCGTTGCAGCAACGAAGTACCCCGTGCGGCGTTCACGCCCGAAGAGCTGGCCGATCTCACCATGGCGTTTTACCGCCGTAACTATATCGAAGGGCTTTTCCTCAGCTCGGGCGTCATCGGGTCGCCCGACCATACCACCGAGCTCATGATCCGCACGTTGCAGCTGCTGCGCGATCATCATCGATTCCGTGGATATATCCATGCGAAGGCCGTGCCGGGAACTTCGCCGGAGCTCATCGACAGGCTTGGGCATCTTGCGGATCGTATGAGCGTGAACCTCGAGCTGCCCAGTCAGACAAGCTTGAGCTTGCTGTGCCCTCAGAAAACCAAACAGCGCATCATAGCTCCTATGCGTCAAATACGAGACAACATGGCGCAGGACCGCGAGTCTCGCGGGATATCGCGTCAAAGTACAACGTATCTGCCTTCCACTCGCCCGAAGGAGCGGGGGCGTGCGTTCGTGCCGGCGGGGCAGTCAACGCAGATGATCATAGGGGCAACGCCTGAAACCGATTTCCAGATCCTCAACCTGTCGCAGGCGCTGTATAAAACCCTGCAGCTCAAGCGCGTGTTCTTTAGCGCTTATCTGCCGGTAAGCTCCGATGAGCGCCTGCCGCAGAATACCGCAGTGCAGCTGAACCGTGAGCACAGGCTGTATCAGGCTGATTGGCTGCTGCGCTATTACAAATTCGATGTATCGGAAATCATCAGCGCCGATGCCCCGAACCTGGAGATGGATGTGGATCCGAAAGCCGCATGGGCGGTGAACCATCTGGATTTGTTTCCGGTGGAGGTGAACACGGCTCCGTTGGAGGTGTTGCTGCGCGTGCCGGGGATAGGGCCGCGCGGGGCTCGTTTGATCTTGCGTGCCCGACGCACAACCTGCTTGCGGGAGGGGGAGCTTCGCAAGTTGGGAATCGCGTTCAAACGGGCGCGTTACTTCATCACTTGCAACGGGAAATACCAAGGCAACGGGGTGGAGTTTTGCCCCGAGGCGTTGCGGGCGCAGCTGGCAAGCCCTATAGACGGCGGCCGTCATGGTGCTCGTTCGGGGAAGGTGCTGCCTGGGCAGCTCAGCTTGTTCGGGTCCGAGGTCGGGCGCGCCGCCATAGGCGCAGGGGATAAGGCCTGCATGCCGGCAAGTGGCGCGATCGGGGCGCGGCAGCTGAAGGGTCCGGCGTGTGCCGAAGGCGCTGCGGTAGCTGATGGGGTCTTCGGCTGGCAGCACGCGTTGCAGGGCCGGCAGAAGGTGCCTGCATGAGCTCGGATGTTGGCAGGGAGCCGCTGAGCAACGTGGCATACGTGCACGATGGCACCACCGAAGGGCTGCTAACGGCGATATTCCAGGCGTATGCGTTGCGCGAGCAGCCTGAAGACTTTTCGACCGAGACCGCGTTGCAGCCTCGGTTAGGGCAGAGCGTGCGCTATATCGAAACCGATACGGCGTTGGCCTCGCGCGTGAAAGCGGGGATCGTGCGAAAAGCAGGACGGGATGCCTGGAATGCGGTGTTGCACGCATCGCTATCGGATGACCCTTCGGCTGGCGTTGCGATATACCGGTTCGTCCGGCATATCATGGCGCAGCCCGCTGCTGCGAATAGCAGTCTGATTCGCAACCTGGCGCATCCCATCGCCGGTCCCGTTGCCCGCCTGGACCGCTCGGTGATGAACGAGCGGCACTTGATGATGCAGTTCCTGCGCTTCGAGCACTTTGAAAACGGCATATGGTTTGCGAAATGCAACCCCAAGGCCAACGTGGTGCCGTTGCTCATGGACTGGTTTGCGGGTCGGTTCAATACCGAGCGTTTCGTCATATATGACGAGGTGCACCAAGTTGCGGGCATCTACGATGGCTCAGGCTGGAATTTGGCGCAAACCGATGAGGTGCATCTGCCCGAACATGCCTCCGATGAAGCCGCTATGCAAGCGGCATGGAAGGGGTTCTACGATGCCATGTCCATATCGGCTCGTTATCACCCTGAGCTTCGAAGGCAGTTCATGCCGAAGCGGTTATGGCGCAATATCGTGGAGGTGCGAGATGAGCTGACGGGCGGCAGGGCTTTACCTACAGCGTACGCGCTGCATTGTCCGGATCGATCGACATGCTCTGGAAGCGTTCCTCCATGTACTGGTTGTCGAAGTGATCGTCGATGAAGCGGGAGATGGCGTTGTCGGGAGCCACGCCGGCCTCGCGCTGGTACCAGCGGTCAAGCGACATCAGGGTCATGCCGCAGTCCACTATCATCAACGCGGCGCATACGGTGGTCAACGTATATCGCCAGTTCCAGGGAATACGGTTGACCAGTCGCAGCATCCAAGGAAGGCATAGCTTCACCCAGAACAGGCCTAATACGCCCCACATGGCCATGAACATGCCGTTGGTGCGGCCGTCGATGGAAAGGAACGTTCCGGTGTAGTCCCAGGCAACGATGCCGAAGGCGAACTGCATGAACCAGCTGACCGCATATTCGAACGCGCCGCCGATTACGGCGCTTACCAAGAAGATCACGGGGAAGGGCGCTTTATGGAAGCGGTTGAGCGCCATGGTCATTAGCATCGCGCCAACGCCGTAGATGGGGCTAAAAGGCCCGAACAGCAATCCGGCGCGGTCCTCGTAAACGCCAGGGTCCACTACCAGCACGTGATACACGGTTTCGATAACAAGACCCAGCACGCTGCATACCACGAAAATCCAGAACAGGTTGAAGAAGTTCAAGGTGATGTAACCGCGACCGGTGGGATCAAGGCCGAGCGTGCCGTCTTCCGCTTGCTCCCTGGTTTCCATGTCGCGCAGCTTGCGGCGCAGCTCACGCTCGCCGGCGAGCGTCGGGTCAAGGTAGGACTGCATGACGATCAGGAACACCGCCACCACGGCATGCGGAATCACGTTGGCTCCCAAGCCGTTGAGCATGATCGAGCAGATGATGATGGCGGCTAAGATGAATATCATGGCCTCGGTGCCATGGGCGGCGTGTTTGCGCTTGTTTCGCAGCAAACGGATGCCGAAGATGGCGAACATGGCGGCCAGCGCCGTGTACAGCACCGATTCCACCACGTAAATGACCACGGTGGCGGTGGATGCTTCGATATCAAGGTTGCCGGAAGTGAACGCCAGCACAATGGTCACGATGGTGACCGTCAAAAGCATGGTGGTGGCTCCGCCTGCTACAAGGCACAGCACGCCGAACACCTTCACTGCCAAGGGGAGACGTTTGCGATCGATGGCGTCTCGGTCGGCTCGGAAGCGCTTCTTTACCGTGGGGGAGGGCGTCGCGTTAGGGGAAGATTGTCGTTCGTCGTTAGTCATGAGACTCCAAAAGAGATATCGCGTTCATAGGATAGCGGGTTATTACCGCGAACCAGTATAACCAGATACCGGCGACAGTTCGACAAGAGCGGTTAACGGTTCGGTTGCGATGCGTAAAACAAGAGCATCCGCGCATTCGCTTGCATTGACGATGATAAACGCCAGGCGATGACTAAAGCAAAATGTCCAAGAGCCTATGGGGGCTCCATCTGCTATTCATCGTATGCGGGTGCTTGACATGTCCGGCTGAGTTCGAGAACAAAAGCGAAGTGTTCGGATGAACTTGCGAATCAACCTGACTATATCTTGGTGCTGATGGTTGTACCTTTTATGGGGTGGGCTTTGAGAATCCAGGTTGTTGTCGTACAATAGCCCGACACGTATTTTCGTGTGCCGGCATGACGCAATGGTAGCGTAGCAGTTTTGTAAACTGCCTGTTGCAGGTTCGAGTCCTGTTGCCGGCTCCATCGTTACGTCAAGGCCATCGCTTTCCTGCGGTGGCCTTTTTGTTACACGCTGTTCGGGTTCTTATCCGCGATGACGCGGCGTTGGTTGGAGGGAAGCGGAATGAACGAGGCGGCTGGGATAGAGGCTTCGCTTGGCCTCACGTCCGAAGAGGCGCAGGCGCGTATCGTAGCAGGCGAGGCCAATGTCGATGCGGGCGTGAAAACGCGGTCGATCGGGCAGATCGTCCATGACAACGTATGCACGCTGTTCAACCTGGTAAACGCCGTCTTGGCCCTTATCGTGCTGTTCACGGGGTCGTGCAAGAACATGTTGTTCATGGTGGTCATCGTGTGCAACACCGTTATCGGCATCGTTCAGGAAGTCCGTTCGAAGCGCATCACCGACAATCTGTCCATCATAGCCGGCTCGAAAGCGCATGCGCTGCGCGATGGTACGGAAACGGAGCTGCCGCTCGATGAGCTGGTGCGCGATGATGTGGTGGTGCTTCGTCGAGGTGATCAGGTTCCTGCGGATGCGCAGGTTGTGAGCGGCGAATGCCGGGTAAACGAGAGCCTGCTTACCGGCGAGGCCGATCTTATCCGCAAACAGCCTGGCGACACGCTTATGAGCGGATCGTTCGTCAATTCGGGAACGGTGTTCGCGCGTGTGGTCCATGTTGGCGCCGAGAACTATGCGGCGAAGATCTCCGCCGAGGCGAAGGAGCGCAAGGCCGTGCGCTCGGAGATCATGCGCTGCCTCAACGGCATCATCAAATTCGTCAGCTGCATCATGTTCCCGGTTGGCGCATTGCTGTTCGCAAGGGATTATCTTTCGGGTAACTCGGAGCTGAACAGCGCCATCCTATCCACGGTATCCGCGCTGGTGGGCATGATACCCGAGGGGCTGATCCTTCTCACGTCGACGGTTCTGGCAGTGGCCGTCGTGCGCTTGTCGAAAAGCCGGGTGCTCGTCCAGCAGCTGTACTGCATCGAAACTTTGGCGCGCGTGGACGTGCTGTGCTTGGATAAAACGGGCACCATCACCACAGGCGACATGGAGGTTGCCTGGGTGTCGCCCGTAGAGGGCGCTGCTGCCCAGGGCTCGCCCGAAGCGCTCAAAGGGGAATCGTGTCGCGCGTTGCGCGCCATCGCCTGCGCCGATGACGACCCCAACGAGACATCCCGAGCTATCGTCGCGTATTTCAAGGACGCCGAAGGGCGTCCCGAAACGTGCTCGCGCATGATTCCATTCAGCTCGGACAAGAAATGGTCGGGCGCCCAGCTCTCCGATGGGTCTTGCTATGTGATGGGCGCTGCCCAATTCGTGCTCGGCGACGCTTACGAACATGTCAGGCTGCAAGTCGAGCGGCTTGCAGCCGATGCGCGCCTGCTGCTCGTCGCTCGCGTGCAAGGCTTCGATGAGCAGGGGAGCATTCAGGGCGACCCTATGCCATTAGGGTTCGTGGGCATTCGGGACCAAATCCGCTCAACGGCGGCGGAAACCATCGCCTATTTTAAGGACCAGGGCGTGCGCGTGCTTGTGATCAGCGGCGATGATCCGCGCACCGTTTCCGGCATCGCTGAAAAGGTGGGGGTGGAAGGCGCCGATCGCTACGTCGATGCCACCACGTTGAAAACCGAATCCGATGTGGAGCGTGCGCTAGCGTGCGACAGCGTGTTCGGCCGCGTGAAGCCTGAGCAAAAGAAGCAATTCGTCTTGGCGTTGCAGAAGGCAGGCCATACCGTCGCCATGACCGGCGATGGCGTCAACGATACGCTGGCGCTCAAGGCCGCAGATTGCAGCGTAGCCATGGCGGCAGGATCGGATGCCGCGCGCAATGTGGCGCAGCTGGTGCTCGTGGACAACGACTTCGCCAGCATGCCGAAGGTGGTGGCGGAAGGGCGGCGATCCATTAACAACCTGCAGCGTTCCGCATCGCTTTTCCTGGTGAAAACGCTGCTGTCCATCGCATTGGCCCTGCTGTTCATAGCGGCGCCGTGGCAATATCCCTTCCAGCCTATTCAAATGACGCTCATCAGCGCGTTCACCATCGGCATACCGTCGTTCGTGCTTGCGCTCGAGCCGAATCGCGAACGTATCCGGGGTCGTTTCCTGGGTAACGTTATCGTCAAGTCGATTCCCGGCGCCGTATGCTCGGTTTGCTGCATTCTTGTGGCAAACATTGCTGGCTATTACCTTATGGGCCTTGACTACGAGCAGGTGTCTACGTTGTGCGTGCTGTTGACTTCCTGG
>JAUNWR010000033.1:15219-17714 GCA_030540215.1 Coriobacteriia bacterium | reverse complement strand
GTGAAGAAAGTAAAAAAAAGAAGCGAAAGAATGCTATCAGGCAAGTTGTGTATGTGACGGACCATATCAACTCGACACACCTCACGGCATTGAAAGACAAGCATCAAAAACAGGTCGAATGTGGTTCAGCTGAAGTAATCGTTAACAAGGATAAATGCGATCTTAAAGGTGGGGCATATTTAACTGCGGAAGAAATTTTTAAAATCAAGAATCTGAGAAGACTGCTGAATGAACCCGACCCCAAACTTGTTAGAACTATAGCTTTGGCAGCTCAGGAACGAGCAAGACGCGAGAAGCAATGCGATATTAACAAAAACAATTTTTCGTTTGCTACCAAGTTTTGCCACCATGCAAGTAGGTACTCTGGTGAAACGGACGATCCGGGCAAGGCGAAATATTGTATTTACGACAAGGTGGTTGGGGAAGTCTTGCCTTATTACGCATGCGCATATATGCCAGCGGCGGACATAGAGGATTTCTGCAACAGGAACGCAGAAAAGTGCGATGGAGGAAAAATTACAAAATCGCGTTATTCGTCAAGCTGTTTTTGGATCGCCGCGACGATAAAGGAACTGGCCGCCTCCGATAAATATGAAGAGTATGCAGATCTGTATTGCTCGGTTCGGGATGGCATTAACAACTGGCGAAAGGGTCATGGCAGTTTAGCTAAGGGCGAAATCAGTTTTGAGGAAATCGACAGTTTGATCTGGTATTACTTTAAAGGAGCAAGGCTTGATGAGGCTCGTAAGCGCCTGAAGGAACTTGGTAGGGATTGGGGTTTATGCTGATGAGTTCTGCTGCTCGACAAGACGAGGCGAGCCATGTCGCTGATTGTTCCATAGCTTATGCTTTGGGCATTGTTCAAGGGCATTCGGTCGTTTTGCTTGCGTATCGAGAAGCTGTGCGGAGGTGTTACCGCTAAGGCGTTTCTCGTTTGCGTAGGCATTTTTGCTGTGCTTGTTACCGTCGCATGTTCCGGTGTGTGTTGATTGGTTTCTCATGATACCAGACGCCATGTTCGCCATCGCCTGCATGCTTGTCATTTGGAAGTATGTGCTCAAGCGCTTTCTTGACGATGTGCGCTAGCGGCTAACGCGTTTTCGACCCGCAATCTTTCCCAAAAAAGCCCCATTATTGACCCCTTTGAAAACGTCCTGCTTCGTATCATCCCCTTCTGTGAGGAATTGACCACCAGAAAGGAGAGGATATGGCCGACGTGAAGGTTTTTGCCGAGAACATAGAAGATTCCGCGCAAGAGCAAATCGACGAGATTGTGGCATGCCCGGCGTTCGAGGGCGCCAAGATTCGCATTATGCCTGATGCGCACAGGGGCAAAGGATGCGTTATCGGGTTTACCGCCAAACTGAACGACAAGGTGATCCCCAATCTAGTGGGTGTGGACATCGGCTGCGGGATGTACTGCATCAAGCTTGCCGAGCGTATCGATCGCGCGGACCTTATCCAGTTCAATCGCGATGTTAAGCGTGCGGTGCCCACCGGCTTCAAGATTCACCATGATCCGGCATGTTCACTGTCCGACTTCGGAATGGATGCTTGCACGTGGCTTGAGGGGAAGCGTCGTGTGGAGCGCTCGCTCGGCACGCTTGGCGGCGGCAACCACTTCATCGAACTTGACGAGGACGAAGAGGGCGCACAATACCTGGTCGTCCACACCGGCTCGCGCAATCTTGGAAAGCAGGTTGCGGAACACCACCAAGCTCTGGCGCAGGCGCTTTGCAAAGACGAGGTCCCCGAGGAGCTTAAGTACCTTGAGGGTGATTACACGCTTGAATACCTTGCCGATATGCATAATTGCCAGCAGTTTGCCAACAGGAACCGCGAAGCAATCATCGCGCAGATTCTTGAGCGCACGGGTATTCGCGTTGACGGTACGGGTTTCACCACCATGCACAATTACATTTCGGATGACGGGGTTATTCGCAAAGGCGCAATCAGCGCTCAAGCTGGGGAAACGGTGTTCATCCCCTTCAATATGCGCGATGGGGCCGTCATCGCCACAGGCAAGGGTAACGAGGATTGGAATTGTTCGGCGCCGCACGGCGCTGGGCGCGCCATGAGCCGTGCGCAAGCGTTCGCAACGCTTGATGCGGAAGCGTTTGTACAAGAAATGAAGGACGCCGGCATTTATAGCCCAAGCGCCTGCGACGGAACACTGGATGAATCGCCGGAAGCATATAAGGCCGCGGAAATGATTATGCGTCTGATGGAGCCTACGGCCCAAATCGTGCATCGCCTTAAGCCCATTTGGAATCTAAAGGCAACCGGCAGACGCGGTAGCAGGCGCTAAGGCGCTTGAAACAATGTAGCGTAAGGGAATGGGTAGCCATGCAAGAAATAATGCTGCATCTAGTGACGAACAGCGCCGGAATGGCGGAAGCTTGGAAAGTCGCTTTCAGGGGTTATGATGGCGTTGTCGTATATTGCACGGATTTTAGGGCGTTTATCCAACAGCACCCTGAGATCGATGCTGTTGT
>JAUNWR010000033.1:0-15209 GCA_030540215.1 Coriobacteriia bacterium | reverse complement strand
TCGGGCGCGATCTAGCCGTGAAGGTGCGAGAATGCATTCTGGAGCGATTCTGTGGAGAGCAACCGGTTGCTACGAGTTTTTCAATTCCCATTCCTGGGCGTGAGGACGTGCTGCTCATACATACCCCGACTATGCGCGTTCCTAGCCGCATAGTCGACCCTATGGTTGCCTATCAGTGCATGAGGACTTCTCTTATGGAAGCGCTGCGCACAGCGCGCACGCAAATCGTGGTTCCGGCTTTTGGCGGGGAATGCGGCCTTCTGCCGTTTATGAAGATCGCACAGCTTATGTGGGAGGCCTATCGGCAGGTTTCGAATCCTCCTAGAGAGATCACCTGGGACTACGCGGGATCGCGCGACTTGGAAGGATGGTATCGCTGAAGCGTTTTCGGTTGTAGAAGGTGGCTAGGCAGGCGGTAAACTGTGCTGTACTGGCACGTTTGGCTTTGGTGCTGGCGGACATCTGCCGTCTGTCCGGCATGTTCTATGATAAAACTATAGTGCTTTTGGGACTGGAGGTGCATGTGACTACTTACATATCTTTAGGGGGAGCTGTTTGCTGGCTCTTCCGATCCCTATCTGCTCGATGGTCGGTTACATGTGCCAAGCATCGCTGAGCGTTCCATGGCAACGCCCGAGCGAGTTTCGGTTGTCCTTTCGGATATGATGCGCTTGCGCGGAACAAACATTGCTTGCGTTGCTGAAAAAAGCGGTGTCCCTGTTTCTCGGGTTAGAGCTTTAGTCTCGCGTGGCCAAGGTTCCGTTGACAATTTGCTTTCCGTGTGCCATATATTGGGCGTGAAACCGGTCAAGGTGCCCCATTCTGCTTGTCTTGCGAAAGGGAATTAGATGAGACGGCTTTTTGCTTGGATGCACGGGACGCTCTATAGATCTTTTACTGAGTGCGACGGTTTGGGGTGGCCTTTCGATACGAACCGGGTGTTTGCGAGCCAATTAGCATAAGCCTTCCTCTTTCAGGTGAGTGGGCGCCGGATGCGCCGAAAAACTTTCTTGACGGTCTTCTGCCTGATAGCGGCAACGAACGTCTTAGGATGAAATCGGCTCTTGGCGCGAACAGCGATGATGCGTTCGATCTGCTTGAGTCTACGCACATAGTGAAACCGGAGTGTCCTCCGAACAGGAATGCAGTAGTTGTTGAGTCTTCAACGCTTGATCTGGCAAAACTATGTGGCTTACAGGTTTGCGAGCATTCGGTTGTAAACGTTGGCGACAGTAGTGCGTTTATCACGCCGCGTTTCGATAGGCGATTCGCCCCGGATGGACTTGGTGAGCGTTTGCGTGTCGAAGACTTCACGCAAAGTCTCGGTGTGTCTCGCGATGTGAAATATGACGTGGAAACTGAAACGGTTATCGCGATGCTGAAGCACGTAGACCCAACGTGTTCGCTTTGCTATGACTGGCTTGCGCAATTCGCCTTCAACGTGATGGTTTGCAATGCCGATGCCCATGCGAAGAATTACAGCCTGCTACTTGAGGTCGAAAAGGTGAAGCTGTCGCCTTTGTGCGACGGCCTAGCAACTTGGTATTGGCCGCAATATTCCAAAGCGCTTGCTATGCTTGCTATGTCGGTAAACGACGTGTGGTTCACGAATGAGATCACATTATCTGATTGGGAAGCGCTTGCGCGTCAGAATGGGCTTGCGGTTGATAAGGCTCTTGATGTGGTTAAGCGCATTGCAACGGGTGTGGCTGCGCACGCGCAATCCGCGTTTGCGGAAATCCCTGGTTTAGCCAATATCGTTTTAGAGGCAAATAGGCTTTTGCTCGAGGATTTAAGGTGCGCATACAGCGTGAACCACGGGGAGGAGTAGAGCGTATGGACGAGCAGGGTACAAGGGCGGAAGGGCTTGTTCCCGTCAATGATGATAAGGGTATGGCTGCCAGCGCAACCTCACCGGTTGAATGCGCTGCGGGGTCTGATTTTGCTGCAACGATAGAATCTACAGTGCGTGATGTTGAGGCGCGGTGGGGCAATACGCTTCGGCTGTTGGAGGACGCGTGATGTCGTTGCGGGCGCGTGCGGAAGCTCCATTGTGCTTCGATGGGCAGGAAGAGGCGCTGTCCTCTGCTGTCGTGTCAATCCATGATGGTCTTGTTGCGAAGCGTGGGTTTGCTCCTGAGCTTTCGAACGAAAGGCAAGAGGAAATTACAAGCCGCGTTCTGTCCGTGGTTGTATCTGCCTTTTGCACGGTATATGGTGCGAGGCTAGAGCAGCGTTTTTCTGACGTTTTCGAGCAAGTCACCGTTTTCGCGGTCCATTTAGCTAAAGATCATATTTTCCCGGACGGAAACAAACGCACTACGCTTGTGTCCGCGCTTTCTATTCTGCAGTTAGCCGGTTTCACGCTTGATTTTGAAGACGCCAACGAACCTGTTTGCAACGGCTTGTATGCATGGGTGCTAGCCGCTGCCGCAAGTGGTAAAAGCAACGACGAGCTTGCTGCGGTTCTACGAAACCATAAGCAAGAGATTGCTTATGCATAGCTGTTGTAACGTTTTACGGTAAAAGGAATTAGCGGCACCTATTCTCACAAAGCACCATTATTGGTACCGTTGATATTACTTCTGCCTATAACATTCCCAACATAACGACTTTCCTTAATTGAAAGAGGTTGGGACCATGACGATCGACATCCTTCGTTTCGTTGGCTCGCCCGATGTTCGCCAGCATATGCGCGATATCGGGTACCAGCCAAGCACGCCTGAAGCGGCGTTTTTGGTGTGGCACTGCCACGATGCAACGCTTCAAGAGCGTTTTGCGGCGTGGGAGCAGATTATCGCCACCATGCCGAATTGCGGGTACCAGACAAAGCGTCTTGAGATTGAGATCTCTGATTTCCATGAGTTTCTGCATCGCTATATAGCATTGCAGAAACGCTTGCTTGAGAACTTCAAAAAGCCGGATGGGTGCCTGTTCATTCCCGGCCTTCGAGTCTGTCAGCGTGCAGAAGATCAGAGCTGGGGGCTGTATGACACGTTCGAGCGTTGTGTGACGGCGGTTGTCGAGGATGCGCGAGAGAGCAGGTGCCTTGCTGGTTCGCATGATGGATGCTGCCCTGAAATGTGCCCGGGCGGTTCGTTTCAAGACGATGTGTACGAGCGCTATATCGTCAAGCGCCGAATAGATGATGGAGACGGTCTCGGTGAAGATGAATGCAGCATCAATGCTGCCGGCGAGGTTTTGAGGCTTGATTGTCGCAGTGGGCTTTCCGACGATGAGGTTAACCTTGACATGGCCTTTTGCGAGATGCTCTTCAAGTTCCCCTTGCCGTTTCATGCGGGCGATATCCTGTTCGACTGGCACTACGGCGGTGCGCCGTATGTGCTGACCGAGGTACGCTTGTGGGGAACCGAGGAGATGCGTCGCGAAAATCTGTCTTTAGAATCGAGCGAGGAACGCATCAAGGCTGCCGACAAGAATCTCGCGCGCTATCTTGCTCTAGGCGGGGCAGAGTATATAGATGGGTACGGGTACGTGGTTGAAGATTCCGGCAATGGCGAGCCGTATATATTCGATGATGGTTTCGGCATGCACGACATGCTGAACGCGGCTTATTGCAACCGTCCATTATCCGGTAAATACCGCCTGCTCAAACCCGTAAGCGAATATTTGAAGGGGAATATCGACGTTGGGGCGGTGGCGAATGCGGCCATTGCCTTGACGCAGCGGATAAGTGCGGAGAATCGCATGGACGCATTGCGCTCGGAATACGCCCCGAGCGTTGTAGCAGGTCTGGGTTTGGCCGAGAAGCCGCAAGACGGGCAGGACCGAATGAGCGAGTGTCTCAATCGCACGGACTGCTTGTTCATAACGGCGGCGGTGCCGGGGCAATCGGCGCGGCGTGCCTGCGAGCAAAGGCAGTTGCTTCGCACGGAGATCCGGAAATCGGGGCTTGTGCATTGCAGAGCGCGGGGGAGGTTCGCCGCAGCATCCGGCGCTACCGATGCCGCAGAGGCGGATGCCGAGGTGTTCTTGGTGGCGAACAGTCGCTTTTCGCCGCTTGACTTCATCACGCTGGCTACGCATTGGTGCGGCATGTTCGGCCAAAAAAGCGTGCTGGTCACCTGCCCCGAGCACGTCTACGACACGAAAGGAGCTCCCGAAAAGGGTGTTGAGGCGGAAGCGAACTTCTACGATGAACGACGCGATGTTGCGGCCTCTCGGCCTTATGTGGCCGGCGAAACGGCGCGTGAATATTTCGCTGGTCTTCTAGGGGAAGATTTCGCTTTTACCGCATCTTGGCGGATTTGGAAAGATGGGAGTATTTGCCGGTGCACCACAAACCTTATGTCGGCGTCTTGCGGCTATCATCTGTTCAAGCATTGCTATCCGAGATTGGAAGCGCGAGCCTGGAATCCCTACAATCATAAACCGGTGCCCGATGGCGCTTGGCCGCGTCATTTGTTTGCGAGCGAAGAGCAATGATCGCGATGACGGCACTGTTCAAAGCGTCTGCGGCGTTGTGCAGCGCATCTATGCTGCTCGTGGTGATGGAATACTTCTCTCTGGTTCCTTCGCGCTTTCGGCATCCACGATGCTTTGAACGCGATTTGCACGGTGCTTGTCGGTTTGGCGCTGATGTACGGTATGACACAGGGGGGTTTCCGTGCCTTTCCCTAATGCGTACCCCTGATGGATTTCCATGCGCAGGGAAACCGGGTGAAATCGCCTGTGCTAGAATCTGGTTTCACTAGAAACGTAGCACAAGGGGTTTGCCTACATGTCATTCTTGGATTTCTTCTCGGGTCTCACTGGCCAAATGTCATGCGACATGGCCATCGACCTCGGCACCGCGAATACCCTGGTCGCCATTCCCGGCGAAGGCATCGTCGTCAACGAGCCTTCCGTCGTCGCAATCGAGAAAAGCACCCATCGCGTCCTGGCCGTCGGCCACGAGGCGAAGAACATGATCAACCATACGCCCGACGCGTTCTCGGCCGAGCACCCGCTGCATGACGGCGTGGTGGCCGATTACGACGTCACCGAGGCTATGATCAGCGCATTCATCAACAAGGCCGCGCCGCGCAAGTATCCGTGGCAGGCCAAGCCCCGCATCGTCATCTGCATTCCTTGCGGCGCCACCTCCGTTGAGAAGCGCGCCGTGTTCGAGGCCGCCGTGCAGGCGGGTGCCCGCCAGGCGTACCTGATCGAGGAGCCTATGGCCGCTGCCATGGGCGCCGACCTGCCCGTCACCGAGCCCACCGGCTCCATGGTCGTCGACATCGGCGGCGGCACCACCGAGGTGGCCGTCATCTCCCTGGGCGGCATCGTCACGTCTTCCAGCCTGCGTTTGGCAGGCAACCGCATGGACGAGGCCATCGCCATGCACCTGCGCGACCTTCTGGGCATCAAGATCGGCGAGCGCACCGCCGAGATCATCAAGATCAAAATCGGCTCCATCCTGCCGTTCGAGGACGGCCGCGAGCGCGACATGATCATCTCCGGCCAGGACGTCATCACCGAGCAGCCCAAGGAAGTCACCATCCAGTCCGAGGATGTCCGCCAGGCGCTCATCGCCCCGTGCGAGGAGATGGTGGTGCACATCAAGGAGACGTTCAAGAAGACCAACCCCGACCTGGCGTCGGACATCATCCAGAACGGCATCCTGCTCACCGGTGGCGGCGGCCTGCTTTCCGGCTTGGACCGCTACCTTACCGACAAGCTGGAGATCCCCGTGTGGGTGAGCGAGACGGCTTTGACGAACGTGGTCATGGGCTGCCTGAAGGTTCTCGAAACCCCGCAGGCGCACAAGCAGACGCTCATGCGATCGAAATAGGACAGCCTCAACGTTATGGCTCTTAATTTTCAACAACAAAGCTCGGCGCTTATGCGCCGAGCGCTGCTTATAGGCTTGATTGCGGCTAGCATCATCATGATCACGGCTTACGGTCGCGAGGGGTCGGCCGGTCCGCTGCACACGCTGCAGTCGGCGGTATCGGGCGCCGTCAGCCCGCTGCGCATCGTGGGAGGCTCGGTGGAGGCCGCAACCTCCACGGTGGGCGACACCATGGAGAACATCACGGCCGACCAGAACACCTTGACGGGCTTGCGCGAGTACAACAGCCAGCTTGAACAGCAGTATGCCCAGATGGAAGAATATAAGCAGGAAGCGCAGCGCCTTCAGAAGCTGCTCGATTTGAAGGACAACTACCAGATCGAGGGCACGGGTGCGCGCGTCATCGGCCGAAGCTCCGAGGCGTGGAGCCAGACGGTCATCATCAACAAGGGCACGAACGAGGGCATCTCGACCGGCCAGACGGTCATCGGGACCTCCGGCGTGGTGGGCCAGGTGGTATCGGCCAGCGGAAGCACCGCAACGGTGCGCCTGCTCACCGACCCGCAATCGGGCGCTGCGGCCATGGTGCAGTCCAGTCGCGCCGAGGGCATCCTGCGCGGCAGCCTGATCGGCCTTCTGTACCTTGAGGACCTGGATGCCGACGCCGAGGTCAACGTCGGCGACGTCATCGTCACCTCGGGTCTGGGCGGCAGCTACGCGCGCGGCCTCATCATCGGCACGGTGGTGAAGGTGGACGCCCAGCAGGGCGATACCAGCAGACGCATCGTGGTTTCCCCGAACGATTCCATCGACACGCTCGAGGACGTCTTGGTGGTTTCCAGCGTGGGCGCCTCCGATGACGACGATTCGGATTCCGCTGGCTCCGGCAGCTCTACTTCCTCGGGAAGCTCCGCTTCCGCTAGCGGCTTCAGCAGTTCCAACGCGGGAAGCTCGAGCAGCTCCTCGTCGAGTTCGAGCAGCTCCAATAACTCCGGCAACGGCAATTCATCCAACGAAGGGGGGCGCTAGCCTTGGGCGAGAAGAACAACCTGGTGCTGGTGGTGGGCGCCATCGTGGCGTTCGTGCTGCAGATCGCTCTGGCCCCGGCCGTGGCGCTGTTCTCGGCGCAGCCGAACTTCCTGCTGGCCTATGCGCTGGTCGTGGCCATCGTCATCCCCACGGAGGCAGGCCCGGTGCTGCCCTTCGTCATGGGCCTTCTGTACGACCTTACGGGCACGGGCCCGGTGGGCGGCATGGCGCTTCTGCTGGTCATCGCGTGCTTCTTGGCTTCCCGCGTGTTCTCGCTGGTGGATAACGACACGCTGTTCATGCCGCTGGCCATCTTCACGGCCTGCGCGCTTCTGGCCGAGCTTTGCTACGGCATGCTGCTCATGGCATGCGGGCTTGCCGCCAACCCTGTGGAGGCGCTGTTCACCCGCGCCCTTCCGTGCGCGCTCTACGATTGCGCCGTGGGCCTGGTGGTCTACTTCGTCATGGCGCGGCTGCTTGCCGGCGGCGCTCAGGACCGCGGTCTGCGCACGCCGAAACTGCGATAGGGGGCGCGCATGTTCGCAGCTATCGTAGCCGGCTTCGTGGCCCTATTGGTGGTCGCCGCCATCTTGGTGGCGGTCTATGCGGTGCTTCGCAGCCGGAAAACCGAGAACGTCAGCGTCAAACGCGATGTTCGCTCCATCCAGTCGGTGGGCGTGAGCAGCTCGCTTCCCAATTCGCATCGTGTGCCGGCAGGCGGTGTCGCCCGCGGAGGAACGCCTGCGCAGCCGGTGGCAAACCCCGGCGATAACCTGAAGAGCCGTTTCACTGCCATGGGCGTTGTGGCCGGCTTGATCTTCGGCACGCTTGCCACGAAGCTGTGGAGCATGCAGGTGCTTGCCGGCGAATCGTTCAAAAAGGAGTCCGAGGACAACCAATACACCACGGTGTACACGCCTGCGCCGCGCGGTTATATCCTGGACGCCGACGGCAACGTCATCGTGAAGAACCGCACGTCGCTTACGGTGCTCGCCGAGCCCGATGTCGCCAACGACCATGACGTGGTCGCACGCCTGTCCACGGTTCTGGGCGTTCCGACGGGCATCGTGCGCAAGCGTATCGCCGACTCGACCAGCGGCGCGCAAAGCCAGCGCGTGGTGGCAAGCGATGCGAGCATGCGCAACGTCGCCTTCATCGCCGAGCACGCCGACGCGTTCCCTGGCATCACCGTGCAAACCCGCACGGTTCGCGATTACCCCCATGGCGCCCTTGCGGCGCACGCGGTTGGTTATACCGGTAGCGTGACCAGCGACGATATCGCAAGCGTGGCCGAGGGCCGCGATCTGGAGCTGGGCGACTCGGTTGGCCGCAGCGGCATCGAGCAAATGTACGACAACCTGCTCGCCGGCGACCATGGCGAGCGCAAGGTCATGGCCGACGCGCAGGGCAACGTGGTGGAAGTGGTCAGCGAAACGCAGCCCGTCAAGGGCTCCGATGTGCATACCACCTTGAAATCGCACGTGCAGTACGTGGCCGACAAGGCGCTTGCCGATATGATCTGCCCTGATGGCGGCGCCATCGGATCGGGCAAGGGCACAGGCGGCGCGGTGGTGGTCATGGACGTCACCGACGGAAGCATCGTGGCGCTTTCAAGCTATCCCACGTTCACTCCCTCCACGTTCGTGGGCGGCATCACGCAAGACGAGCTGGACCTGCTGCAATCCTCGGCTGCGTTCAGCCCGCTGCTCAACCGCGCCATCCAGGGCACCTATCCGGCTGCATCCACGTACAAGACGTTTACCGGTCTGGCCGCGTTGGAAAACGGCATGGCCACGGCAACCCAAACCTGGGACTGCACCGGCAGCTGGGACGGCTTCGGCTCCGGCGACGTGCAGAAGTGCTGGAAGAAGCAGGGCCATGGCACGCTCGACTTCCGCGGGGGCATCGTGAACTCGTGCGACACCGTGTATTACGACATCGGCTACAAGTTCTGGGACGCCGCTGCGAACAAGGGCAAATCGGCAACGCTGCTGCAGGATTTCCTCAAGCGTTATCGCTTGGACCAAACCACCGGCATCGATCTTAACGGCGAGACCTCGGGTCGTATCCCCACGCCCGAATGGAAGCAGGAATACTTCCGCGACACTCCCGAGGATGCCCAGTGGAAGGGCGGCGACTATACGAACATGTGCATCGGCCAGGGCTACGTGCTCGTCACGCCCATGGAGATCGCGGTAGCCTACGGCGCCATCGCGTCGGGCAACATCGTCAAGCCGCATCTGCTCAAAGAGGTGCGCAACGCCGGCGGCGATGTGGCGCTTACGTATCAGCCGCAGGTTCTGGACACGCCTGACGTCTCCATGGCCGACCTTGCCGTGGTGCGCAACGCGCTTCGCGGAGTGACCACCGACAACGAGGAGATCGCCACGTTGTTCAACGATCAAGGTATCGACCCGGATACGGTTGCGTGTAAAACCGGTACGGCCGAATACACTGATATGGAGGACACGGCTTGGTTCGCCTGCTACGCCCCCTACGACGACCCGAAGTACGTGCTCGCCTGCGTCGTCGAGCACGGCGGCGGCGGTTCATCGGTGGCGGCGCCGATCGGCGCGCAGGTCATGGCCGCGGCGCTTTCCTCGATCAATGCCTCGGATGGGGAAGTCGGCGATATCGCGGGCTCCTCGGGCAAGTCGGAAGCCGGCGCCGGCAAGGGCACGTCGAGCGGACGTTCGGACTAACGGGAAGGAGGGCGCTATGGCGCAGTTACCGCAAATCGATTCGCTTCGCCGCCCCAACGCGGCGGCATCAGCTGCATCCAAGCCGCGCCGTTTCCCGTGGTTGCACCTGCCGCTGGCCATCGTGGTCACGTTGCTGGTGGGATACGGCCTGATCATCGTGTATTCTGCCGTCCGCGCCGACGGCGATTACCAGTACAGCCGCCAGCTTGGCGGCGTTGCCGTGGGCCTTGTGTTCATGATCTTGGTGTGGCGCTTCGATTACCGGCGTCTGTCGGATTACACCACGCTGTTCCTTATCATCAACGTGGTGCTCATCATGTCGCCGCACATACCGGGGCTCGGCACCGATGCCGGCATGGGCGCGAAAAGCTGGATCAAGCTGGGCATGCAGATCCAGCCCGGCGAGTTCGCCAAGATCACCGTCATCCTCATGGATGCCGCGGTCATGGCGCGCTACGGCGGCAATCTGGACGATCCGCGCGAGTATGTGAAGGCTTTGGGCATCATGATGGTGCCGTTTCTGTGCATCATGACGCAGCCCGACTTGGGCACCGGCCTGGTGTATCTGTGCATCGCGGCGTTCGCCCTGGTCATGGGCGGCGCTAACCCGAAGTACCTGCTGATTACGCTCGGGTTGCTCATAGCCGCCGTCGTGGCGGTGTTCGCCATAGACGAGGTCATCAAGTCCTCAACGGGCGAGTACAAGCTGCTCAAGCAATATCAGCGCAACCGCCTGCTCGTGTTCATGGACCAGTCCGGTACGGCAACCACCGATGAGGGCTACAACCTGCAGCAGGCGAAGGTGGCTATCGGCTCGGGCGGCCTGTTCGGCAAGGGCCTGTTCCAGGGCACGCAGCATTCGCTGGGCCTTCTTCCCGAGGCGCCCACCGACTTCATCTTCTGCGTGCTTGCCGAGGAGCTGGGATTTTTGGGCGCGCTCGTGCTGCTCGGTTTGTACGCCGCGCTGGTTTTGATAAGCTTCCGTATAGCCCGCAGCTCCGGCGACCTGTTCGGCATGGTCATCGTGATGTGCGTTGTGGGCATGTGGCTGTTCCAGATCTTGGAGAACATCGGCATGGACTGCGGCTTGATGCCCATCACGGGCATCCCGCTGCCGTTCATGAGCTATGGATCGTCGTTTATGGTGGTGAACTTCGTCATGCTGGGCATGATCGGCTCGGTGTGGTCCCACAATGCGACGCTCAAGCAGCATTAAGCGAAAGGATGCCCTATGCAGCTTCCTGTTGATATCGGCGCGCTGTTGGAAGAGGCCGTCAACGTAGAGGCCGCCCGCGCCACGCCGCTTTCGGTAAGCGTTTATGTGGACGAAACGGCGCCGGACGACGTTGCTGCCCATGTGCGCCAGGCGTTCGCCAGCGCTTCCGACGCGGCGCGCGTTTCTCTCATCTACTTGGACGGACGCGAGTTCGCGCCCAGTTCCGGCGACGACATGGCCTGCATCGTGGCGGGCCTGAACGAGAACGTGGGTGCCTATGCCCGCGCTTGCCGCAAGGCCGGGGTGCCCGCCATGGTGGTGACCACGCTCCCGCAGTTGGTGGGGGCTATCGCCAAGGCGGCCGGTTGCGCCATCCCTGAGGCCGACATCGTGGCACCCAAGCTCACGGCGAAGGTGTACGAGCACGTGTCCACGGCGGCGGGCCAGGGGCCGGCCATCACGGCCTCGTGGGGCGCGCCCAAGCCGCCGGAAAACGGCGATGTGGGCATCTACGAGCCTATCGAGCTCATCGACGATGCGCGGGCCACGCTCGATGCGCGCATGGGCCAATGGGTGTGCGCGGCGTGCCGTGCCAAGCGCCTGGCGTTCGCGCAGGCCTTCCCGTTTGTTCGCCGTCCGTTGGCACTGGAAACGGTAAGCGCCACCTCCGTGCAGAACGCCGGTGTGGGGCTGCTGTTCCTCATCCCGGGCGCCGACCTTCCCGTGATGACGCTTAACCAGGCCAAGATGCTGCTCCAGATCGCTGCGGCCTATGGGCAGTCCATCGATGCCGGGCGCGTGCGCGAGCTTGCCGCCCTGGTGGGCGGCGCGTTCGCGTGCCGCGCGGTTGCGCGCCAGCTGGCAGCTGCCGTGCCGGTGCTCGGATGGGCCGTGAAGGCTGCGGTTGGCTATTCGGGCACGCTCGCCATGGGCCGTGCTGCCGTGGAGTTCTACGAAGGCGGGCCGACGGTGGCGAAGTTCGCCGAGTACGTTTCCGCCGCGCGCGACAAGGTGATCGCTGCTGCTGCGAAGCAGGCCGCGGGCGCCGCCGCCGATAACGGCGCGGCCGCCGTGGAAGCCGTTCGCCAAAAGGCAACCGATGCCGCCGCGGGTCTGCGCGCCCGCATTTCCCGACGCTAATCTTGTTTCCGAGGGGGGTAACAGTGACAGATCTGTGGCCGCGGCTCGAGCCGCTGCTTGCCAGCGCCGAACGACCGGCGCGTTACCTGAACCATGAGTTCGGCTGCGTGTACAAACCCGAGGCGGATTTCCGCTTCTGCATGATGTATCCGGACACCTACGAGCTGGGGCAGGCAAACCAGGCGCTGCGCATCCTGGTGAACGTGGTGAACGCCGTGGACGGCATGGTGGCCGAGCGCGCGTTCCTGCCGGCGGCGGAGTTCTGCGACACCATGCGCGCCGAGGGCTTGCCGCTGTTCTCCATCGAAAGCTGCGCGCCCGTGGCCGAGTTCGATGCGCTCGGTATCACGCTGTCCCATGAGCTGGTGGCAACCAACGTGCTCGAGGCGCTTGACCTGGCGGGCATCCCGTTGCATGCCCAGGACCGCGGCGAGGACGACCTGTTCGTTATCGGCGGCGGCCCGTGCTCGTTCAACCCCGAGCCCTATGCGCCGTTCTTCGACATCTTCAGCATCGGCGAGGGTGAGGAGGCGCTGCCCGAGTGCCTGCAGGCCATCCGCCGCCTGCGCGCAGAAGGGGCGTGCCGTGCCGATATCCTGCGCGCCATCGCGCGCATGGATGGCTTCTACGTGCCCAGTCTGTATCGCTGGCGCGAGGAGGAGCAGGCGCAGCAGGCCGGCAGCTGGATCGAGCCGGTTGAGGAGGGCCTTCCCACGCATATCCAGAAGCGCGTGTTCGAGGGGTTCGCGGAAAGCCCGGGCTGGGAGCCGTGCATCGTGCCGTTCACCGAGGTGGTGCAGGACCGCTTGAACGTGGAGGTGCTGCGCGGGTGCGCCCGCGGCTGCCGTTTCTGCCAGGCGGGCATGATGTACCGTCCGGTGCGCGAGCGCTCCGCCGACAACATCGTGAACTCGGTGGTGTGCGGCCTGGCACAAACCGGCTATGACGAGGTCAGCCTGACCTCGCTGTCCTCCACCGACCACTCGCAGATCGCCGATGTCCTCACGCGCTTGAACAGGCAGTTCCAGGGCAAGGGCGTGCGCATTTCCGTGCCTTCCCAGCGCCTTGACAGCTTCGGCGTGGACATGGCGGGCCTTGTGGCCGGCCAGAAGAAGGGCGGTCTGACGTTCGCCCCCGAGGCCGGCACGCAACGTTTGCGCGACGTCATCAACAAGCAGGTGACCGAAGACGACCTGTTCGGGGCCGTGGACGCGGCGTTCGGCGCCGGTTGGCGCCGCTGCAAGCTGTACTTCATGATCGGCCTGCCCACCGAGACCGACGATGATATCAAGGGCATCGCCAGCCTGGTGCAGCGCGCCTACGATAGGGCGAAGAAGGCCGTGCCGGTCGAGCAGCGCGGCAACATCCGCATGTCGGTGTCGTGCGCGCTGTTCGTGCCGAAGGCTCAGACGCCCTTCCAGTGGGACGGCCAGATCGCCCCGGAAGAGGCCCTGCGCCGCG
The DNA here is from genome assembly GCA_030540215.1 of Coriobacteriia bacterium. Classification (GTDB taxonomy): domain Bacteria; phylum Actinomycetota; class Coriobacteriia; order Coriobacteriales; family Eggerthellaceae; genus Senegalimassilia. The sequence goes on along the minus strand of JAUNWR010000033.1, from coordinate 1,864 downwards.
TGTCCCTTCTGCGCCGCAGCGTGAAGTACCGCGCCATCGATGTGCACTGGCACGACCCGTCCACCAGCTTCGTCGAGGCCGTCATGAGCCGCGGCGGGCGCGCTGCCGCCGCCTGGGTGGAATCCGCGTGGCGCCACGGCGCGCGTTTCGACGCGTGGACCGAGCATTTCAATGAGCAGGCTTGGCGCGATGCAGCCGTCGAGGTGGGTCTGGACCCTGCCGCTGTCGCGCAGACGTCCTACGACACCAGCTACGTCATGCCTTGGGAGCACATCTCCACGGGCGTTTCCACGCGCTTCCTGGCGCATGAGCGCAAGAAGGCCGCGGCCGAGAAGACCACACCGGACTGCACCTTCGAGCGTTGCGCCGCATGCGGTGCGTGCCCGGGTCTGGGCATCGACAACCAGCTAGCGCAGCCGCGCATCGCCGGCGGTTCGAACGCTCGCCCGCAACAAGCCGGCGAAGAGGGTGCGGCTGCGCCCGTAGCCGCCGAGCAGGTGGCAGGCGGGCAGGCCGTTGCCAGCGCGCAGATCGCCGAGGAAGGGGAGTAGCATGGCCGAGCAGCAGACGTTCCGCATGCGCATCACGTTCGCCAAGCAGGGCCGCCTGGCGTTGCTGTCGCACCTTGAGGTCGCGCGCGCCATCGAGCGCGCCGTGCGCCGCGCCCAGCTTCCCTTCGCCGTGTCCCAGGGCTTCAGCCCGCACATGAAGATCGCGTTCGGCGCCGCGCTGCCCGTGGGCGTGGGCGGCACGCACGAGATGGTCGACCTGCAACTTCTGCGTTACGTGCGCCCTGAAGAGGCGTTGCTCGCCCTGCAGAAGGAAAGCGTCCCCGACCTCATGGTGAAGGAATGCGTCTACATCGAGCCGAAGGCCCCTGCAGCCTCGGCGGCGTTCCCGCTGAGCACGTATCGTGCGCTGCTGTCGGCCGCGCCGGCGCAGCTGCCGGTGCCCGCGCAGGTGCACATCATCCGCAAGAAGAAGGAGAAGGTGCTCGACGTGGCCGACTTCCTGGTGGGGGAGATGCTCCTCGAGGGGGCGTCGCTGACGTTCACCTTGGAGCAGAAGCCCACGGGCAGTCTTCGCCCCGACAAACTGCTGGCCGCGTGCCTTGATCAGGTGAACGTGCCCGATGACCAGGAGCAGGAAGTTCCGCTGGCGTTTCTGGTGGACAACGCCTGGACGCAGTCCATCGAGCCGCCTGCCGATGACCAGCCGCTACGCGTGCTGTCCATGACGCGTATCGATCAGCGGGCCAAATAGGCTGAACAAACGATGATCGCCCTTGAGTCGCCTCCCATTTCTTGTGCATTGTGGGATGGGAGGCGCTCTTGCGCTTATTGCCATGATGAGGGTCGGGCACGCCGTCGATGCTAGGGCGGCTGATGCTAGGGCAGTAGCCGGGAGGCTGATCGATGGCGCTAGGATAGCTGCCGATAGGGCGGTCGCCGAGAGGCTGTTCGAATTTCTGCCTGAGTTCGGCTGCTCTACGCGGGCCCGAATCCGTCATGACGTATCTTCCGGGTTGAAAACCGCCGGACTGCCAATTTTTTGAAAATAGTACTTGCATCGAATCGCTAACTGCTGTATTGTACTTTCTCGCAGCTGAACGGGGTGTTAGCTCAGTTGGTTAGAGCGCCGGCCTGTCACGTCGGAGGTCGCGAGTTCAAGTCTCGTACATCCCGCCATTCTTTTAGCACATTACACCTTGGGGTGTTAGCTCAGTTGGTTAGAGCGCCGGCCTGTCACGTCGGAGGTCGCGAGTTCAAGTCTCGTACATCCCGCCATTCTTTTAGCACATTACACCTTGGGGTGTTAGCTCAGTTGGTTAGAGCGCCGGCCTGTCACGTCGGAGGTCGCGAGT
>JAUNWR010000139.1:0-2413 GCA_030540215.1 Coriobacteriia bacterium | reverse complement strand
GCAGCTGAGTTTTAGAGAATGTTCGAGTCGTTCAGCTGAGATTGCAATTCAACGGACCCGAGCTTCCATGCACCCCATCTAAGGAAGTGCTTATGATTGATAGAATTTATTGATATTCCGTGAAGAGATTGGTATAATGAATTTGCTTTTTTTCGATAGCTTCGGCTTCGTTAAAAGGAAGAGAAGGGATTCCGTTTTTTGGAGGGGGCGGAATCCCTTTTTCTATGCCAAAACGCGGCCATCAGGCGAAACACGCGGGCCCCGCAGCCAAACGGCTGCGGGGCCCGGTTCGTTCCCATAGGTTTTGATGCGGCGGAAAACGCGCGCATGACAGGGACCGCTCTACAGCACGCGCCTTGCCTCAAGCGCCCGTCCGAGCGTCACCTCGTCGGCGAACTCCAGGTCGCCGCCCACGGGCAGGCCGCTGGCAAGACGCGTGACCTTGATGCCCAGGGGCTTAATCAAGCGCGCCAGGTAAGCTGCCGTTGTCTCCCCTTCCACGTTGGGGTTGGTGGCCAGCACCACTTCCTGGATGTCCTCGCTGCCCAGACGCTGCATCAACTGAGGGATGCGAAGGTCATCGGGCCCGATACCGTCCATAGGCGACAGGGCGCCTCCCAGCACGTGGTACACGCCCTGGAACACGGCGGTGCGCTCGATGGGCGGGATGTCGCGCGGCTCGCTGACCACGCACAACAGTTGTTGGTTGCGGCTGGTCGAGCGGCAGATCTCGCACAGGTCGTCCTCGGCGTAGTTGAAGCAACGGCTGCAGAAATGCACCGTGTCCTTCACCTCCACGATGGCCTGCGCCAAGCGCAGCGCCGTGGCGCGGTCGGAGTTCAAAATCCAATACGCCATGCGCTGCGCCGATTTCGGGCCCACGCCGGGAAGGCGTTCAAGCTCGTCGAGCAGCTTTTGGATTGCGGGAGCCGATTGCACGGAACCGCTTCCCTACATCAGGCCGGGGATGCTCATGCCGCCGGTTGCGGCGTTGATGCGCTGGGCGCCCAGATCGGCCACGCCGCGCAGCGCCTCGTTGACGGCCGCAGTGATCATGTCCTGCAGCATCTCCACGTCCTCAGGGTCAACCGCCTCGGGGTCGATGGTCAGGCTGACCAGGCTGTTGTCGCCCTGGGCGACCGCCTTGACCATGCCGCCGCCGGCGGAGGCCTCGAAGGTCATGTCCTTGATCTCCTCCTGCGCGCGGGCAAGCTCGACCTGCATCTTCTGAGCCTGCTTCATCATGGCGCCCATGTTGCCCATGCCGCCGCCGGGGAATCCGCCTTTACGTCCCATATCGTTTCCTGTTCTAATCGCGAATGTACGGGTTTCAAACCATTGCATTGTACCGGGCGCAGGCCCGGATGTGCGCTATTCCTTGACTTCTTCGAACGTCACGCCGCCGCCGAAGCCCGCCTGCAGCACTGCCTGCAGCTCGTCGGGGGTTTGCGGAGCGCCCTCGCAGGAAAGCGACGGCTGAGCCGCGAACGCCTGAGGGCGCGGCGCGGGAGCCGGTTGGGCCGGGAAAGGCGCGGCAGCGGGCTGTGCGGGCGCTGCGGGTCGGGGCGCCGCCTGGGGCTGCGGCATACCCGCCTGCGGGGGCGCCGGGCGTTGCGCGGCCACCGGGGCCGTCTGCGGGCGCGCCGCCGGACGGGGAGCCCCCGCCGGGTGCGGCTGCGCGGAGCGCGCGGGGCCGGCCGGCGCGTTGAGGAGATCGTCCTCGGGCATGGGCGCGTCCATGTCGCCATAGGGGACTTGATCGTCCTCCCACGGCGGCACGTCGACTGCAGCCCGTTGCGGGCGCTGCTGGGCCGCGGGAGCCGGCGCCGCAGGTGCGGCCGGGCGCTGCTGGGCCATGGGGGCAGGCGCCGCCGGGCGCTGCTGGGCCGCCGGCATCTGGCGTTGCACGGGCTGGGCCTGCGGTTGCGGGCGGGAAGACGCCTGCGCCGCAGGACGCGCCTGCGTGGGCTGCGGGCGGGAGGGCGCGGGGGCCGGCGCGGCGACCGGAGCCGCACCCGCCTGCTGATACGCGAACGGCACCGCCTGGCCTGCGCATGACTGCGTCAGGGCATCGGCGACCGCCGCCTGCACGTCGGGCTTCTGGACGGCCTTGAACGCGAAGGCGTTCTCCTTCGGGAACTCGATGGCGAGCATGCCCGTCTGCGCGTTCCACACGGCCTTCGTGCCCAGGAACAGCACGCCGTAAGCGGCCTTCTTGCGCTTGAGCTCGGCAAGCGCCGCCTGCCACATGCGCTGCAGGGCCGCAGGGTTTTCCATGGTGGCGGCCAGCTGCGGGTTCGCACCGCCCGCTGCGGGCGCGGCGGGAGCAGGCGCGGGTGCGGGGGCCGACGGAGCGGCCGCAGGGGCCGAAGGGGCCGCCGGTGCCGGAGCCGCTGCGGCAACGGGCGCGGCG
>JAUNWR010000032.1:0-18589 GCA_030540215.1 Coriobacteriia bacterium | reverse complement strand
GACGTGACACGCACGCCAACATTCCCGCGCATTTCGCGAACGTCGACGCGGCCGCCCGCGAGGCCGGCACGTGCGCGCTCATCTCCTGCGGCTGGGACCCGGGCCTGTTCTCGCTGAACCGCCTGTACGCCAACTGCATCCTGCCGCAGGGCGCGGACTACACGTTCTGGGGCCGCGGCGTGTCCCAGGGGCACTCCGACGCGCTGCGCCGCATCCCCGGCGTGGCCGATGCGCGCCAGTACACCATCCCCGTGCCCGCCGCGCTCGAGGCGGTGCGCGCCGGCGGCAACCCGCAGCTGACCACGCGCCAGAAGCACACCCGCGAGTGCTGGGTGGTGCTCGAGGAAGGTGCCGACGCCCAGGCGGTGGAGAAGCAGATCGTCGAGATGCCGAACTACTTCGACGAGTACGACGTGACGGTGAACTTCATCAGCCAGGAAGAGCTTGACCGTGACCACGCGGGGCTGCCGCACGGCGGCTTCGTCATCCGCACGGGCACCACGGCCGGCGGCAACGATTGCCGTATCGAGTACTCGCTCGACCTGGGCTCCAATCCCGAGTTCACCGCCTGCGTGCTGGTGTCTTACGCCCGCGCCGTCGCGCGCCTGGCGTCCGAGGGCGCAACCGGCTGCAAGACCGTGTTCGACATCGCGCCCGCCTATCTCTCGCCCGTAAGCGGCGAAGAGCTGCGCGCCCACATGCTGTAAGGGCGGCGCGGCGAAGGGGTCGGGTTTGCGCCCGGCTTCCGCGAGCGGGGCTTCTTTTCATGATGTTTGCGGCCGTCCCGTAATCGAGGCGGCCGTTTTCTTTGACTTGAAGCCGCATCTTTTCTGAATGACGGGTTTGCGTTGAAGGCGTCGGCATGCTGCCGCAAGGCGCTCATGGCGCATGTAGGCGGGGGCGTTGCCGAACGGGCGGCGCTCCCGCTTTGCGTTTGGGGCCGCCATGGGCGTGCCTGAAAATGTCACGTACGTGTAAATTACTCCATGCCTTCTTCAAAAAGACGCGCCAGGGTGCTATTTTTTTGCAGTTTCCGTCCTTTGGAAGGGGGATGTGCATGGTAGATGAGAAGCCGGAGGCGGTAGAGCAGCCTCAGGAGAAGGATTGCTCGGCCGCTGCTTCGGAGGAAACCTCCGGTAACGCAAAGTCGCTCGGCGTTTTCTCGTTCGAGGGCGACATGTCGATGGCGCAGGCCATTCCGCTGGGCCTGCAGCACGTGCTGGCGATGTTCGTGGGCAACCTGACGCCGCTTTTGATCGTCACGGGCGCGTGCGGCCTGGCGGGTGCGGAGTTCGCGGACGTGCAGCTGGCGCTGCTGCAAAACGCCATGTGGATCGCTGGCGTGGTGACTTTGGTCCAGCTGTTCGGCGTCGGCCCCATCGGCGGCAGGGTGCCCATCATCATGGGCACGTCCTCAGGCTTCATCGGCGTGTTTAACTCCGTGGCGGCATCCATGGGCGGCGGCCTGTTGGCCTACGGTGCCATCATGGGCGCTTCCATCATCGGCGGCCTGTTCGAGGCCGTGCTTGGCTTTTTCCTCAAGCCCCTGCGCCGGTTCTTCCCGGCCGTGGTCACGGGCACGGTGGTGCTCTCCATCGGCTTGAGCTTGATCAGCGTCGGCGTGAACACCTTCGGCGGCGGCGCCAGCGCCAAGGACTTCGGCTCGTTTGAGAACCTGTGCTTGGCGCTTGTCGTGCTGGTGGTCATTTTGGCGGTCAAGCACGCGACCACCGGGTTTTTGAGCGCATCCTCCATTTTGGTCGGCATCATCGTCGGCTATATCGCGGCGGGCATCATGGGCATGGTCCTGCCCACCACCGGTGTCGACGCGAACGGCGTTGAATATACGAAGGCATGGGTTTTGAACTGGGATAAGGTTGCCGCAGCGGCATGGTTCGCCGTGCCCAACCCGTTGCCCGTGGCGCCTGTGTTCGACATGCGCGCCATCGCCCCCGTGCTCGTGATGTTCGTGGTCACCGCCGTCGAGACCGTCGGCGACATCTCCGGCGTCACGCAGGGCGGCATGAACCGCGAGGCCACCGACAAGGAGCTTTCCGGCGGCGTGATCTGCGACGGCTTGGGCTCCACCGCGGCGGCCCTGTTCGGCGTGTTGCCGAACACCTCGTTCAGCCAGAACGTCGGCCTGGTCACCATGACGAAGATGGTCAACCGCAAGGCCCTGGCCTGCGGCGCGGTGTTCCTGATCTTATGCGGTTTGTGCCCGAAGCTGGGCGCGGTGGTCTCCATCATGCCGCAGTCCGTTTTGGGCGGCGCGGCCGTCATCATGTTCGCCTCCATCGTGGTCAGCGGCATCCAGCTCATCACGCGCGAGCCTTTGACCCCGCGCAATCTGAGCATCGTGTCGGTGGCCTTGGGCCTGGGCTACGGCATCGGCGCCAACCCGGCGGTTTTGGCAGGCGCTCCCCAGATGGTCAGCCTGATCTTCGGCGGCTCCGGCATCGTTGCCGCGGCGGCCATGGCCATCATCTTGAACATCGTGCTTCCCAAGGATAAGGAAGTTCCCCAAAGCGGCGCAGACGTATAGCCTTTCGCGACGCATATATGATGAGAATGCCCGGTAGGTCTGCGTGACCTGCCGGGCATTTCGGGCTTTCAGGGGCTTTTGCGGATGGGCGAGCCCTGTCCTGCGGTGTCGTGCGGCTTAGCTGGCGGCGTGCTGGCGCGCCTGATGGCTTGCTCCGTCGTGTTGTGCGGTTTTGCGGCATGTGCGTGGCACGCCTGATGGCTCGTTTGGCTATCCGATCGGGCTTTGGCCGCTCATGGCGGCATCTCGGCATTCCCTCATGTGCGCCTGCAGCACCTCCAGGTCCTGCACGGTGTCCACGTCGAACAGCTCCCATTCGCTAGCGGCTTCAACGCAGCGCACGCGCTGCGCGTGCGCTTTGGCTACGAAGCCGCCGCCCTTGCCGGGTGGGAGCGCGCGCAGCTCGTCGAAGGCCCAGCTGGGGAACAACACGGGCGCGCCCGGCGTGCCTTGGAAGCTGATGCGCCAAATGAGCTCGGGGTGCGCCTCGGCGCCGCGGAGCAGGGCAGCAAGGGTGTTCGCGCTGATGAGCGGCTGGTCCGCCTGGATGAACGTGACCGTATCGCACCCGCTCATGACTTGCATCCCCAAGCGCACGGTGTCGCTTCTGAGCGGTTCATCGTGCAGGATGGCTTCCACGCCCAAGCTGCGGCACAGCTTCGCCACGTCCTCGTGGCGCGTGACTGCCACGCGTTTTGCGAACAGCCCGTCGCAGGCCTTGATCGCGTGGGCGATAAGCGGCGCGCCGTCAAGGCTGGCCATGAGCTTGTTCGACCCGAAGCGCGTGCCCAGGCCCGATGCCATGATGATGCAGCCGTGTACGGCGTTCGAGGCTTCAATGGGGCTGGTCATGGTTGGTTCGCCTTTGCAGATTCGATGGTCGGTCGGTCGGGTTCGGTGTGCGGGGCTTTCGAAGGATTCCCTGGCCACAGTATAATATGTACGTTTCTATAAACCTCAAGCTACGGGGCGTGCATCATTATTACCTTTCAGAAATATGAGCGCCCGCAAAGCCTGCAAGAGGCTTGGGAGCTGAACCAGAAGAAGCGCAATCGCGTGGTGGCGGGCATGATGTGGCTGAAGATGGGCAACCATTCCTTCGGCACCGCCATCGACCTGTGCGATCTGGGCTTGGACACCATCGAGGAGACCGACGAGGAGTTCCGCATCGGTGCCATGGTCACCCTGCGCCAGATGGAAACCCATACCGGCCTTGACGCCTATTCCTGCGGCGCCATCAAGGCGGCGTTCCAAGACATCGTGGGCGTGCAGTTCCGCAACGGCGCCACGCTGGGCGGAAGCCTGTGGCGTCGCATGGGTTTCTCCGACATCGTCACGGCGTTTCTTGCCATGGACAGCTACGTTGAGCTGCATGAAGGCGGCATCGTGCCCCTGGAACGGTTCGTGAACATGCCCTACGACAAGGACATTCTCGTGCGCCTTATCGTCAAGAAGCGCCCCGGCGCCTTCGCGTACCAGGCCGTGCGCAAGCAGCGCACCGACCTTCCCACGATCAACTGCATGGCGGCGAAGGTGGGCGACGAGTACCGCGTGACGGTGGGCGCACGCCCGGGTCGTGCCGTGCTTTTGCGCGATGACCGGGGCATCCTTGCCGACGGCATCACCGAGGCAAGCGCTGCGGCCTTCGCCGAGCACGCCGCGGAAAGCATCCGCGTTTCCGGGAACATGTGGGGCAGCGCCGAGTACCGCCGCGCGCTCGCACCTGTTCTCGTGCGTCGCGCCTTGCTGGCGTTAGGGGAGGTGCGCTAGATGGAAGTCAAGATCAAGCTGAACGGCAAAACGGTGGTCGACGACATCCCCGCCGACATGCTGCTCATCGATTTCGTGCGCGCCCACGGGTGCAAAAGCGTCAAGCGCGGCTGCGAGACGTCCGCGTGCGGCTTGTGCACGGTGATGCTCGACGACGTGCCCGTGCTGTCCTGCTCCACGTTGGCCGCCCGCGCCGACGGCCGCAGCGTCTGCACGCTGGAAGGCCTGCAGGCAGAGGCTTCGGAGTTCGTGGGCTTCATCGCCGACCAGGGCGCCGAGCAGTGCGGCTTCTGCAACCCCGGCTTCGTGATGAACACTATCGCGCTGCTGCGCGAGAACCCCGATCCCACCGACGATGAGATCCTGGCGTACCTGAGCGGCAACCTGTGCCGTTGCTCGGGCTACGTGGGGCAGCTGCGCGGCATCCGCGCCTTCCTGGACGAAAAGCATGGCAAGGAGGTCGAGCGTGGATAGGCCCGAATATCGCTCCGTGGGCAAATCGGTCCGCAAGAAGGACTCGATGCAGCTTCTGCTGGGCAAGCCCGTCTATACCGAGGACATCGTACCCGATGCGCTGGTGGTCAAGCTTCTGCGAAGCCCCCACGCCAACGCCATGGTGAAGACCATCGATACGTCGAAGGCCAAGAAGGTGCCCGGCGTGGTGGACGTCTACACCTGGGAGGACGTGCCCGATCAGCGTTTCTCCAACGCCGGGCAGACCTACCCTGAAACCAGCCCCTATGACCGCCTGATCATCGACCGGCACGTGCGCTTCGTGGGCGACGTGGTGGCCATCGTGGCGGCCGAGAACGAGAAGGCGGCGCAAACCGCCCTTTCGCGCATCAAGGTGGAGTACGACGTGCTGGAGCCCGTCCTGGATTTCCGCACTGCGAAGGACAACCCCGTGCTGGTGCACCCCGAGGACAACTGGCATATGCTGTGCGACCTGGGCGGCGACAACACGCGCAACCTGGTGGGCACCACCTCCGACGCCGGCGGCGACATCGAGGCCGTGCTGGCCGATTGCGACGTGGTGCTGGAGCGCACCTACCACACGAAGGCGTACAACCAGGCCATGATGGAGACGTTCCGCACGTTCACCCAGCTGGACCGCTACGGCAGGCTCCACGTGATCTCGTCCACGCAGATCGTCTACCATGTTCGCCGCATCCTCTCGCACGCGCTTGGCATCCCGAAAAGCCGCATCCGCGTGGAGAAGCCTCGCATCGGCGGCGGCTTCGGCGCGAAGCAGACCGCGGTGTGCGAGGTGTACCCCGCGTTCGTCACCATGAAGACGGGGCGTCCGGCCCTGTGCGTGTTCTCGCGCAGGGAATCGCAAACCTGCGGGTCACCGCGTCATGAGATGGAGATCAAGATCCGCCTGGGTGCGAACAACGACGGCCGCATCCGCGCGCTTGGGGTGACCACGCTGTCGAACTCGGGCGCCTATGGCGAGCACGGTTGGGCCACGGTCGGCCTGACCGGCCACAAGTCCATCCCGCTCTATACCGGCTCGCTTGAGGCGTTCAAGTTCGACGCCAACGTGGTGTACACGAACATGCAGCCGTCGGGCGCGTACCGCGGCTTCGGCGCCACGCAGGGCCAGTTCGCCGTGGAAACCGCCGTTAACGAGCTGGCGGCGAAGCTGGGCCGCGACCCGGTGGAGCTGCGTGAGCAGAATATGGTGCGCGAAGGCATGTCCATGCCGGCCTACTTCGGCGAGGTGGCCAACGCCTGCGCCCTGGACCGCTGCATGCAGCACTGCAGCGACATGTTCGGTTGGAAGGAGAAGTTCCCCGTACGCGACATGGGCAACGGCAAGGTGCGCGCCGCCGGCGTTGCCATGTCCATGCAGGGTTCGGGCATCTCCGGCATCGACGTGGGCTCGGTCACCGTCAAGCTCAACGACGACGGGGGATACATGCTGCTCATCGCCGCGGCCGACATGGGCACGGGCTGTGACACCATCCTGGCCCAGATGGTCGCCGAGCACATGGAATGCCCGCTGGAAGCTGTGAGCGTGTTCGGCGCCGACACTGATGCGTCCCCGTACGATTCGGGTTCGTACGCTTCTTCCACCACCTACGTTACCGGTATGGCCGTGGAGAAGGCGTGCGCGCAGCTCAAGGAGCGCCTGTGCGCCATCGCCGCCGAGGTGCTCGGCTGCGATGCGGCCGAGCTGAGCTTCGAAGGCGGATGCGTGCGCCACGAAGCAACGGGACGCACGGTCTCGCTGCCCGAGATCGCTGCGAAAAGCCAGTGCAACTGCCGCCTTGCCCCGGAGGCCACTGCGCAGCATTCCTCGCCGGTGTCCCCGCCGCCGTATATGGTTGGCATGGTGGAGATCGAGCTTGACCGCGAGACCGGCGTGGTGGAGGTGCTCGACTACGCCGCCGTGGTCGATTGCGGCATCCCCATCAACCCGGCGCTCGCGCGCATCCAGGTGGAAGGCGGCATCGTGCAGGGCATCGGGCATACGCTCATGGAGGACGTCACCCGCACGCCCAAGGGCGCCATCCGCGAATCGAGCCTGTTCACGTACCGTTTGCCCACCCGTCTGGACACGGGGCGTATCAACGTGGAGTTCGAGCATTCCTACGAGCCCACGGGCCCGTTCGGCGCGAAGTCCATCGGCGAAATCGTCATCAACACGCCGGGCCCTGCGTTGGCGCAGGCCATCTACCGGGCAACGGGCGTGTGGCATCGCGAGCTGCCCATCCTTCCCGAGCACATCCTTCTGGCGAAACCGGAGGAGCGGGAATCTTAAGCAGCTTGCTACATATCCAGCGTGGGCTTACGGCCATCATCGGCGGTGGCGGTAAGTCCACGCTTTTGCGCGCCTTGGCCGAGGAGCTGTCGCGCGATGCGCGCGTGGTCGTGGCCACCAGCACGAAGATGTACGTGCCCGATTGGTGCCCCGTGGTGCTTAGCGCATCGCCCGACGATGTGCGGGCGGCGCTTCCGGAAGCTCCCATCGTGTGCGCGGGCTCCATCCATCTGCCCACGGGGAAGTTGGCCGAGCCGCGGGTGGCGTTCGCAGACCTGGTGCGCTTGGCGGACTACGTGCTGGTGGAGGCCGACGGGGCGAAGAAGCTCCCGCTGAAGGCGCATGCCGAGCATGAGCCGGTCATCCCCGCGTGCGCGGGGCGGACGGTGTGCGTGGTCGGGGTCGACGGCATAGGCGCCCCCGTTTCGCAGACGTGTCACCGGCCGCAGCGCTTTGCGCAGTTGGCTCGCGTTTCCGTCGACGACGCGGTCACGCCCGAGGCGGTGGCGGCGGTGCTGCGGGCCGAGGCGCTTCATGACGTGGTTTTGATTAACAAGGTGGAAACTCCTGCCGGCTGGCGGGCGGCGCAGCGCATCGCAGCGCTGTGCGAGACGCCGGTGGTGGCGGGAAGCCTTTGGAGGGACGATCTTCGATGCTTGCGGTGATCCGCGGCGCCGGCGATATCGCCAGCGCCATCGCGTTGCGCCTTGTGCGATGCGGCGCTTCCGTGCTTATGACCGAGATAGAGCAGCCTTTGACGGTGCGCCGCACCGTGGCCTTCAGCGAAGCTGTTCGCATGGGGAAAGCCCAGGTGGAAGGCGTAACGGCTGTGCGGGCGCGGGACGCTTCCCATGCCTTGGAGCTGCTTTCCGGCGAAGGCGTCATTCCCGTTTTGGTGGACCCCGCGTGCGCGTGCGTCAACGACGTGGCGCCCGACGTGGTGGTTGATGCCGTGTTGGCCAAGCGCAACTTAGGCACTTCCATGGATATGGCCCCCATCGTCGTCGGCGTCGGCCCGGGCTTCACGGTGGGCGTTGATTGCCATGCTGTGATAGAGACCATGCGCGGGCATACCCTGGGCCGTGCATATTACGAGGGCTCGGCGCTGCCGAACACCGCGGTGCCCGGGCTGGTGGGCGGTTTTGCCGGCGAACGCGTGCTGCGTGCTCCCTGCGATGGCGTGTTCCGCGTCGTTGCGGCCATAGGCGATCATGTTGAGGAAGGCCAGGTTGTGGCGTATGCGGGGGATGCTCCCGTGGTCGCCACGCTTACGGGTGTTTTGCGCGGTCTGATAGCCGATGGGGTGCAGGTTCACCAGGGCTTGAAGTGCGGCGACGTGGACCCGCGCGGCGAAAGCGGCTATTGCGGGCTGGTCTCGGACAAGGGCTTGGCGGTTGCGGGCGGCGTGCTGGAGGCCATCCTTCATTTGAGTGGAACGTTTTCGGCCCGATAGGGCGTGAGGTGGGAAGATGCGCAAGATCGCAGAGCATATCGCAGGCGCTTGCCGTACGGGCGAGCCGTTGGTGCTGGTCGCGGTGGCGGAAAGCAGGGACTCCACGCCGCGCAAGGCGGGCACGCTCATGCTGGTGTCCGCCGATGGGCTGGCGTGCGGCACCATCGGCGGCGGCGCCATCGAGGCGCACGGCATAGCCTGCGCACGTCGTTTGCTGGGGGGCAAGGCGCACCGCTTCGAGAGCATGGGCCTTGAGGAGCGCTTGGGCATGGTCTGCGGCGGAAGCGCAAGCTTGCTGTACGTTCCGATATGCGGCGGCAGCGCGGTGTGGGCCAAGGTTGCCAGCGAGCTGCTGCGCCGCTTCGAGCAGCGCACGCCGTCGTACCTGGCGTTAAGTTGCAGCGATGACCTGCCGCGATCCGACGAAGGCGTCGCGTTGCTCGATGCCGACGGGGCCCTGCTTGCAGGCGACGACTCCGCACCGGGCGATCGGGTTCGCGGCCAGAAGGGGCGCTGCATCGCCGACGGTTGGCTCATGCTGCCCGTTCCCTTGTCGGTTCGCGCCGTGGTGTTCGGCGGCGGGCATGTGGGCAGCGCCACCGTTTCGGCCCTGTCGCGCGTGGGGTTTTGCTGCACGCTGTTCGACTGCCGGTCCGAGTTTGCGAACGCCGGCAAATCCCATGGCGCGCAGCAAGTTGTCGTGGGGGATTACAGCGACATCGCTGCCTCCCTGGCTCTTGACGAGCGTGACTACGTTCTCATCATGACGCACAGTCATCAGCATGATTTCGCCGTGCTGGAGCAGGTGCTCCGCCAGCCGTTGGCGTACGTGGGGTTCATGGGCTCGCGGCGCAAGATCGCCACGGCGCGCGAGCGTATGCTGGAAGCGGGAATCCCCGAGTCGGCGCTTGACGCCGTGCATATGCCCATAGGCTTGGATATCAAGGCGGAAACGCCCGAGGAGATAGCCGTCAGCATAGCCGCCGAGTGCATCCTGCACCGAGCTACGCGCTAAGCTGCGCCATCGGAGGACGGTGCCGGGCGCGAAGGCGCATCAGGGTGTTCCGGCCAAGGCGGCGGATCGATCACCGTCATGTCAAGGCGAAGCGTTTGGGCGATAAGCGTTGCAAGCTCGTCGTCGGTGATGTCGGGCTTGGCCTTCATCATCCCCGCTAACCCGAATATGAGCAGGCCGAACGTTTCAGGGATCAGCTGAATCTCGATGGTCCGGTACGCCATGTACTCGGACACGATGTAGTTCTGGATGCATGCCACCACCTCGCGGACGGCCTGCGTGGCGAAGCGGTCGCGCAGGCCGAGCTCTTCGAGCACGGAGAACATCGGGCGAGGATCGCCCGATGCGGTGTAAAGCGCGCGTCGCAGCATGGACACGCAGTTTTTCAGTTCCGAGGGGGTTTCGCCGAATGCGCGCAGCTCGTTCCAGGTGGACACGCTTTCGACGAGATCCTCAAGATAGTCCTCGATCACGGCATCGGTGACGGCTTGTTTGTCGGGGAAATAATAGTAGAGAAGGCTGCGCGCCACGCCCGCTTTGCGGGCGATGGCGGCCATGCTGGTGACGGCGACCCCTTCAGTTTCGTAAAGCTCGCGCGCTGCCAGCATGATGTCGCCAGCGGTGCCTTCAAGCCGCACGCTCTGCCTGACCTGCCGCGTGACGGGGTGCGGCAGGTCAGGATCGAATCCGGGTATCGGCTTGCTGTCCAGTGCAGACACGGGGCTCCTTTGCATGTGGGGAAGCCGCCGCGCCGCGTGTGCTCAGGCGTGGTTCGCTGCGGATTAGCGATTCTCCTCGACGACCTCTTGATAGCTCTTCGCGTCATTATAGAGCTCGTCTTTGAGGGGGTTAAGGCGCCGTGCGCGGATTCGGCGTAGCTGGTAGGCGGCAAGGGTAACATTGGCGATGAGCGCCACCAGGCTGACCGCGAAGAACGCGTTCGGGTTGTGGGTCGTGGGGATCTCGGCGAACGTGTAGAACTGCGGGAGCGCCATGGCGAACATGGCGTACAGAGCAAGCGTCTGCGCACGATGCTGCAGCCATGCGCCGCGTTTCGTGAAGAACGTCGGGACGGTGCAGGCGATCAGAAGGGCCAGGCCCGTGTAGGTGGAGTGGTCGGACATGCAGTTATAGGTGTAGGCGAAGTTCCACATCCACAGCATGTCGGGCCAGATCATGTCGCGCGACTTGTCCTTCGAGATGAAGATGCCGAACCAGCCGCAGATGGTGACGATGTTCAGGATACCGGCGATCGCGTTCATGATGTTCCAAGGGCCGGAGATCATCCAGACGTGGTCGACGATGGCGCCGCCCCACAGCCCGTACGTGAACATCTGCACGTCGCGCACCACGGCCTCGGCGATGTTGATGGCAAGGATGAGCGGAGGGAAGCACAGCGCCCATCGCTTCTCGTACAGGTGGTGCTCCTTGCCGTCCGCACCGCGCCACTTCACGAATCGCAGCGCCATGAATCCGATGCATCCCGCCAAGGCGGAATAGGTTTTAGCCCAGTTGAACCAGTTGCCCGTTCCGTATTCGTTGCCGGGCGCCGCGGTGTGGGGCCAGACGAATATGGTGAACACGATCGGGGCCACGATGAACAGCGTCACGCCGCCCCAGACGCTTGTGCGGCCGAACTCGTTGAACGCCATGAGGGCGAACACGACGAACAGCCAGATCGCCCAGACCATAGGGTCGGATGCTTGATATAGGATGCCCATGGGCTCCTCCTTGGGTTGAACGGCGCGCCGCCGCGGTTGCCCGTATCATGCGGCGGTGCGAAGGTTGTAAGCGTTACGGGCGCTCCACCATGGTTTTGACGCGGCCCTTCTCGTCCCATGCGGCTGCGTAGCCGAACTCCTCCAGGTTGGCAAGCGCGGCCTCGCGCTGGCCTTCGGGAACGTCGATGCTCTCGAGGTACACCCTGCGGAAGCGCGGGTTGTCGATGTAGAGCTCCTGCTTGAAGGGGTTGCGCTTCTTGCCGAAGATCGTGTAGGCCTGGTAGATGAACACGCCCGCGTTGAAGATGAGCGCGATGACCGAGATGGTCATGTGAGCTGCAGGGTTGTTGGTGGAATGGACGACGAACGCCGGATGCAGGAAGAACCAGGGGATGGTCATGGTGACGATCATGTTCACGGCAAGCGTGCGGACGCGGTGCTGCGCGTAGGCGCCGCGCTTGATGAAGAACGCCGGGATGGTGCAGGCGGCCAGAAGCACTAGGCCGCAGTACATGGAGCGGTCGGAGACGCTGTTGTAGGTGTAGGCGAAGTTCCACAGATCGTAGCCGATGATCCAGAACCACAGCTGATCGGGCCAGACGTAGTCCTTCTTCTTGCCGCGGCTGACGATGATGCCGAAGAAGCCGCAGATGCAGATGGCGTTCAAGATACCGGCGACGCCGTTCATGACGTTCCACGGGCCGCCGACCACCATGTAGCCGTCGACGATGCCGTTGACGCCCGTGAGCTGGAAGTCGCGGATGCACGCCTCAAGGATGTTGATGGCGAAGATGATGGGCGGTATGCAGACGATGTACTTCTTCTGGAAGGCGGGGAAGTAGACGATCAGCCAGCCCAAGATGGCTCCGGCCAAGCACGAGTAGGTTTTCACCCACTGGAACCAAGTGCCGGCACCTGTGCCCTCGACCGCGGTGTGGGGCCAGACGAAGACGGTCAGAACGACCGGCAGCGCGATGAAAATGACCGCGCCTACCCATTTGTTCAAGCGCGACAACTCGTTCATGCCGATCAGAAATGCCAGGTACAGCAACACGCTCACGCATGCCGTCGCCGATAGCGGCTCGTAGAAAAACATGGCGGATCCCTCCTCCTTGTATGCTTGCGGGCCGTCCGGGGCGCCGTTCGGCTATCTTGCGACGGCGTTCATCCGGCTCGGCCCGCTCCCTTCGGCGAGAGTGTAGCAAGGGCTTTTTCCGTTGGCTTGACGGTTCACCCTTGATTCGTCAAGGAGGGGCTTCGACGGCAAACGGCTGTTTTTCGCCGGGAAACGTGATTGACGGAACGGTAACGGTTGGAAAAACTTTGGTCTGAAAATGCACCAAACGGTATGCGGAATGAACAGGGTTTCGCTGGAAAATACGCGCCGAAACATAAGGATTATGGGATCTGCCAATCATTTTTCGGCATAGATTCACGGGATTCAACCGATAGAAGCTGGCAACGAATTTCTCGAAAATCGATTGACAATGACAATCGCCGTCAAGTTTAATGCGCTCTGACGCAAGTCGTGGGAAAACGTATTTGCGCAACCTCATTGAAGGCTGTCAACAGAAAGGGTATTGCCATGGCGGATAACGTGGTAGTGGCAAGGAACACCGAGAACGCACCGAAGTGCCCGATGTGCTCTCAGACCGTCGCTTTCTCCCATTACAACAACCTCTCGGCCCAGCTGCCTGTCGATCCTAAGACCGGCGCAATCGTCGAGGGCGGTGTCAAGGAGCAGGCAGAGCAGTGCTTCCGCAACATCGCAGCCATCGTTGCGAGCATCGATCATGACCTGAACGACGTCGTTCGCGTCACCATCTTCGTCAAGGACATCATGGACATCGACGTTGTGGAGAGGGCATACAAGTCCTTCTTCACCACCTATGTGCCCGCCCGCACCATCGTTGCCGTCAACGATCTGCCCATGGGCGCCCTGGTCCAGGTTGAGGCTCTGCTCACCAACGGCGAAGGCACCATCCCGAACGAGCCCCAGGCCGGCGACCTGGTCAAGTACGCCAACAACACCCACAACGCCCCGTTCGACGCGATGTCCACGCAGTCTGTGGCGTTCTCCCACTACAACAACATCACCGCTCAGCTGCCGATCGACCCGGTTTCCAACCAGATCGTCATGGGCGGCGTGCAGGAGCAGACCGCTCAGTGCCTGAAGAACATCAAGGCCGTCCTGACTGCCATGGATGTTCCGTTCGACGACATCGTCAAGGTCACCGTCTTCCTGAAGGACCTCGGCGACGTTGAGGCCATGAACGAGATCTACAAGCGCTTCTTCCCGGATTCGGGCATCGCCCGCGCCGTCAACTACCTGCCGGCCCGCACCGTGGTCGAGGTCGCCGACCTGCCGCAGCATGCGCTCGTGCAGATCGAGGCCGTGTGCTCTCACGGCGACGGCACCCCGCCGCAGGCCGTCGAGGCCCGTCATGGCCTGATCATCGAGGCCAACAACATCGCCGACGCTCCGAAGGACGAGCTGTCCTCCCAGACCGTGGCGTTCTCCCACTACAACAACATCTCCGCCCAGCTCGGCGTTGACCCGGCAACGGGCGCGCTGGTCGCCGGCGGCGTGAAGGCCGAGACCGAGCAGGCTCTCAAGAACATCAAGGCCATCATCGAGAGCGTTGACCATGTGCTGGAGGACTGCGTCAAGGTGAACATCTTCGTGAAGGACATGAACGACATGGACGCCGTCAACGAGGTGTACGCTCAGTTCTTCCCCGAGGGAACCCCCGCTCGTCGCGTGGTCGGTGTTGCGAACCTGCCCATGGGCGCCGCCATCCAGATCGACGCCATCTTCGGCAACTTCGAAGGCACCCCGCCGATCGCCTAGTGCATCATCCGCGGATCCTTGTCGATCATCGGGCAACCGATGGTTTTGGAAAGGGAACGGGTTTTCGCCCGTTCCCTTTTTTGCGCTTGGGGAAGGTTGGCGTGTGAGCGTGGGCATTGCGAATAGGGGTGGTTGCAACGTTCGCGTGCTGCGGGGCGGGGCCGGCGCGGCAGCTTCGGGCGTCATAGCGCTTGCCTCATGATGATGCGTCCTTAGGGCGGCAGCGCCAGCGCATCCGGGCGTTGGTCCTTGCCTTCCCGTGCGATCAGGCCGCCGTAGCGCTTGCTGCGGCGGCCTTTTGGCTTGAGATTCGCCACATGGTCTTGCTTTATGGGGAAAGACCTGGGCATGATGGTTTCTTACGATGTTTGAGCGCGGACGGCCGCGCTTCGACTGGTGGATACAGGGAAAAGGAATGGATGCGAGGCGCCTGTCGCATGCGGGCGTCCTGACGCATCGGGAAAGGATGGCCTTCATGAAATGGAACGTGGTCACGGATTCAAGCTGCGACCTTATTCCGTCGGACTATCGATCCGATGCGATCGAGCTATCCAGCGTGCCGTTTGAGATCAGCGTCGGCGTTCGCGGGTATACCGATGACGAGCAGCTCGATATCGAGGAGATGCTGCGCGATATGGAGCAGGAGAAGACCGCCAGCTACACCTCGTGCCCCGCTCCGGGCGCGTGGCTTGAGCAGTTCGAGAAGGCGGACCGCACCATCGCCATTACCATCTCGTCGCAGCTGTCCGGCAGTATGAACAGCGCACTGACCGCCCGCGATTTAGCGCTCGAGGCAGACCCGGATAAGAAAATCTCCGTGCTTGATTCCCGTTCTACCGGCCCCGAGCTGGTTCTTTGCGTGCGTGAGATCGAAAGGCTTGCTCGCGAGGGGATCGACTTCGACGAGGCGGTGGACCGCGCGAATGCGTTTCTGGATAAGACCAAGGTGATTTTCGCGCTTTCGTCTTTCGACAACCTGATTAAAAACGGCCGTATGAATAAGATGGCGGGCTTCCTTGCCAAGGCGCTGGGCATGTGGGGTATCGGCAGCGCCAGTGACGAGGGCCGGATCGTCGTCGAGGGCAAGACGCGCGGCTCGAAGCGCACCGTCCGCGCGCTGATCGAGTGCATGAGGGAGCACGGGTTCTCCGGCGGCAACGTTGCCATCAGCCATTGCGACAACTATGCTGTTGCCCAGGCTTTAAAAGAGAGCATTTTGAGCGCATGGACGGATTCCGAGATCGAGATCCTCCCGACCAGGGGCCTTTGCAGCTACTATGCCGAACGCGGGGGCTTGATTGTTGGCTTCTAGCTGGAAGATTGTCGCGCATCGTTGATTCTGCAGATGCGACTCCATAGACAGCGGCGTTATTAGAATCGAATTGAGCCGCGCCTAAAGATTGTTTGGGCGCGGCTCGTTACATTTTCCTGACGGGGTGGCATAGGGCAGGGACCCTGCCATATTAGGTCACAGGTCGTCGGGGCAGTCTAGCTCCGCTTCGATTTTCGCGCGGCGCTGCTTTGCCTCGAAGAATGCCAAGCACAGCGCGCCGAATACGGCAACGAAGATGGTCACGCCGAACACCACGCCCGTTGCCAGGTTTGCTCCCCAAAAGACACTTTTAATCGGCACGATCTGCGCCTCGGCGATGCAGCGCATAGCAGCGATGGCGAGTGCGCTTGCGATGCCGGTGATGCCCGAGATGAGTAGGAAGTAGCCCGTGGGAATGTGCTCAGTCTGCCCGAAGCGGTTGGTATCGACATAGCCTTTCCGCGTTTGCAGCACGGCACAGACGATCATCACGATGAAAAGCCATGCGTACATGACGGCGTCAACGGCGTTCGCGAAGAGGTGAAACGCTTCGTTGGCGCCATCGTGCACCCACGCTACCTGCTGAGCCATGATTTGATATACAAGCAACGTGAGCATGCCGAACGATAGCAGCATGAACCCAAGCTTGTAGATTTTCGCGTTCTCGGCCTCGAGACGCTCGTCCTTCGGACCTGCATATTCGCGCCATTTCCGGGCAAGTTTCATATTTTGCAGCTTCATGATTCCCTCCTAAAAGGATATGTTCGAGTTTGAGTTAACGTGCTGGGTTGCAGATGGCGAAACCGGGTTAGCGATCTTCGTCCCAGAAAAGGTCGTTTAGGGTGACATGAAGGGTTTTGCAAATGGCAACGCACAAATTAAGCGTGGGGTTATAACCGCCCGCCTCGATAAGGCCGATGGTTTGGCGTGTGACGCCGACGGCTTCGGCGAGATCGGATTGCGAAAGGCCCGCCGCTGCGCGCGCTGCCTTCATGCGTAGGTTTTTCTGGCCCGGCATGGGCTTCCTTTCGATATATGGACAAATATCCGTTGCAACATGACAGAAATATATTGCATCCAAATCACAATGTCAACTATATGTTGCATTATGAAATGTAAATGCGGCAAATTTGCTATCGGTACAAGAACTGTTGCAAACGATTTCTCACAAAAAAGGAGCTTTGCAAAGAGTAGCGCGTTTCGGACAGTCGATATGTCGCTGTGAGTTTATTCTTGCTCTAGGGTGGAGGTTGTGGTGCTTGGTCAATCTGCTTGGTGGCCAATCTAGGTGATTGAACTAGCTACAGTCTCACGCCTACCGGCGCTGGATGATTTTCGAGGAATCTCTCGACCGTCGTCTTCTTCTCGTTGCCGTGAAGGCTTTCGTAGGCCAGTGGCGATAAAGCCTTGAACAAGGAAAGCATGTCCGAGTCGATTCCCATGGGCGAATGTCCATTTGGTCCAGGATTGAAAAGGCGCTCGTTATGCGCAACGCGGTTGCGCAGCTTGTTGATGGATTCGAGCTTCAGGTTGAGCTTCGCCCTGTCGGTTCCGGCAGGCCATGCGGCGTGCAGATACGGTATCCAAAGGTCGCGCTTGCGGCTTCGGTCTGTCATGTGGGCCCAGAAGCCGAGCATGAGCCCTGCAATCACCTGATCGGGGTTTGCAGGGTCGTGTGCCCGCCCACGGGCGTCGTTGATGGCGCGGCGATTTACCATGTTCACGTCGCGCAGTTTTTTCGCCTTGCTATTTCGCATGATGGGGCGTGTCACGGGTGAGCTCGCGTCGAAGAGCCAGTGCTCGTCACCCTGGAAGCGCTCGGTGAGAACTTGGTCGTACGCATTGCGCAGCGCGAGCTCGAAGTGCGCGATGTCTCCCATGAGGACGCGCCCCAGCATGAGGTTCCATTCGTGCAGCTCGAGCGCGCGATCGATGTTGCCGTCGCAAAGATCGAGGTAAGAAGAGAGCCTTGACGACGAAAGCCAGCGCTCCGCCCACTCGTGCCGTGCTTCGGTTTTGGGGCGCCCGCATGCGTTTGCCATAAGGTTTCTCCTGTAGATACAAATTTAGGCCCGGTGACTTGAATCAGCGGTCATCCCGGGCCCATCGTCAATCATTATACTCGCTGTTGCCGGTGCTGACAAACGTCCCACAATCGAGTCAGCTATGGGCCTTGCCGATTGAAAAGGCACGCTTGGAGCACATTGCGGCGCTTCGTTCCGCTAGATCGGCTTGATGGGATGGCGGATCACGGTCTTGAGCTTCTCCGGCGAGCACTTGCGCGGGTCGGAGAGGTAGATCTCGTGATGAAGGCGAGTGCCAGTGAAGTTGGGCGTATAGCCTTGCTCGGCTGCGCATGCGTGCATGGCGTCTATGGTCGCTGGCTCGCCGTCGTAAGGCCCGGTGTGCATGCATTGAACGCATAAGCCCTCGTCGACCTTCAGCATCTCGACCGCTGAGAAGTCAAGCTTCTTTTTGGCGGCAGCCTCCGAGACGGCCCAGTCGAAATCGTCGCGAGTGACGAAATCGGGCAGGCGGATGCAGGAGATGAAGTTGAAATCGCCCTTCCGCGCATAGTCGATCTGGCCGTCTGCAGGGTCCTGCCACCAGAACCCCTCGAGCGGCGGCACGACGAAGTCGAAATAGCCCTCGATTTCGCGAGGGCCCTTTTTCGACATCTTGATGGCGTAGGCTACGCCGTAGAGCAGCGGCATGGCGCTCTGGTACTCGCCGCCCTCGATGTTGGGGTCGCCTTTGCCGCGCACGGCAATGTATCTCATGGGCGGAATGGTCAGGATGCTCGGCTTGCACGACGGCTTGTAGAGCTCCTCGAATTCCTTCTTGAAATCGTATGCCATTAATCGCCCTCCCATAATTTGAGCTTCCCGCCGATATCGCTTCAAACATAGCGATAGGCGCGGCTTCGGGAGAAACCGCGCCTATCGGCAGCCATTATATCACAGAACCGAACGGGTGTTCTATTCCCACTCCACCGTGCCGACGGGCTTGGGGGTGAGGTCGTAGCACACGCGGCAGATGCGAGGGACCTCAGCGGTGATGCGGGCGGTGATGCGCTTGAGCAGCGCCCAATCAAGCTCGGGGACCTCGGCGGTCATGACGTCGACCGTGTTGATGCAGCGGATGATGCAGGGCCA
>JAUNWR010000031.1:0-18786 GCA_030540215.1 Coriobacteriia bacterium | reverse complement strand
CAAGAGAGGACCTCCTTACCATGTATATATCCGGCAACGATGCACCTGCGCAATCGCATCAACGCCCCGCGGCCCGCACCCGTGCAAGCCGCTTCGCCCGCGCCGCCGCGCCGTACCTGGCGGCCTTCGCCATCCCCTTCTGCGTGCTGCTGGCCGCCTTCGCCATGTGGGGGATCTACCCCTTCGGCGACGTGTCGGTGATGCTCTACGACATGCCCGTGCAGTACGCCGAGTACTTCGGCTGGCTCATCCAGGTGATGCACGGCCAGGGCAACCTGCTGTACAGCAATGCCGCCGGGCTGGGCGGCGGCATGTTCAGCTTGTTCACCTATTACCTTTCCAGCCCGTTCAACCTGATCGCGTTCTTCTTCACGCCTGAGACCGTGCCGCAGCTGTTCAGCGTCCTGTACCTGGTGAAGATCCCCGCGTGCGCCGTGTGCTGCCTGGTGCTTTTGCGCGGAAGGCTTCTGGCACCCGACGCCGCAAGCTGGCGCGAGGCGCGCGTCGCCGCGATAGGCGCCCCGGCGAGCCGCCAGGCGCTGCTGGTGTTGCTCGCGTGCGCCTATGCGCTCACTTCGTACGTGCTCGGGTACGCAAGCAACATCATGTGGCTCGACGGCGTGGTCACGGCCCCGCTGGCGGCGCTGGGCGCATATCGCCTGGTGCAGCGCCGCGAATGCGGCGGGCTGTTCGCCGCGTGCGCGTGCGCCATCGTGTTCAACTGGTACACGGGATATATGGTGTGCCTGCTGTGCGTGCTGTGGTTCTTCTACGAGCTGGCGCGCGACCGCAGCCTGCGCGGACGGCGCCTGCGCTGCTGCTGGCGCTTCGCCGCCACCATGGCGCTTGCCGTGGGCGCGGGCATGGTGGTGCTCATCCCCACCGCGCTGGCGCTTCTAGGCGGGAAGGGCACGCACGCGGGGCTGGCCTCGCTTGCGTGCAACACGGGCCTGGCCCGCAACCCGCTTGCGGTGGCCGACCTGTTCTGCATCGGCACCCTGCCCGGCATCACCACGCAGGCGAACCTGCCCGCCCTGACGATTTCGGCGCTGGTGCTGGTCGGCGTCGGCGTGTTCCTGGCGAACGGGGCCGTCGGGCGCCGCGAGCGCATCGCGGGCGCGGCCTTCGCGCTCGTCATGGCCACGAGCCTGGTGTTCACGCCCGTGGCAACCATCTGGAGCGGGTTCGTGCCCGAAAGCTCCTACACCAACCGCAACGGGTTCTCCATCCTGCTGGTCATGACGGTGCTTGCCGCCGAGGGCCTGCTGGCGCTTTCGCGGCTTGACGCGAAGCCGCGACGCCGTTGCGCACTGGTGGGCGGCGGTGCGGCGCTTGTCAGCGTTGCCGGGTCCGCCACGTGGTTGTACGTGGCGAAGGGAAGCCTACCGCAGGCGCCCGAGCTGGTGGCGCTGGAATGCGGGCTGCTGACGGCGTTCACGCTGCTGATCGCGGGCGCGGCCGGGATGCGCGGCGCTGTTGCGAGGCCGAACGACGAGGGCGCGCAACGGGTCGGCAGCAAGGCGGAGCAGGCGGCCCGCACGGCGGATGCCGAGCGTGCGGACGCAGACGCCGTGCGCGACGCCGCCTTCCCCAGCGCGAACCGAGCCGGCTGCCCGCCACACGGAGCCCGACCGATCTTACGCGCCGCGTTGTGCGTTGCGCTAGTCTGCGTGTTCGTCGGCGAGCAGGTGTTCAGCGCGCAGGCGCAGCTTTCGCGATGCCGCTACACGGTCAGCGGCTACACCGACACGCTCACGGAGCTGGAGGGCTTCTACGGCCAGCTTGACGGCGCGGCCGCGGGGAACGGCGCAGATAGCGTCTCCGGCGCCGACGGCGCAGGCGCAAGCGACGCTTCCGGCGCCAACAGCGCAACCGCCGGCAACGCGGACGATGCTTCCGCCTTCGCCCGTGTGGGCAACGCCGCGCCGTATTGGGGCGGCAGCAAGGTCAACGGGCCGGACAACATGGCGCTCGTGTTGGGCGTGAGCACGTTCGACCACTATTCGTCCACGCAGGAATACCGCATCCAGCAGCTGCTGCACGACCTGGGCTATAGCAAGGTCACGCCGTTCGGCACCTATTACATGAGTTCCAACGTCATCGCAGACGCGCTGCTCGGCGTCACCGATATCGTGGACGACCAACCCCCTGCCGCAACCGAGCCCGAAGACGCCGTGCTGAGCGGCACGTGGCGCGCGTACCGCAACGAGCTGGCGCTTCCGCTGGGCTGGGGAACCACGGGCAGCGCCCACATTGACTGGCAAGAGGGGCGCCCGCTTGAGAACCAGGACGCCATGCTCGCCGACGCCGCTGGCAATAACGTGAGCGCGCTTTCCGCCGTCGACATGCAGGAATGCGACGGCGATCAGGATGCGCGCACGTTCACGCTGACCCCATCGGCCGACGGCCCGGTGTACCTGTACACGCCGACGGCGTTCGTGAACGACCTCTATTACGAAGGCGGCGTCGTGTGCGAGGTATGGGCCGACGGCTCGCTCGTGCAAACCATCGGCGGGCGCGGGTCGTGCAACCAGGTGTACCTGGGCTGGGGGCGCGCCGGGCAATCCGTGCAGGTGGCCATCAAGCCGCTGGCCGAGCAACCTTACGAACTGCGCTTCGAGGACGGCACCGTGACGAACGCGCAATCCGCGTTCTGGGACGTTCCCGCCGTCGAATTAGTGCAGGCCGGCACCGTGGACCTGCAAATCCTAGAAGATCAGCTGTCGCGCATCGATTCCGCCGGTTTTGCCCTTTCCGCTTACGAGAACGGGCGGATTGCGGCCACGTTCAACGCTGCCCAAGATGAAACGCTCGTGATCAGCCAGCCCTACGAGGACGGTTGGACCGCCACGGTCAACGGCCAGCCGGTCGAAGTACAGGCGGCCTACGACGGGCTGATGGGGATACCTGTGCAAACCGGTGACAACATCGTCGAGCTTCGCTATCTCACGCCCGGGCTTATCCCGGGGGCGGTTGTGGGCATTGCGTCCGTTACGCTGTTCGCCGTATGGCGTATAGCGGCGCGCAGGCGTAGCATGTTGCATGATGGCGAATAATCGAGCGTAGCTCGAGCGCGCACCGATTAGCCCTAAGGCGCTATCGCACGCCCACTTCGCAAGGAAGCGCCGCACCCGACAGGGAGCGCGGCGGCAAAGCTAGATTGGAACGAACACATGAGCGACGCCCTGCACGACCTGACACTGGTGGTCCCCTGCTACAACGAGGCGGACAACATCCCGCTGTTCTACAAAACGGCCACCGAGTGCTTCGAGCATGCCGGCGTGGGCGTTGAGATCGTGTTCGTCAACGACGGCAGCCAGGACGGCACCTCGCAGCTTTTGCGACGCGTGGTGGAATCCGCGCGCGGCAAGCACGCCGTGCAGGCCATCGACTTCTCCCGCAATTTCGGCAAGGAATCGGCGCTGTACGCCGGCATGCAGGCGGCGCGCGGCGACAACATCTGCCTTATCGACGCCGACATGCAGCAAACGCCCCACGACGCGCTGCGCATGTACCACCTGCTCATGGAGAACGCCGACGTCGATTGCGTAGCCGCATGCCAGGTCGACCGCAAGGAAGGCTTCGTGCTGAAGCTGTTCAAGCGCGCGTTCTACCGCACGTTCAACGGCATGGCCGATGACATCTCCATCCCCGCAAACGTCAGCGATTTCCGCGTGTTCCGCCGCTCCGTGCGCGACGCGCTGCTCGCGCTGCCCGAGCGCGAGCGCTTCAGCAAGGGCCTGTTCGCATGGATCGGCTTCAACACGCTCGAGATCCCCTACGAGGCCGAGCAACGCGCCGCCGGCACCAGCAAATGGTCGTTCAGGAAACTGTTCCGCTACGCCGCCACGGGCATCTTCGGGTTCACCACCTGGCCGCTCAAGATTGCGGTATGGCTGGGCAGCATCTGCGCCGTCGCGGCGGTGATATACCTGCTATCGGTGCTGGCCGAATACCTGTTGTACGGGACGAACGCCCCGGGCTACCCCACGCTGGCATGTCTGATCCTGCTGTTCGGCGGCCTGCAGCTGGCGGTGCTGGGAGTGATCGGCGAATACCTGGGCCGCGACTACATCGAGAACAAGCGCCGCCCCATCTACCTGGCGAAAGAACACCTGGACAGCACGAAGGAATAGCGTGCGGAGGACGCAAACCGCCGAGGACCAAGAAGATCGCGCCGACTCGAAGATGCTCTGACGACAACGGTTGCCATCAGGTTGGCACCACAAATGGGCCGAACGCTCGAAACGGCAGACGCCCAATGCAAAGGGCCTTGCCAGAACCTTACTCGATGATTCGAGCGCGGTTCGGGCAAGGCCCTTTTGTTTTGCGAATTCCCCTGGTCGACATGCTAGGAAAGCCGTCATGCGCCGTCGCGCATATCCCTGGTCAGCAAGCCGGAACCTCCCTATGCGCCGTCACGCATGGCTTTGAGCTTTTCCAGGACGTCCGGTTTAATCCGGTCACCGAGCGTGCGCTTGAGCGCGACCTTCGGCGTTTCGTCAAGGTGCACGTCCTCGTAATACATGCCCACCTCGCGCGAGAACCCGTTGGCCGACATGCGGTCGATGCCGCCGCCGAACACGGTGTCCTGGATGGTGGCGTCGGAGGTGACCACCATGGTTTCGACGTTGCGCACGCGCGCGTCATGGGCAAGCTTCTCGATGACCTTGTCGGCCGAGGTGCCGGCGGGGCTGAACATGATGCGCACACCGCCGATGGTCTCCACCTCGCCGGTGGAGAATTGGTTGTCGCCGCCGTCGAAGACGATGACGGCCTTGTATTCGCGGCCGGCGAAGTTGATGACGTCGTTGATCAAACGCTCGCGCGCCGTGTTGAACGCATCGTCGGTATAGTCGGGATGCGCGAACGCCTCTTGATAACGCGACCCCGAACGCAAAACGTTAAATCCGTCAACGATCAGCAACCGCTGCCTCTTCTTTGCCTTTGCCATCACGCATCCCTCCTTTCACGTATTGCACATTACAGGTTCGCAAAAAGTCAGTGAGGGGCGCTCTCGTGCCCCAAATTCGGCTGAAGCAAGCGGGCATAGGCTTTGGGCCATGCCCGTGCAGCTGAAGTCGAAGGCGGGGTGCGAGAGCGCCCCGCAACGTTGAACGGTCCGGCTGCTGCTAGGCAGTGTGGATGTTCTGGCGCAACCACTCGTACATGACGGCGGTGGCGGCTTGGGCCACGTTCAGGCTAGCCACTTCGCCTTCCAGCGGCAGCTTGGCGTACATGTCGCAGTGCTCGAGCACCAGGCGGGACACGCCGTCGTGCTCGTTGCCCAGGACGATGGCAATCTTGCCCTTCAGGTTCGCGTTCCACACCAAATCGTCGGTGTGCTCGGTTGCGGCGCACACCCAGAAGCCCTCCTCCTGCAAGCGGTGGATGCTCTGCACGATGTTGGACACCTGCGCCACGGGCACGTGTGTGATGGCTCCCGCGGAGCTCTTGTACGTGGAAGCCTCGACGCGTGCGCTGCGCTTGTTGGGGATGATCAGGCCCGATGCGCCCACGGCCTCGCAGGAGCGGCTGATGGCGCCCAGGTTGCCCGCATCGGTAAGATGGTCGCAGATGACCACGAGCGCACGGCCGTCGTGCTCTTCGGCGTAGCTGTTCGCGGCGTCGACCACCTGGCCGATGCCCACGTAGTTGAACGGCGCGGCCTCGGCCATGACGCCCTGATGGCTGCCGCGGGCCGACTTCTGATCAAGCTCGTCGCGCGGCACCTGGATGACCTTCACGCCGTTGCGCTTGGCCTTGCGCATGATATCCTCGATCATGGGGTCGCGCTTCATGTAGTCTCCCATAAGGATACGGCGCATGGGCACGCCGGTACGGAACGCCTCGATGACGGGGCGCTTGCCTTCGATGTAATCAGCCATGTGATGGGGCCTTTCGGTTCTGCAAGATAACGTAGATCGATTGCGCTATTGTACCAGCCGTCGCGCACGCGAGCCTCCCGCAGCGTCAATCGCCGCAAGACCCCCATGCACCGCTTAGCGCATGTTGGCGGGCCAATCGCTGTTCGCGGAATCATTGCCGCCCGAAGCGCCCTTGTGCGCTTCGTCCTCACGACTCGCACCGCGTGCGATGCGCGCGCCGGCGTGGCGCTGATGCCGCTCGGAATCGCCACCGTGCAGAAAAACCCCCGACAACACATCGCCCGCACGATGCAGCCCGCGAGCGATGCGCGGCGTCAGGTCGGCCTCGGAGGTGGTGCGCCAATCGAAGTACACGCTCCAGTATCGCAGCGCCACCACGGCGAACACGCACGCGATGCCCGCAAGCGCCAAGGGACACCCGAAGCGCGCCAGCACCACGTACACCGCTGCACCGCCAAGCCCTGCGACGGCGTAATAGTTGCTGCGCTGGAACACGCCGGGGACTTCGCCGACGCAAATGTCGCGGATAGCGCCACCGCCGACAGCAGTGATACCGCCCATGATGACCGACAGCACCATGCCCTGCTCGAAGGCCACCGCCTTCGAAGCACCGGCCAGCGCGAACAGGCCCACCGACAACGCGTCGGCCAGGAACACCGTTGCCTCGAGATGCTTGAATATGCCGCGGAAGTAGAACACGAACGCGCAGATGAGGATGCAAGTGACGATAAGATCGGGGTGGGAAGTGAAATACACGCCCGTGCCCTGCATGAGCGTGTCGCGCAGCACGCCGCCACCATAGCCCGTGATCAAGCCGCACACCACTGTGCCGATGATGTCAAGCTTGCGATCGCACGCGAACAGCGCGCCGGTGAGCACGCCGGCAATGACGCTGAAATAGTCGATGCTCCACGGCACCGTGAGCACCGGCGTGTCGGCGAAGATCCCCTGCAGCCAAGCTTCCATGTGAACCCCTGTTCAGCCGCCGATGGCGAAAGCGGGCCGCACGGCCGCCAACGATGTGCGCGTCCAAACGCGCACATCGACGGAGCACCCCGCAGGAGCCCAAGGACTTCGGCCTTGCACGCCGAAAAGACACCCTGGAGCGCGCGAAGCTTTCGGTTCGCACCTTGCGAAGCGCCCATGACGAGCGCCTGCCGCAGGCGCGCGGCCTTTCGCCCGACCGCAGCCCCACGACGCCGACGCAGCGCCGATCGCCACCTTATTCCCCCGTCCGGCGCAGGCGCCCTCATTTCGCCCCGCCGAACGTGAAAGCGGGCGCGCCAAAGGGGCGCGCCCGCTTCGCTTGCTAGCGATTATGAAACCACATCAGAAGGCAAATTACCAGGGATGACATGCTGCGGCGGCCTTGTTCTGAGGCTATTCCTCCCCTGCACCCTTCACGTCCACGCTGCCCGCCAGGACGGCGCGGTAATCGGCAAGGTTCTTCTTCAGAAGCTGGGGGATGTCCAGCTCGTAGGGACAGCGCGCGGTGCAGGCGTAGCACTCGATGCAATCCTCGATGGCGTTCATGCGCTGCTGCCACTCTTCACCGAGCCATCCCTTCGACGGCGCGCGGCGGATCATGAGCGACATGCGAGCACACTGGTTGATGACGATGTCCTGCGGGCACGGCATGCAGTAGCCGCAGCCGCGGCAGAAATCGCCGGCAAGCTCGGCGCGCTCGGAAGCGATGAACGCGCGCATCTCGTCATCAAGCTGCGGCGCGTCAGCCATGAACGCAAGCCATTCGTCAAGCTCCTCTTCGCGCTGCACGCCCCAGATGGGCAGCACGCCCGGGAACTGCGTCATGAACGCCATGCAGGCACGGGCGTTGTTGAGCAGGCCGCCGGCCAGGCCCTTCATGGCGATGAAGCCGACATTGCACTGCTCGCACAGCGCCACAAGCTCAAGCTCGCGGTCGGAGGCAAGGTAGCTGAGCGGGTACTGCAGCGTTTCGTACAGACCGCTTTCCACGCATTCGAAGGCCACCTCGAGCTTATGGGCCGTCACGCCGATATGGGCGATCTTGCCCTGCTCCTTGGCCTTGAGCATGCACTCGTACATGCCAGTGCCGTCGCCTGGCTTGTAGCACTGGTCGACGCAATGGAACTGGTACAGGTCCACATGATCGGTGCGCAAAAGGCGCAGCGACGTCTCCAGATCCTCCCAAAACGCCTCGGGGGTACGGGCCTGGGTTTTGGTGGCGATGGCGACCTTGTCGCGCATTCCCTCGAATGCAAGGCCGACGCGCTCCTCGCTATTGGAGTACGCACGCGCCGTGTCGAAGAACGTCATGCCGCCCTCGTAGGCACGGCGAAGCAGGCCGACCGCTGCCTCCTCGGAAACGCGTTGAATCGGCAACGCGCCGAACGCATTCTGCGGCGTGACGATGCCGGTAGAGCCCAACGTGATAGTGCGCATAAGCGCCCCCCTCTCTCTCCCAATCGCAAGCATGTCGTGAACAGGGGACAGAGGTGTGTTCCGACGAATATCTGCGTGCGCGCCCCTAAAGGCGAACCGCGAACGCACCTCCGCCCCCCTTGTTCACCTCCTCCGCTAACGCTCATCTCTCGAAAAAAGGCCCGCCCTCCGTTGGGAGGGCAGGCCGAAAAACCTAGCTGCTATTCTATTCCTTCGTCGGCTATTCCGTTCGCAACATATGCCCGAATTTGTACACCGCTTCGGAAAACGCCTCGTAGTGCTCGACGCAGTGGGCATCGCTGCCGATATAGGTGTACAAACCGGCTTCGAACAAACGCTGGGCGGGTTTGCGCTCCTTGCCCATGCGCCCGCCGCGGATGAAGTCGGCCGATGCCTGCAGCACGCACCCGCAGCTGACCAAGCGCTCCGCGATGGAGGTATCCTCCTGGATGGCCTTGTAGCGCTCGGGGTGCGCAATGATCACGTCGAGCCCCATACCCTGCAGCTCATAGATCTCGCGCTCATACTCCTCGAAATCGCGCTTGGTGGCATGCGTGGAAAGCTCGAGCAACAGCGTCTTGGAATCCCGGAAGCACAGGTAGGGCGCCCAGTCCATTCCCAGCTCACGCAGCTTGCGGATGTTCACCTCGAAACCCATGCGCATGGGGATGGGCGATCGCGGAGCCAGCTGGTTGAACGCATCCCACATGGCATCGAAATCGAAGTACGGGTCGCGGCAATGCGGCGTGCATACGATCTCGGTGATGCCGGCCTTGTACGCGGCATGAATCATGCGCACGCTCTCGCCGAGGCAGCCTGCCCCGTCGTCAACGCCGGGAAGAATATGGCAATGCAGGTCAAGCACGTCGACTACCCTCTGCGAGCACCGTTGTTCTGGTGACCGTAATTAGCGGGGTTCGCGGCACCACCGTGCTTGCCGCCGCCGCGCGGGACGTTGGGGCCGAGATTGCGCGAATCGACCTTCACCGCGGAAGCAGCGCCCTTCTCACGCTTGCCCTGCTGGTTATAGTAGGCGTAGTAGTACTCGGACTTCTCGACGTTGCAGTAGTTCATGACGACGCCCACCACGTTGCCGCCGGCCTTCTTCAGCTGGTCGTAGGCCTGCAGCACGGTCTGGCGCTTCGTGAAGTTCTCGCGCACCACCAGCACGGCGGCGTCGACGATAGTGGAGACCACGGCGGC
This sequence comes from Coriobacteriia bacterium, assembly GCA_030540215.1. Classification (GTDB taxonomy): domain Bacteria; phylum Actinomycetota; class Coriobacteriia; order Coriobacteriales; family Eggerthellaceae; genus Senegalimassilia. The sequence goes on along the minus strand of JAUNWR010000031.1, from coordinate 9,271 downwards.
GTCGACGAACATGCCAACGGGCGGCGTGTCGAAGATGACGTAGTCGAACATCTGCTCAAGCTTGTGGACCAGCGAGGCGAAGCGCTTGGAGGCCAGGATGTCGGCAGGGTTGGGGATGTGCGGCTCGGCATCGAGCAGGAACATGTTCTCGGTATTAGTAGCAACGATGGCCTGCTGGATGGGCATGGTATCGGAGAGCACCGAGTACAGACCGCCCGTGGAGCGCACGCCGAGCATGCCCGCCAGCGTGCGGTTGCGCATGTCGCACTCGACCAGGCACACGCGCATGCCCGAGGACGCGATGGCGCGGGCGACGTTGCACGTGACCGTGGACTTGCCTTCGTTGGGGATGGAACTAGTGAACACCAGGGAACGGATGGGGTTATCGACGCTCATGAAGCGGATATTGGCCATCAGGGTTTTCGCGGCGTTCTGCATCTCCATATCGTCGCCGCCTTTAGGTTTGCGAGCCATAGCTTATTTACCTCCCTTGAGAGCAGGCATGCGGCCGATGACGGGCAGGCCCAGCAGATCTTCGATCTCGTCGGCGTTGCGCACCTTCGTGTTGAGCATATCGGACACCACGACGATGGCGATGGCGACGAACAAGCCGGCGAGCAGCGCGACGGCGATGTACATGGGACGATTGGGGCCGGAGGGCGCCGTGGGGGCCGTGGCCTGGTCGATGACGTTGACCGACTGGACGTCCATGACCTGCTGCGCGACCTTGGAGACGTTGCTGGCCATGTCGTTGGCAATGGTGGCGGCGATATCCGGGTCGGTGCCGGTGACGGAGAGCGTGATGACGCGCGAGGTGGTCTCGCTGGTGACCTTGGTGGAGTAGCCCTTCAGTGACTCAAGATGCAGGTCCTTGGCCGTGTCGGCCTCGATGCGGTCGCTCTTGAGCAGCGTGGACACGTCGTTGGCCATCATCTGGCTAGCGTTGAGGTTGGAGTAGTTCGCAGCATTGTCGGAGTTCGCCGAAGACTGCTTCGCAAGCACATACATGCTGGTGGAAGCAGTATACGTGTTGGGCAGCGCAACGAAGCAGACCACGGCGGTCGCAAGCGCGCACACGATAGGCAGGACGATCATGAGCTTCAGATGCTTGCGCATAAGCTGAAGCAGCTCGAGCAATGTCATGAATAAACCTCTCAAGTCTCGGGGCAATAGCCTTACCATTATACCCCGCAATGGAGGGGCGGGTACAAAGTTGCTCCACTTCAGCAGAAAAGGCCGAAAGCCATGGAGATTCGTGCACAATCGCGCTCTTTTCGGGCTCAAGCGCTTCCCTTTTGTGAAAACACCATCATAATAAGCGGGTTGCTTCTCACGAAATTCTTTCTAATCTTCTTTTCGCGCGCTCTTCCACGCACCGCGCAAGGCATGTAGAAAGCGGCTCGCGTCAAGCGCAAGCACGCCGCCTGGGGCGGGTGCGATGAATTGGTACATAGGTTGCAAGCGCTTGACTGAAACCGATGCCGCCCGTTTCCGGACGCCTTGGTTTGCTGCGCGCTGCTTCCGCGAAGAGAAACGGATCTTTCATGACCGCATTTGCAGAACTGGGCCTGTCCGAGGCCGCGCTCGCCGCCGTCGAGCGCATGGGCTACGACTCCCCCACGCCCGTTCAAGAGCAGTCCATCCCCTACATCCTGGAAGGCCGCGACGTCATCGCCGCCGCTTCCACCGGCACCGGCAAGACCGCAGCGTTCCTGCTGCCCACGCTCTCCACGCTCGAGCGCATGAAGGGCCGCGGCCGCGCCCCGCGCGTGTGCGTCGTCAGCCCCACGCGCGAGCTGGCTCAGCAGATCAGCCGCACCTGCATGCAGATCTCCCGCAAAACCGGCCACTTCGTGACCACCGTGTACGGCGGCACGCCCTACGGCCCGCAGATCCGCGAGCTGCGCGGCGGCACCGACGTGCTCATCGCCACTCCCGGCCGCCTGAACGACCTGATGGACCGCGGCGTGGTCGACCTGTCCGAGACCAAGGTGCTCGTGCTCGACGAAGCCGACCGCATGCTCGACATGGGCTTCCTGCCCGACGTCACCAAGATCGTGGAGCACACGCCGGCCGAGCGCCAGACGCTGCTGTTCTCCGCGACCATCGACAGCTCCATCCAGAAGAACCTGGGCAACCTGCTGAAGGATCCGGCCATCATCGAGATCGCCCGCAACGGCGAGACCGCTGCCACCGTCGCCCAGTACATCATGCCCATCGCCAACCGCAAGAAGCAGGAGCTTCTGGAAGCGGTGCTCAACGACAAGGGCCACGAGCGCGTAATCGTGTTCGCCCGCACCAAGAACCGCACCGAGGAATGCGCCGAGGCGCTTGAGGCCGCCGGCTTCCACGCCGAGTCCATCCACTCCGACAAGACCCAGGGCCGCCGCCGTCGCGCCCTGGAGAACTTCCGCCGCGGCAAGACCGACATCCTGGTGGCCACCGACGTGCTGGCGCGCGGCATCGACGTGCCCGAGGTGAACTACGTCATCAACTTCGACCTGCCCGACATGGCCGAGGACTACGTGCACCGCATCGGCCGCACGGGCCGTGCCGGCGAGGAGGGCTTCGCCATCTCCTTCGTCACGCGCGAGACCATGAAGACGCTCAAGGAAATCGAGAAGCTCATCGGCAAGGACATCCCCTTCACCACCATCGAGGGCTACGAGACCGACCCCTCCGTGTTGGAGAAGCCCAAGCGCGGCGAGCGCAAGGGCGGCACGCGCCGCGGCGGCAACAAGCCGGCAGGCGCCCGCCGCACCGGCGAGAAGCATGCCGAGCGCGCCGAGCGCGAGGGCCGCAGGCCCAACGCCGGCGAGGGCCGTCGCCGTCGCGAGGACGATACGCTGGTCACCCGCGGCGAGCGCGGCGGCCGCGGCGGCAAGGGCCGCTTCGACCGCAAGGACCGCAACGACCGTGGAGGCCGCTTCGACCGCGACAACCGTAACGATCGCGGCGGCAACAAGGGCGGCTATCGCGGCAAGGGCGGCGCCGGCCGCAACGGTGAGTGGCTCTCCGATGAGGAGTTCCGTTCCCGCCGCAACGCCAAGAACGCGCAATCCCGCCTGCACAAGAAGGAGCGCAAGGCCCAGAACGGCAACCAGCACAAGGCCAACAACAAGAAGCGCGGCGGCGAGGGTGGTTACGACTACAGCCGCTTCTCCAAGTAGCACCGCGCCAGCTGCGCAGCAAGAACGAAAGCGGTCGCCACTCCACTCCACGCCAACCCATATACGCGGGCGACGACCGCCAGCGTGAAACCAACGCCCCGGAACCATTCCGGGGCGTTTTTCGTTTCGCGGTCTGCAAGTGCACAAAGCTCTCCAAAACAGCGCGCTCATCTCGTATGATATGAAGCGACGCTCCATCATGTAGACGAACGCCAAGGAGAAGCTATGGCAACGCCCGACAAGCCCTCGCAAAGCTCATCGAACGGTTCCAAGAAAAGCGGCGGCGATAATACCGTGGCATTCATCGTCATCGCCGCGATCGTCGTCCTTGCGGTGCAATACTTCCTCACGGGAACGAACTTCGCCTTAGATATCTGGGAGGAATTCACCGCCCCCGAGCTTTCCAAAGCCGAGATCGCCGAGTTCGAGGAGACCCTCGACCAAATCGACCAGAACGCCGCCACGTACGCGTCGGGAGGATTCCAAACCGAGGAAGATGTCAAAAACGCCATAGCGGCGCAAAAGTCCTACGCGAAGGAGCTTGAGGCGCAAGGGGTCGTGTCCTCTTACACCGCCGACGACAACAGCGTGTACTTCAAGTTCGAGAACGGCCTGTCGTACCTCTATATAGCCGCGCCCGAGGGAACCGATGCCCTGAGCACCGATTCCGAAGCCACCGTCTGCTCGGTGGAGACCACGGGAAGAGCCGATTCGCTCGCGGCGATCAGCACCGTCACCAGCGCGTTTTCTGCGACTTCCTCGAAATGGTCCGCCTCCACGGCAAAAACCCCGAGCAACATCACGCTGGCCGGGCTCAAAGAGCTCAGCGGCAAACAGCAACTGCTCATTTGGGCCGGCCACGGCGGGTACAACCGCAAAACCGGCAGCGTCCTTGACACCGGAATCGATTCCGACCTAAGCGACAAAGCCCAGCTCATCGAGATCAAGAACGACCGCGCCACGATCGTCAACGTGGCCGGGGACCCCGACAACCACCTTGCGATCACGCCCGGCTTCGTCAAGCGCTACGTGCGCGGCCTGAGCGGGTCGGTCGTCTACCTGTGCGCCTGCAGCACGGGCGAGGACAGCCAGCTTGCCGACGCGTTCCTGGACAACGGCGCGACCGCCGTGTTCGGCAACACCGGGTCGATCTCCCACGTCTACAACGTCGCCATGCTCCAGGGCGTGCTGACCACGTTTTTGACCCCCGACGAGAACGGCAACTACCCCACGCTGTCGAAAAGTCTGAGCACGGCGAAGAAGAACATCGGGGACGATTCCGCCGAATACCTTGAGCACGTGGGAGCGGACGCCAACTTCATCGAATCGCAGCGCAACGTCAAGGTGAAGCTGTTCGGCGGAACCGAGGCGGGAGACCTCAAGGTGCAGGCCGGCTCGACGAGCAAAGGCAAAACCCAGGACAAGCCCGCTGAAAGCAGTTCGAGCTCCGGCTCGACGAGCAGCTCGAGCGGCTCGAACACGGGCAAGGAGACCGAATCCAAGCCAAGCGAGTCTTCCGGAGGCAGCTCCGCCAACAGCGGCTTGCCCGCAACCGAGAGCAAGCCGAGCGAGTCGACCGGCGGCAGCTCCGCCAACAGCGGCTCGAGCGCTTCCAGCAGCGGGCAGACGGCGCCCATGCCCGAGACCACGCTGACGAACGAGATGATCGTGGGCCTTTGGAGCCCCAACCCGAACGCCGAGGAGCCCCGCTACATCGACTTCCACACACAGGGCGATCTGGTGATCTACGACTATTACTCGCTCATCGATTCACGCGCCCTTGGCAGGCCCCAGCCTTCCGCGCCCGTGAAGTTCGAATTCTGCAACGGCGTGGTCGACATGATGCTGAACCAGGGACGATGCTCCTGCCTGACGAAGGACTCGAGCGGGGTGTACATCTCCTTCTACATCGACGAGATGGCCAACGACGTCATCTACGATCAGGAGACCGGAACGGCGTGGCATCGCGTCATCCCGCACGTCATCGAGAACCACTGATAAACAGGACGCACATAGCACGCAAAAGGCCCGGGCCTATTCCCAGGCTTTTTGCGTTCGCTAATCGGTCCCCGTCTGACAATTGGGGACGTAGCGTTATGTGTCCGAAACCCGCATGCTTGGCGAACGCTCGCATATAGCGCAAAAGCCGTCGTTGATGACAGGTCCATCGGCAGATGGCTTCCCTATAAGCCCGTCATCTGGGCTTCGCGTGCAAATGTCCCCCGCCGACATTGCGCGTGATACACTTTCCCCTTGTAGTTTCAGGCAAGTCAGGAGTGTTATGCAGAACAACGGAAAGCATTCGCGCCCGGACCAGGCATATGGGCAACAGGCCAACCGTCCCGCCAACATGGGCCGGCAAGCACCGGCGCGCCCGCAACAGCCATACGGCCAGCAAGCATATCAGCGCCCCCCGTATCAGCAGCCGCGCTACGCCCAGCAGCCCGGGCAGCAGCAGCCGCAAAACGGTTATGGCAACCCGTACGGAAGGCAGGACTTCAACTTCCAGCCGCTTCCTAACAATCACGAGCACGACGGCATGATCCGCGTGAAGAAGAAGCGTCGCAAGAAGCACACCAAGCTGATCGTCTGCATCGTCGTCATCGCATGCCTGCTGGTGGGAACGTGCGGCTACGGCGCGGCGCTGGCGCTGTCCGCCAAGGACGTGAAAGCCCAGGCCGAGACCGCGCTTTCCAACGTCAACGGCATCCAGACCGCCATCGCTGGGCAGGACTTCGCAACGGCGGCGAAGAACGCCTCCAACCTGCAATCCTCGGCACAGGCCATGAACGAGGAGCTTTCCTCCCCTGTTTGGAACGTGGCCGCCATGCTGCCCGTCGTGGGCAGCGACGTGAAGGGCGTGCAGACCATCGCCTCCGCCCTGGCAGACGCATCCGACAACGCCATCGTGCCGCTGACCAGCAGCCTGTCCACCACGCCGCCGTCGGCCTGCATCGACGCCGACGGCAAGCTGGATGTCGCGGCCATCACCACGCTGCTCGGCGCCATCCAAAACGGCGCGCCGGCCATGCAGCGCTGCACCGACGAGCTGACCTCGCTTCCCGCCTTCCATATCGAGAAGCTGCAGAAGCTGGTGGGGCCCGCCCAGGAGAAGATCACGGGCATCAACGACGTCTTCCAGGAGGCGAACACCTTCGCGCCCATCATCGGCTCCATGCTCGGCGCAAACGGCAACCGCACGTACCTGCTGGCCGCGCAGAACACCGCCGAGATCCGCGCCTCGGGAGGCTTCCCCGGTTCCATGGGCACCGTCTCCATCGACAACGGCGCCATCGAGCTGGGCGATTTCACCAAGGTCTACGACATGATGGCCGAGGAGACGCCCGCGCAGTGCGCCATCACCGACGAGGAGAACGCGCTGTTCTACCCCTGGTACACGCAGTATTCCTGGGATAACAGCTTCAATCCTGACTACCCGCGCGTCGCCGGCATCTGGGCGGCGGCTTACCAGGAGAAGACCGAGCAGTCCGTCGACGGCGTCATCTCCATCACGCCCACCATGGTCCAGGACCTGCTGGCCGCCACGGGCGATAGCTTCACGCTGTCCGATGGCACCACCATCGACGGAACGAACGCCACCAAGGTGCTGCAGCACGACCTGTACTGGAAGTACCTGTCCAGCGGCTCGAACATGTCCGAGGGCAACGACCTGTGCGACGCCCTGTTCGCCGAGGCCGCGGAGTACGCGTTCGACTCGGCTTTGGAGAACATGAACGCCTCGTCGCTCATGAAGCTGGTCTCCACCATGATGGGCGGCCTTGAGGATCGCCGTGTCATGATCTGGCTGGCAGACGCCACCGAGCAGAGCTACATCGAGGACATGGGCTATTCGGGCTCCATGACCGCCGCTTCCGAGCAGCAGCCCACCCTCGGCGTGTTCGTCAACTTCTGGGCCGGCAGCAAGCTTGGCTGGTGGCTGGGCATGGACACCCAGGTCTCCAGCCCCGTCACGGGCAACGACGGGTCCCGCACCTATCACGTGACCACCACGCTGACGAACTTCATGACCGCACAGGAAGCGAAGCAGGGCGGCAGCTACATCGTCTCGGACAACGACAAGAGCCTGGGCGATGCCGACCCGTTCATCTACTTCTACGCGCCTGCGGGCGGCACGATCTCCGACGTAACGGCATCGAACGGCGCCACGCTCGGCAAGGCCACCTATCAGGGCCTCGACGTCACCTTCACCTGCCAGGTGGGCGACTTCTCGGTGCTGCCCAAGCCGAACAACCCGCTGCCTGTGGAGTCCACCGTGACCTATAGCTACACGGTCACCCTGCCGGCAGGCGTCGAGGGCGACCTGCAGCTGGCCACCACGCCGACGCTGACGAAGTACCACCAGTAACGGCACCACGGCTCATACGCCATGAGAAAGGCCCGGGGACGTGTCCCCGGGCCTTTTGCGTTCGCTTGTTTACATACGGAAGCCGAAGGGGATGGCATTTGCCTCCGGCGGCATCTCGCCCAGCCAGCGAGTTGAAGCCGTTTCTCCCAGCGTGAACGATTCACCGTCGTAGGTCACCTGGGTGACGCTGGCGTTCTTGATCTTGAGCGGGTCGTTCACGCGCGAAGGGTCCAGCAGATACATGACCGATCGCACCACGAACGAATGCGTGACCACCAGCACGTTGCCGCCGCCCGTGGCAAGCGCCCGCTCACCCGCTTCGGCGAAGAAGCTTTCCAGACGCGCCTTCACCTGGTCGAAGCGCTCCGCGCGCCCGGTGTCGTCCTGGTCGGCCAGCACCTCGGCCACCTGGGGCAGGCGCCGGTTCAACTCGTCGAAGGGCAGATCCTCGCCAAAGCCGCGGGTAAGCGCCGCGTGCAGCTCGGTTCCCGGACCCGCCTCCAGGTTGCCGTAGCACCACTCGCGAAGGCGCGGGTCGGGAACGTGAATGAACGGCAACTCGGCCTGCGGGTTCTCCTTCAGCCTAGCGGCAAGCACGGCATTGAGCGTTTGCACGGCGCGGCCGGCATCGCTGCAGTAGGCTTGTGCGAACGGGACCTCGGCCAAGCCCCGGCCCAGCAGGCGCGCCACGCGGATGCCCTCGTCGGTAAGCTGCGAGTCGCACCAGCCCTGCACGCGGCTGGCAACGTTGTAGACCGTCTGCCCGTGCCGCGTGATGTAGAACGTCACCGTGCCGTCGCCGGCAGCTGATGACCTTGCCTGACCCATCGCAAACGCGACAGTATGTCCATTCCCATCACCCGTCGAGCGCGCCTGCGCGCCCAAACCGGCCGCTTTCGCGTCATCGGCATCTGCCGCCCCAAAAGGCGCCTGATGGTCTTTCTCTTCCAAGTTTCCGCCTTTCCCATGCAAAAGCGCCCGGATACCCGGGCGCTTTCCCTTGCAGCGCGTTTTGCGCGCCGCAAACCGTTTCGTTAATCCCCGTAGTTGGCCAGGAACAGCTTCGTGCGCTCCTGCTGCGGGTTGTTGATCACCTGATCGGCAGGGCCCTCCTCCACGATGTAGCCGCCGTCCATGAAGATGATATGGTCGGCGACGTCGCGGGCGAAGCCCATCTCGTGCGTGACGATGACCATGGTCATATGCTCGTCGGCGAGGTCGCGGATGACCTTGAGCACGCCCTTGGTGAGCTCGGGGTCGAGGGCGCTGGTGGGCTCGTCGAAGAACAGGACGTCGGGATTCAGTGCCAGGGCGCGGGCGATGGCAACGCGCTGCTGCTGGCCGCCGGAGAGCTCGCAGGGAACCATGTTCTCCTTGCCCTCCAGGCCCATTTTCACCAACAGCTCGTGCGCCTGGGACATGACCTCGTCCTTCGGTCGCTTCTGCACGGAAAGCGGCGCATCGGTGACGTTCTTCAGCACCGTGTAGTGCGGGAACAGGTTGAAGTTCTGGAACACCAGGCCGAAGCGCGTTTTGGCCTGCGAGAGCACGGCCTTTCCGCCGTACACGGAACCGGAACCGTTGTCGGTTGCCACGGCAAGGTCACCGTAGGATAGGCTGCCGCCGTCAAGGGTTTCCAGTAGCGTCATGCAACGCAAAAGCGTGGATTTGCAGCCGCCGGAAGGGCCGATGATGGCGACGTCCTGGCCCTGCTCCACCGACAGGGAGATGTCTA
>JAUNWR010000138.1:0-2474 GCA_030540215.1 Coriobacteriia bacterium | reverse complement strand
AGGAGAAGCTATGCGGCACGCTATCGAAGACGTTGAGTATGCAGAATACCTTTTCGACCGGTTCTACGGCATCGGCAGCTGCGAGTCGGGCGGCGTGACCCGGCTCGGCTACACCGAGGTGGAGGACGAGATGCACCAGGCCATGTGCGCGCTCGGCGAGGAGAAGGGTTACGGCCACTTCGCCGACCAGGTGGGCAACACCTACCTGTACCGTCCGCAGTACAGCATGGACGAACCCTATTGGCTGGTCGGCTCGCACCTGGACTCGGTGATCGAAGGCGGGCGCTACGATGGCGTCGCGGGCATCATCACCGGGCTGCTGGTGATGGGGTGGGCCGAACGCGACGGCCTTGACCTGCCCATTCGCGTGGGCGCCATGCGCTGCGAGGAGTCCAGCAACTTCGGCAGGAGCACTATCGGCAGCGGCCTTATCACCAAGGAGATCTACAAGCACGACGTGGGCGAGGCCGTGAACAAGCAGGGCGAGACGTTGCACGAGGTGTTCGACCGCAAGGGCTACAGCCTGACGCCCGACCGCATCCAGGGCATTCGCGAGTACCTTGAGCTGCACATCGAGCAGGGCAAGGTACTGGAGGAATACGGCGACGCCGTGGGCATTGTGAGCACCATCGCCGGCCCGCGCCGCTTCAAGGTGCACGTGCACGGCAACGCGGAGCATTCGGGCGCTACGCCCATGGGCATGCGCTCCGACGCGCTTGCGGCGGCGGCTGAGATCATCCTGGAGGTCGAGGAGATCGGCAAATCCGAGGCCATGCACCAGTCCGTGGCCACCGTGGGCGTCATAACGAACCACCCCAACGCGCTCAACGTCATCCCCGGCGAGGTGGAGCTGGGCATCGACATGCGCGGCATCGACGTGGCAAGCCTCGACCGCATGGAGGCGCGCTTGAAGGCCGCGTGCACGCGCATCTGCGAGAAGCGCCGCCTCAAGTACTTCCGCGAGAAAACCTCCGACATTCCGCCCATCGAGATGTCGTCCGAGACGCAGCAGAAGCTGCTCGATGCGGCGAAGCACCTGCGCATCCCGCATCGGCTGATGATTAGCGGCGCAGGTCACGACGCCATGTCGTTCGCGCACATCTGCGACACGGGCATGGTGTTCATCCCGTGCGTGAAGGGCATCAGCCACAACAAGAAGGAGTTCGCCACCATCGAATCGATTCTCGACGGCGCGATGGTGATGTACGAGCATTTGAAGGAAGAGGCGCTATGATCCTGGTGAAAGACGGCCGCGTCATCGACCCTGCGCGCGGCATCGACGATGTGCTCGACCTGGTGATAGATGGCGGCAAGATAGCGAAGATCGGCAAGTACCAGCGCTCGGAGGACTACGAGCGCATCATCGAGGCGAAGGGCTGCGTGGTGGCTCCGGGCCTGGTGGATGTGCACGTGCACTTCCGCGATCCGGGCTTCACGTACAAGGAGGACATCGAAAGCGGCGCTGCATCGGCCGCGGCAGGCGGGTTCACCAGCGTGGTGTGCATGGCGAATACGAAGCCGCCCGTTGACAACGTTGAGACACTCGGCTACGTGCTCGAGCGCGGGGCGCGCTGCGGCATCAACGTGTTAACGTGCGCGACCATCAGCCGCGGCATGCAGGGGCGCGAGCTGGTGGACATGGAGGAGCTTGCCGCCCACGGGGCCGCGGGATTCACCGACGACGGTATCCCGCTGATGGACGAGGCCCTGGTCAAGAGCGCGATGGAGCGTGCGGCGAAGCTTGACCTGCCGCTTTCGTTCCACGAGGAGGACCGCGCGTTCATCGAGTCGCCGGGCGTGAACCAGGGCGCCGTGTCGAAGGCGCTGGGGCTGGGCGGCGCGCCCGCGCTGGCCGAGGACGTGCTGGTGGCGCGCGACTGCATGCTGGCGCTGCACACGGGCGCGCGGGTGAACATCCAGCACATCAGCTCGGCGAACTCCGTGCAGCTGGTGCGCCTGGCGAAGGAGATGGGCGCGCACGTGACGGCCGAGGCCACGCCGCACCATTTCTCGCTGACCGAGGACGCCGTGCTGGAGAAGGGCACGATGGCGAAGATGAATCCGCCGCTGCGAACGCAGGCTGACCGCTACGCCATCATCGAGGGCTTGAAGGACGGAGCGATCGACATCATCGCCACCGACCACGCGCCGCATTCCGCCGAGGAGAAGGCCAAGCTGTTCGCCGAGGCGCCCAGCGGCATCATCGGGCTGGAGACCGCGCTTGCCCTGGGCATCACGAACCTTGTGCGCAAGGGGCATCTGACGCTCATGCAGCTGATCGAGAAGATGAGCCTGAACCCGGCGAAGCTCTACAAGCTGGACAAGGGCGCGATCGCGGAAGGCGCCGACGCCGACCTGGTGATCTTCAACGAAGGCGAACGCTGGCGCGTGGGCCCGAAGTTCGTCTCGAAGGCGGCGAACACCCCGTTTGCGGGGGAGGACCTTTACGGGAAGGTGAAGTACACCATCTGCGC
>JAUNWR010000030.1:9045-19086 GCA_030540215.1 Coriobacteriia bacterium | reverse complement strand
CGACAAGATCTTGTCGTCGGTGGTGTTGGACTGGCGCTTGAGCGTTTGGTTGTAGCGATAGATGATGTACTTGCGCGCAACGGAGTAACGGCCCTGCGCCATGATCTGGTTCTCGACCATGTCCTGGACCTCTTCCACGGACACGGTATGGCCCGAGCGGCTGCAAAGCCACTCGACGCTGTGCGCCGCCAGCGCGATCTGGTCTTCGGTCAGGCGCTCCTCGGGAACGACGTCCCCGTTGGCACCCTTGATGGCGTTGACGATTTTATTGATGTCGAACGTCGCCTCGGAGCCGCTGCGCTTGATGATCTTCATGCCGCTCACACCCTTCTTGCTTCTCGCGCAAGGTGCCTGGCGGGCGCCTTGCGGATTACCTTCATCCGAGCGCAGAAGGCCATACAGGGCATGACCTGCGCGTTCGGAAATTTCGTGAAAATTTGCGACCTCGGTGCGTTCGGGTCGCTTGGTCGGTGTCCCTATCATACGTCATTTCGCCCCAATATGTTGTGTTTTATTCCGCTGAAAAATCCATGGATGGGGGTATGGGGTTGTTTTCCACCATGGCTGGAAAACCGCGAAACCCCCGGTCGTCATTCGTAAAGCGGCATTTTTCGGAAGCGATTTCGACAGTGGTTTTCCACCATCGAAAACGATGCGGATTTCGGCGAAAGGGGCGGCAAACGCATGGGTTTCGCGACACTTTCGCAACAAGGGGTTGACGCGGCCGGGCTTCTGGTTAGAGGGCGGCGAGGCGAAACGGAGCAGCGTTCCCGGGCGCGCTTTCCGAATCAGGAGCCGGCGCCGATGACGACGCAAGGCAGGGAACCGGCGCTGCTTTCGCCCGCTTCTGCGCAAAACCGCCCAGAAGATGTCTTCTATTGTTAAAAAATCTCGTGAACCGCAAGTCACCGATGACATACCCGGTGCGCGTGCTTAGTATAGGTTTATTTCAAAAGCGCCCTGCCGCCCAGTGGGCTGGAAGACCGTGCGGCAGGCGATGCAGGAGGATCGACGTCATGGATACAGAAAAGCGCGCAAATAGCGCGGCAGCGGGCAAAACCGCCGATTCGGAGTTTGATGAGAAGCGCATCGCGAACAAACTTGCCATTGTGGGAGTAAGCGGCAACGTAGCGCTGTCGGCGTTCAAATTGTTCGCAGGCATATTCGGCAACTCGGCGGCAATGGCCTCGGACGCCGTGCATTCGCTGTCCGACGTGTTCGCCACCGCCATAGCGTTCCTGGGCGTGAGGATCTCGCAACGCGATGCGGACGAGAGCCACCCTTACGGCCACGAGCGTTTCGAATGCCTGGCGTCCATGGCGCTTGGCCTTATATTGGCGGCGACGGGCGCCGGCATCGGGTTCGCCTCGATCCAGTCGATTGCCACGGGCGCATACGAGCATGCGACGGCGCCCGGCTGGCTAGCGCTGTCGGCTGCGGTGGTGAGCATCGTCGCGAAGGAGGGCATGTTCTGGTACACGCGACACTGGGCGCGCATCATGAACTCCGACGCATTCATGGCCGACGCCTGGCATCACCGTTCCGATGCGCTGTCGTCGGTGGGTGCCCTTGCGGGCATCGGCGGCGCCATGCTCGGCTGGGGCGTGTGCGACCCGCTGGCGTCCATCGTCATCTGCCTGATCATCTTCAAAGTGGCCTTCGAGGTGCTGCGCGATGCGGTGGATAAAGTGACGGACACGCCGTGCGCGCCCACGTTCGAGCTCGAGGTGCGCGATTGCATCCTGGCGCAGGACGGGGTGATGCGCATCGACGCGCTTCGCACGCGCAAATTCGGCAACAAGGTATATGTAGACGCCGAGATCGCCGTTGACGGGCAGCTACGACTGGTGGATGCCCACGCGATCGCCGAGCGCGCCCACGATGCCGTCGAGCAGCGCTTCCCCACCGTGAAGCACATCATGATCCACGAGAATCCCGCGTAAGAGCTGCGAACGCGACGGCTTTTGCGGGAGAGCCTCAAAAGCGCGCGATGTGCCTACGAGCGCTGTCGGCGCAATAAAGGGGGCGAGCCTGATAAACGGCCCAGCCGGCAAGCGTCATCGAACTAGCCGAGATCGGTGGCTAAGCGAATCGTCGGCGTGTTGCGGGGACAAGCCGGAGGCGCTTCCCTATTCGCTATACTGGGGCGCATGGCAAGTTACCAACATATATCGCATGGGTTTGAGCCCGTGTTCGACGAGCGTTCGCGGATTTTGGTGCTGGGGTCGTTTCCCTCGGTCCTCTCGCGCGAGAACGCGTTTTACTACGGCAACCCGCAAAACCGCTTTTGGCGTGTGATGGCCGCATGCCTGGGCGAACCCGTGCCGCAAAACGAGGGCGGATTGAGCGACGACGGACGGCCTTTGACGCTTGAGGGGTCGATTACGACGAAAAAGCAGCTACTGCTTGAGCACGGCATCGCCTTATGGGATGTCATAGCCTCGTGCGACATCAAGGGATCGAGCGACGCGAGCATCAAGAACGTGGTCCCCGCGCAGGTGGAGCGCGTGCTGGAAGAAGCGCATATCGGCGCCGTGATTTGCAACGGCGGCACAGCCGGACGGCTGTACAAGCGCTACCTGCAATGGCAAGTGGGGCTGGCTGCGCACGTGCTTCCCTCGACAAGCCCCGCGAACGCGGTTTGGCAGCTGGAGCGTCTAACCGCACGCTGGCAAGAGGAGCTGCTGCCGCTTTTAGAGGCCGCGGAAACCGGAACGCTGGGCGAGGTCCCGTCGCCGAGCAGCATCAAGCGCGGATTCGTAACTGCGAAAGCCCAGGTGGCGAAACGATCGAGCGGAAATGGGACGAATAACAAGCGCCAAGCCGCCCGTTCGGGCGACATCGCCGCGGACTCCGCAACGTGCTTGATGGCCGACGGCGCAGGAAATGTAGCGACGACCGGCGAAAGCCGCGTCGACATCGTCACCGTGCGCGTCCCTTCCCCACCCGCATCGAACTACGCGGTGCACAAAAGCATGCAGGGCAACAAGCGGGCGAACACGAAGCCCGAGTTGCTGGTGCGCGAACGCCTGCGGAGGGCGGGTTTGACTGGCTACCGGCTGCAATGGAAGGTGCCCGGACATCCCGATATCGCGTGGCCGGGCAAACGCGTCGCAGTCGAGGTGAGAGGGTGTTTTTGGCATCGCTGCCCGCATTGCAAACCGAGTTCGCCGAAGAAGAACGTCGAGTATTGGGAAGCGAAGTTCGCCCGAAACGTCGAGCGCGACGCGGATAATGTGCGCAAACTCGAGGAGATGGGCTGGCGCGTGCACGTGATCTGGGAGTGCCAGCTGAAAAAGAACACCATCGACGCCACGATGGCTGATTTGCTGCCAAAGCTTGCCGCCGAGCTGGGGAAAGAGCTTGCCTCCGACAGCGATTGCGCGGTCGCGCAAAACAGCAAAGCGCGGACCCAGAGCAAAAGCGCTGCGAATACACAAGCGAAGCGAACCTCTGGCACCTCGCGGACCGCAGATTCCACAGAAGCAGGCGGCGCGGCAGGGGCGACCGGCCACTCGATATCGCCGCAAAACGGCAAGAAGACGTGCGCGGGAATGCCAGATCGCGCCGCAGGGGCGTTCGACCGCCGGGTGTCGTCGCAAGACGGCAAGGAGTCGCTTGCGGAGACGCCGGACGCATCCGAAACCGAGCAGCAAGGCAACGCAAACCCCGCAACGGGCAAACGCCATTTCATGTACGTGATCGAGTGCGCCGATGGCAGCCTGTACACCGGGTACTCCCCTGATGTGCGGGCGCGATTCGCCGCGCATCAAACGGGCACAGGTGCGAAGTACACGCGCGGGCGCGGGCCGCTGAACCTACTGGCCGTAGCCGAATTCGCCACCAAGCACGATGCCATGAGCGCAGAGTACCGCTTCAAGCGCCTGAACCGCGACCGTAAAGACGAGCTATTGGCGAAAGCCGCCGACCCTAAAGCCGATTTCGCCAAGCTGCTTCAAGAGGAGTTCGGACTTTAGGAAAACAGGCGGCGCATCGAGCGAATGCGCCGCCTGCCGAGAAACTCGAGCGTCATAACAGCTCGCAAAACTCACAGCCCCGTCCTTAAACGCGCCTCAGGACAACGGTCATTGAGCTGGGTGCATTCGCCAGCCGATTATCAGGAGCCGAAAAACGCACCTTCCAAGATGTCCTACCCGGCAACAGGAATGGAGCTTGCGGGAACGTCACGGAATTTTGCGGCAACTTCGGCAAAGTTTTTACGAGGATTGTCCGGCACATCCACAAGCTCGGGAAGTCTTAGCCCTCGAATACAACAGCGCATTCGAGGACGGACCTGGCGCTCAATCAACTGTGCGCCAGGTCGTAGAGTTCGCGGATGTCCTTGGGCAGGCCGTCGGGGATTATCTTGGCAAGGCGCTCTTCCCCGCCGTCGTTTTGAGCGGTTTCGTAGTACCAGCACTTGAACTTCACCATGGCAAGCGCCTTTTGAAGGCGGGCGATTTCCTGCTCGGTCCGAGCTTTGCGCGCCTCGAAAAGCTGCTTTCGCTCGGCGTAGGTGGATGGGCCCTCTTGGACCATGTCGACGAAACGCTTGATGTCTTTGATCTCGAGGCCTGTCTTCTTGAGGCACTCGATGACGCGGAGCAGCTCAAGCTCGCCTTCGCCGAACCGGCGGATGTTGCCTGCGCGCTCTAGGTTGGGGAACAGGCCTTCCTTGTCGTAATAGCGCAATGTGGATACCGGAATATCGAACATCTCCGAGACCTGCCCGATTGTGTACATGGCGGTTTCCTTTCAGGAGCGTTTTGACCTAGAGCTAGGTTTAAGGAATGACTGCAGGAGCATCATACCATGCACGCGACCAGAGTCACGGGCGGTGCTTCGACAAGCAGCCACGATACCCATTCCCTGACTTCACGATACCGCTCACATCTTACGGCTGCCGCTTGAGCGCGGCAGCAGCTATTCCCCAAGCTTACTCGGCGGGGCGAATCCCCCGTTGCCGATTGTGCCGCTCGTATCTGACGGCAACCGCTTGAGCGCGGTGGGAGAACGCCACAGCCTTCTTTTGCTTCCGCAAAAGCGACGTTTTCACCCGCAAAGAACCCGCTAGATGTCCTTCTTCTCGAAGATGCAGATGCTGAGCTTGCAGCTTGCCACATAGACTGTCAGGGAAATGATGACCAGCGCAGCTAGCAAGGCGATTGGATGCTGAGACGCCCAATCCCAGAAGCCGTCGAACAATTCAGGCATGGCGAATTGCGAGGCAACGTAGATAAGGCACCCGACGAACATGAGCGCGCAGCCGATATAGCGCACACCTTTCGAGCCGCCGAACTTTATCGAAAACGGTTGAGCAATAGCAACAAGAACTAGTACGATTGCCGTGGAAGCCACGCACGCCGAAAAGATCTCAGGCGTCGAAGTCTGCTCCATCTCGATTCCCAAAGCAGGAAACGCTAAAACGCATGCCATGGTGACCGCAAACAGGGCAACCAGCGCAACCGACGAACAAACAACGATCGCTAAGTAACGCCCGACAACGATATCCCGACGCGCAAGCGGAAGCGCGGCGCGATAACGCAGCCATCCGTTTTGATCGTCGTAGCCCAACAGCGAGAACATGACGAGTATGGGCACCATCGCACATGCCGCAGACGCCCCGGCGTATGACCCCATTCCAAAGCACGTAAACGCGCACACGAACACGATCGTCACCGTCAAAACCGGAGCCATAGTACGGATGATTGCCAGTTTTGATTTCACAGAAGCCAACATCAGCGGCCCCCTTTCAACATGAAGTGCAAATAGTCGCCCACATTTGCGCGATCGTAGACAACCTCGGGAAACGCCTGCGCGAACTCGAAACGATTCGGCACGAGCACATCGCAGCTGAACTCGCGTTTGACCGCACGCGCACCCGGCACGCATTCGAGGATTTCCGCCACCTGGCTAGCCGCGCAATGCGCGATACCCGCGGTATCGGTAATGGTTTCGCGCGGCACGTCGAAAATGACCCGCCCCGCATCAATGCCCACGACACGATCTGCGACACGTTCCAGGTCGGTGGTGATATGGCTGGAAAGCAGCACGCCGCGGTCGCCGTCTCCCACAAACTCCTGCAGCATATCGAGAATCTCATCGCGGGCCAGCGGGTCGAGACCCGCTGTCGCCTCATCGAGAAGCAGAAGATCGGCGCGATGCGAAAGCGCTACCGCGATTTGAAGCTTCATGCCCATACCGCGCGAAAGCTCCTTCACCTTCGTCTTCGGGTTTATGCCAAACCGCGCGATAAGGCCCTCGAACAGCGAATTGCCCCATTGCGGGAACGCTGGCTTCAAGCATGTCACCACCTGGCTGACGCGCAGCTCCGAAGGAAACGGGCATGTGTCGAGCACCACGCCGATACGAGCGCGGACGCTGCGTTGGACCTGGTCCGACGCAGCGGCCCCAAATGGTTCACCGAACAGCTTGACCTCGCCCGCGCCGATGTGCTGCAAGCCCAAGGCCACGCGGACCATCGTAGTTTTGCCCGCCCCGTTCGCGCCGACAAAGCCGACGATTTCGCCAGGGGCAACGGCAAGGCTCACGTCGCGCAATGCGAACGAGTCGCTCAAGTCGCAACTCACGTGCCGTATGTCCAAAAGATTCGTCATGAAGCCTCTCCTTTCCCGCGTTGCTCAGATTCCCCATCTGCGATCAAATCGAGCATCTCATGCAGTTCTGCACGCGAAACTCCCAGGTCAAAGGCCTGAGCAGCAGCTTTCGCCAGCATTCCCTCGATGCGGCGCAGTTGCTCTTCGCGCAGCCTCTCATGGTTGCCCGAGGCAACGAAGCAGCCTTTGCCTTGCACGGTTTCGATGAATCCTTCCGCTTCCAAATCGGAGTAGGCGCGTTTGGTGGTGATGACGCTCACGCCAACGCCGTTCGCCAACGCCCGAATGGAAGGGAGCTTTTCGCCGCATGTCAAAGCTCCTGAAAGTATCTGGCTTTTAATCTGCGAGGAGATTTGCTCGTAGATGGGCTTGTCGCTGGTGTTCGAGATGATGATGTCCACGATCGGCCTTTCGTGTATATAACCGGTAAGCACAGTATATATACACTATACACAGTTACACAAGTCAGAATCTGGTAAAAACACCCGTGAGCCCCAGGATGATTCCGGAGCCCCCCACCGGTGATTCAACGAAATCGTCGACAATGGCATGTTGGAACGAGAAAGGGGCGAGCAGCGTCATCGTCGCTCGCCCCTCACGCGCCGGAGAAACGCCGAAGAGCACGCGGAGCGGCGAGCGGCGTCATGCCGCTCGCCGCCCACTTTCGCTAGCCTTGCTTAGCGCTTCACCAGCGTGACCGCAATGGTGTTCAGGTAGTCGAGCGCGCCCGCTTTGACGGCCGCCCTGTCGCCGCGAGCGTATTCGTTTTCGCAGGCGATCCAGTCGGCCCATGCCTCGCGCGTGCACGTCATCTGATGCATATCTTCGATAACCACCCCGGGCGTTTTGCCGATCATGGCTTGCCACCAGGTCATATCGTGCATGTACTCAAGCTGCTCGGGAGTCCACGAGGCGAGCAGGCACGCCGGCAGCTCATCATGGCAATCGCGCACCATGCCGGGAATGGAGAGGTAGATCCTCCCGCCCGGCTTCACGTAAGGAAGGAGCTTTTCGCCGAGATACCGCGGATCGCGGCCGAAATAGTTGTAGGAGTCGATGCTTACCACCGCGTCGAAAAACTGCTGTTCGAACGGCAAACCTTCCGCCACATCGGCCTTGACGGGGTGGATTTGCCCATCCGGCACGCCCATTCGACGAAAGAAAGCACGGTTTTCGGCGGGGTCGCTCCACAGATCGACGGCGTAAACATCAAGTCCGTACTCGCGCGAGAGCATCACGCTTGTGATGCCGGAGCCGGATCCGAGGTCGCATACGCGCAATCCTTGTGCGAGATCGGCGCCATGAAGCAGCTCCTCGCAGAGCTTAAGCGGGTTGGGCCCCATGATTTTGGAGCGGACGAGATTAGCGTCAAAGCTATTTGCTTTTGGGAAAGTATTCATTGTTCTTCCTGTTCGTTGAGACGATATTGAAAACAGGTTCGGAACGGCGCAATAGCACAAGGCCTTGCTACGGCCTTCTTCGAAAACGCTATGCGATTAACCGTTCCCTAAAGAACAATGACCAAAAAGACATCCCCTAAGGTGTGTTCGTTGAGGCCTTTTGCCTCTCTTGAATGCGGCACACTGCAGCCACGGCGGTCGCAATTTTCCGCATTCGACTAAGTACACATTACCACGTTTTGCCTTCGATTATCAGTCTTGTCCCAGCTATGTAATAGGTGTATTAGGCATTATCCGACAAATGGAAGGAGTGCTATGAACGCATTATTCCCGCTTCCGAGAACCTTGCTGGAGCAAGGCTCAATCCCACCGCAAACGATAGATGCGCTACGATCCCATGGGATAGACCTTTCCCCAACGCAGGTTCTGCAATTAGAAACGCACCGAAAAGAGCAGTTAGCGGAACACGAACGCTTTGAGTTCGACACATGGGGGCTTTGCGTCTTGCTCGAGGACCTCGCAAGCTGCGAAGCGATCTGCCCGAACGAATTCGCAGGCGTGGCCCAGTCGGCGATCGCCTTGTTCTATGAAGTTCGCGATATGGTCGATCCCGCTATCAGCGACGAGGAAATTGCGGAGTCGATCGTCGGCGAAATCGTTCAACATCATGGCTGCACCGAATGCCTCGACTCGTTTGAGCTTGCCTCTTCCTTGTCCAAGCAACCCTCCCTTGCCGAGGAGCTCGCACAAGACGCAACGGAATCGAATTATTGCTGGAACAGCGAAGACTGGGAGTACGACGAATATGCGCCCGGGTGGGATGGCGAAGCATGGGAGGGCGACTGTGAATAGCCACGCAAAACCCCTAGCGAACCGACCTCGGCACAAGATTCGGGAAAAAGCCCTTCAGAACTTCGACTACCTTTATCGCAAGCTCATCCGGCTTTACACAATGGGGAGCACGGGGTCGGTCTCGAAGCTCGAGGCCGCGCAGATTGCAGAATCTCTATCGTTCGTGCTGGGGATTCATGGCGACAGCGATCCTAAGGCGCTGGAAGAATTAGCCGAGCAAGATCCGGATACGCTCTTTCAGCGCAAACAAGCCGAATTGTCGACTCGCGTCGACCGCGCCCTAGAGACGTGGCGCGCGATTTGCGTGACCATGCCTCCCATCAACAACGTTGCGCTTCGCGATTCGCTTGCGAACATCGGGAACCTCAAGGCGCTTTACGACACATACTTCGCCGCGCATGAAGTGCCGCTAGACGATCTTCAGTACCAGCTGAGCTCCCCCGTCAACGAGAGCCTTCTTGGAATCGAATACGTTCAAGCGTGGCTCGATCAGCTTTTGGTCGAAACGCGCTATATTTCGCAGTTCACAACGGAAAGCTGCGTAGCCGTGCTTGAGCGAGCGTGCCCCGACTATAAGGGTTTGCACGTGAACCTATACGACCTGCTGGCGCCCTACGAAAATCAACTTGAGCGCAAAGCAAGGTCCCTATAGCGAAAGAGCGTTCACGTTTCCGAAGGAAGGTGCCGTTTTCCAGCGGTGGCAGCATCATGCGCTTCGCGCGATAATGGAAACCTGCTGGTCAACCGTTTTGGAGGCGCATCGTGCAACTTTGGCTTGTTGCGGCTTTTGCGTCCGCGCTGTTCGCGGGCATCGTTTCCATCCTTGCCAAATGCGGGATCAAAACCATTGATTCCGACGTTGCCACGGCGCTTCGCACCTGTGTTGTGGCCGTTTTCACCTGGGTGATGGTAGCCGTGGCCGGGTCCGCCGGGACGCTTGGCGACATCTCTCCGAAGTCGTGGCTGTTCCTTGCGCTATCCGGTTTGGCGACCGGCGGCTCGTGGATCTGCTACTTCAAGGCGCTTTCGGTCGGCGACGTCAACAAGGTCGTGCCCATCGATAAATCGAGCACGCTTATGGCCGTCGTGCTTTCCATCGTGCTGTTCAACGAAACCGGCGATTTGGGTCTTCGCCTTGCTGGCACCGCGGTGGCAACTACGGGAACGTTCCT
>JAUNWR010000030.1:0-9035 GCA_030540215.1 Coriobacteriia bacterium | reverse complement strand
AGAGGAAATCGAGCGATGCGAGACGCGCTAGCGACCACGATTACCGCGCCAGCATCGCCTATGCCCTGGCCGCCGCCGCGTTCGCCGCGCTTACCTCGGTGCTGGCGAAGGTGGGCATCGAAGGCGTTGAGAGCAACCTAGCCACCGCCATCCGCACGATGTTCGTGCTTGCCATGGCGTGGGCGATCGTTGCGGGCAAGGGCAAGATGGGGCTGGTCAAGGGCGCGGATCGGCGCGAGCTTACGTTTCTGGCGGCATCGGGCCTGGCTACCGGCGCGTCGTGGCTGTGCTACTACTACGCCATACAGATGGGCCAGGTCAGCGTGGTGGTTCAGGTCGACAAGCTGTCGCTGCTGGTTTCCATCGCCTTCGCCGCGGTTGTGTTCGGCGAACGGCTTTCGCGGCGCGGCGCAATTGGCTTGGCGCTCATCGTTGCGGGCACCGCGCTTGTTGCGGCGTGCGGGTGAGGTGCCGAAGCGCAACCAGCCGTTGCTAGGATATGCGCCCCACCGCGCGTATGCTGACATTATCGAAACGACCCCGCCGAGAGGAGCACTCGTGGCCTTCGCAGAAAAACTCGTCGCCGTGCGGCGCGCGCACAACCTTACGCAAGACCAGCTTGCCGAGAAACTCTACGTCACCCGCCAAGCCGTGAGCCGCTGGGAGCGCGGCGAGGTCACGCCTGGGATCGACATGATGAAGCTCATTGCCGCCGTCACCGGCGAGCCGCTGGCCCATCTGCTTGAAATGCCCGAGCATTATTGCGAAAGCTGCGGCATGTACCTTACGCCCGACGATTGCGGGACCGATGCCGCCGGCCAGAAAAGCGACCATTACTGCAAGTGGTGCTACGACCGCGGCGACTACACCTACGAGACCACCATGGAAGCCATGATCGAGGATTGCGCGCCACGACTGGCGAAGAACACAGGCATGACGCTTGATGAGGCGGTCTCGCTCATGGGGGCGGTTTTGCCCCAGCTTGAGCGCTGGCGCGCCGTGCGCGA
This sequence comes from Coriobacteriia bacterium, assembly GCA_030540215.1. Taxonomy (GTDB): domain Bacteria; phylum Actinomycetota; class Coriobacteriia; order Coriobacteriales; family Eggerthellaceae; genus Senegalimassilia. The sequence continues at coordinate 8,028 of JAUNWR010000030.1, read as the reverse complement.
AAACGAGCAGCGCTACGGAGCGGAAGCACGTGAACGCTACGGCAACGAAGCAGTTGATGCCATGAACGAGCGGATCCTTGATATGGACCCTGCCACCTGGAACGATATGAAAGAGCTCGAAAAGGCCATCTTGGGCCAGCTTTCCATCGCGCTGGGCGATGGCGATACAACCGGCCCCGAGGCCGCGAAGCTTGCGCAGATGCATCGCCGCTGGATCGGCCTGCAATGGGGAACCGAGCCCGAACGAGATATCTACCTGGGGCTTGTGCGCGGTTACCTGGCAGACCCCCGATTCGTTTCATACTACGACGAGCCGTGCGGCAAAGGGGCAACGGCGTTTCTAGTTGCAGCCGTGGAAGGCGCGCTGGGAGAATAGTCCCCGGCAACATCGCAGGGGCCTTTGCGAAATGCCACGGCCCCTGCAACTGCACGCTTTAGCGCCAGCCGTAGCCTTTTGCGTGGCGCGCCACCAATCCGATGGTCAGGATGCTGGCAGCTGCCTCCGCCACGATGATGGACCACCAGATGCTGTCCGCACCGAAGATCACGGGCAGCAAGATAACCGAACCGAGCTCGAAGACGAACGTGTGGACGAAGGAGATCAACGCCGAGATCTTGCCGTTCTCCACCGCCGTGAACATGACCGAGCCGAAGTAGGTCACGCCCATCAGCAGGAACGCGATGCTGTACATGCGGAACGCGTGAATCGTCAGCGCCATCAACGCACCGTCGTAACCCGTGAACGCAAATGCCAACGGCTGCGCCAAAAGTTGAGCGACCAGGAACGCCCCAACGCCCATCGCCGCCGTAAGCGTGGCGCCGTTGCCGAACAAGCTGCGCTTCTCGTAGTTGTTTCCTGCACCGTGCTGATAGCTCATCAGCGGCGCCATGCCCTCGGTAAGACCGCCGAGCGCCGCGCCGATCAGCATCGATGCGTACTCGATGACCGCATAGGCAGCCACGCCGTCGGGGCCGAACAGGTTCATGAGCTGCAGGTTGTACGCCGCGGCGACCACCGACATGGCGGCGCATCCAACCATCTCGGAAACGCCGTTGACGATCGAGCGCGGCAACACGCCATGCACCCAGCGAGGACGCACGAGCTTCAAAACGCCGACTTTGCCCCGTGCGAACAGGACGACCATGAGCGTTGCCGACGCATACTCGGCGATGCAGGTTGCGGTGGCGGCACCTTCGATCCCCATACCGAACACACCCATGAGCACGGCATCCAAGCCAATGTTGACCACGCCCGCGGTAAGCGACGACAGGAACCCGAAGCCGGGCTTGCCCGCCACGGAGCAGAGCATCTCGAACACATAGGTGAGCATGAACATCGGCAGGCACAAGAATACGATTTTGCCGTACGTTGCGGCCATAGGCGCCATCTCGGCAGACGCGCCAAGCAGCACGACCACCTCATCCATGAAGGCTATGCCCAAAACCGAGCAAACCACGCCGACTATAAACGTCGTCCAGGCTATGAGCGAGAACGCACGGTTCGCGCCCTTCCCATCGCCGGCGCCCAGAAGCTGCCCCACGACCGCGCTGCCGCCCGAGCCCATCATGACGCCCAACGCAGACAGGATAACGGTGAACGGCAAGACGATGGTCATCGAGGCCAGCGCATCTTTGCCGACCAGATTGGAGACGAACAGGCCATCGATGATGCCGTATGCCGAGCTGACGAACATCATTGCCATGGTCGGCAGCGTGTACTTCAATAGCTTGCTTTTCGTGAAATGTTGCGAAAGGACGTCCATGCCTTTGATCCTTCTTACGATCGTGACGGTGCTGATATCGAACTGACGACCGGTCATAATAGTCTAACCGTTGACTGTTTAGTCTATTGTTTGACCTTTGTCACCAATCAAGCATGGAAACCACACAAGGCGGGAACGGAGCATCGAGGGACTTGGCAAAGGGAAAGGCCGGCCGCCCTACTCGATCAGGCCGAGGGCCGGGGCTATGACCTTCGTGTAGAGCACCAGCCAGATGGTCGAGACGCAGAAGCCGCCCAAGACGTCGCTGGCGTAATGGACTCCCAGGTAGATGCGGCTTATGCCGACCATCACGATGACCAGGGCGAACAGGCACATCAGCGCGATGCGGCGGCGGGGGTTGCGCTCGTAGCGCCATACGCACCACGCCAGCAGGCCGAAGACTGCCATCGCGGCCATGGAATGCCCCGAGGGGAAGCTGAACCCTGATACGTCGACCAGGCGCAGCACATCGGGACGCGGACGTTGGATGACGAACTTCATCGCCTGGTTCAGCAGCACAACCAGGCCTAGGTTCAGCACGTTGCACCAACCCGGGCGCTTGACTGGAGTGAAGGCCGCGGCAACGCCGAGCACCACGAGCAACGTCACCGGCGTGGCCAGCGCCGAAAAGCTTTCCATGATGGGCGTGAGCCACGGTTGGCGCAGCTGCTCGCCGAACAGCCACCATGCCGCCGCATCGAGCTTCATGTTCTCCTGGTCGAGCACGTTCTCCAGCAGCATCACCAGCACGATGGCGCACACCGACGTCACCACCAGCGTGCGGTTCTCCTTAACGTAGCGCGAAAGGCTTCGCGCAACCCGGCCGATCCCCGACGCGTTCCCCACCCTGTTCAACTCCTTCGCCCGGCCACCTGGGCCGATATCGCAAACGGAAAGCACGACAAGGGATAGGGCGGCCCCGGCCACCCTACCCCTTGGATTTCGCCAGAGCGAAGCTTACCGCATATGCGGCCGCGTTCGGAGTTCCGGCAACGAGTCGTTATCCTCGCGGCAACGGTTTTGCGCTCTTGCGACACAGACCCCGCTCGTCATCGCGGCAACGGCTCCGTCTATTCCCGTGGCAACGGTTTCACGCTCCAAAACGCCACGTTTATGACGATCACGATGAGGACAACCGCGGCAGACGCAGCCCGTATAAGCTCGCGACTCTGGACGATCAGGCGTGCGACGGTTTCAAACAGGCATCAGCCCGGGCCTGCCCCGGCTACACCTGCGCTTGCACAGCAGATATTCCCCAAATTCCCGCGGTCTGGGGAAAACAGAGATTGCAACGCTGTCGGCCGAGCATCAGCTTTTGCTTGTCCCTGGCCACACCCCGCCTATGTCTACTATCATGGAAGTGAAAATCGAATTCCCAAATCGGCAGACTCAATCGGCAAGTCCCCAAGATACGCCCACCCCATACGAGCGGGCGGAACATCGCGGAGGCCTTGGCGGCATCGCTTCGAAGCCGCGCGAAGGCATGCGCACATCTTGGGGGGGTCGGCAAACCGTACGTAGGCGAAAGGCGGCATCCCATGGTACGCGTTATCACGGACTCAACGTCATCCATCCCCGTTGATGTCAGAAACGACCTCGGCATCGAGGTAATCTCGCTCATCATCAACCACGCGGGGCAAAGCTACGTCGAAGCCGAAACCGACCTGGACGCCTTCTACCAGGACATTTACGAGATGATCGACGACATCCCGACCTCAAGCCAGCCTTCGCAGCAAGACGTCCGGGACGTGCTGGAGCGCATCCAAGCCGATGGCGACGACGCGCTCGGCATCTTCATCAGCAGCAAGATGTCCGGCACTTTCGAAACCTTCCTGCGTATCGCGAAGGAGGTGGCAGCCGAGCACCCCGGGTTCAAATTCGCCGCCATCGACAGCATGACCAACTGCATGGAGCTGGGCCACGCCGTGGTTGCGGGCGCAAAAGCCGCGAAAGAAGGGCTGGAGCTGGAAGATTGCGCCGCCGCAGTCGAGGACAGCCTGCACTCCTCGCGCTTTTTGTTCACCCCGGAATCCTTGAGGTTCCTTGAGAAGGGCGGGCGCATCGGAAAGGCCGCGGCCCTGATCGGTGGCGTCATCAACATCACGCCCATCCTGACCGTCAAAGACGGCGAGGCGGCAACGGCAGCGAAGACTCGCTCGCAGAAGAAGGCCATGGCGAAGATCGTCAAGCTTTTTGAAGAGGACACCGCCGCCTACGGGCTGAAGAACCTGGTCGTCCACTACATCGGCTCGAAGATCCCGGCGGAGAAGTGGGCCGAGGAGGTCATCAACCCCCTTGTCGGGTTCAAAGCCAGGGTGGTTCCCGCAAGCCCCGTCATCGGCGTGCACGTAGGCCCCGCCGTGGGAATCGCATACGAATGCAAGCAACGCATCGAAGGCAAGTTCACCGGAGCCTCCCCCGAAGTGGTCATCTAGCGCCGGACAGATAGCGACACGTCCCCTAATCGTCAGGATCGAACGGCTGCTTCGGCTGCAGCTGCTTCCTCGGCTTCTTGGGTTCCTTTGCTGAGCAGAGCTATGCCCGCCACCACCGCGATCATGCCGATTCCCACGACAACGGAGAACGGGTCGTTCCACACCACGATGCCGACGAGCGTGGTCAAAAGCGTGCCGACGCCGCCCCAGATACCGTATGCCATCCCCAGACTCAAATGCTTGAGAGCAAGCGTCAACAGCACGAACGACGTGATGTAGCACACGGCGGTGGCCAGGCCGAACACGGGATGGGTGAAGCCATCGGACAGCTTCATGAACGTGGTGCCGAACACCTCGGACACGATGGCGAACGACAGCTGCGCGATCGACGTATTCTTCACTTACATCGCCCCCAATCGCAAGCACGCCACACCGAAGATGACGAGCGCGATGCCCGCAACCTTCTTCGCGTTGAACTTCTCTTTCCAAACGATGCGGCTGACCACAGCCGTCAGCGCCACCGCCGCACTTGTCCAGATTGCGTACGCCAAACCCAAGGGCAAAGATGCGAACACGTGCGAAAGCGCGTAAAACGACACGGCATAGCCCACCGCAATGCCGATAATAGGGAGTTTGCGGCGGAAACCGTCGGAGAGCTTCATGCAGGTGTCTCCGAACACCTCGAAGAGCACCGACAGCCCCAGAAGCGCATACGGGCTCATCGCTGCACCTCCTCTTGGAACGTTTTCGCGTACTGCTTGATCACCCTGATGAACAGCTCGCCCTCCTCGACGCTGATCGCACCCGCGGCCTTCATCTCGAGCTCGCGCATGCGCTCGACGGGCAGGCGCCATTGCTCGCGCCCTTCATCGGTGAGCGCCATGATCCGCTCGCGCTTGTCGGCCTGACTTGCGTGCGCGACCACGACATCGCGCGCCGCCAGGCGCTTGCAGATAGCGCTGATCGTCTGCTTGCCCATGTCGCACACCTCGCAGATCGACCGCTGCGAAAGGCCTTCGGGCTCATCCCACAGGGCGTCCACAACGTATAGCTCGCTGGTGTCGACCCCCATCTTCTTGGCGAACGTGCCGTACGCGACCGACACGTCGCGCCAGCAATCCCACATCTCCTTCGAGAATTCCTCCGACAGCATCTTGCCTCCATTCGGATTGGTCTACAGGTTGACTATCATAGTCTATTTGTAGACTTTCCCTATTCACTCGCACGGAATCCACACGAGGAGCGTAGGGCTTTGCGGCTTGCTCTGCGCGTCAGATGCGGACGAAGGAGCCCGGGAGGAGCAAGGGAGCAAGGCGGCGGCTTCGGGCGGGGCCCAAGGAGCCATCCGACAGCGGCGCCCCGTGAGCAGGCGACAGCTCTACCGGCACTCAAGGAGCGGGCAAGGCGGCAGCTTCCACAAAGCGGCATCGTCTGCAGGAAATCCATCAACAATTGGCATACATTACTGAAACATACTCACAATTCTGTGGCAACACGATACAATTAGAACTTCAAGCCAACCGGCCGTTTGGCCGCATTCAATCAGATGATCCACCAGCTATTCAACATGCGCTAGAGGGGGTTAACGCACATGAATATCAAGGAGCTTGTGCCGGAGAAGATGGAATCGGAGATCAATTCTCCCGACCATCCGACCCGCAGGTTCGTCGGCTTCGCCTTGCTGCTTGCATGGCACTACAACCTATGGTTCCTGCACGACTCGTTCGTGGGGGCGCAGCTGCTCGACGATTGCGTGACGCAGTCGTGGCTGATCGCACTCGTCTCCGCCGCGGCCGTCATCTCCACGCTTGCGCTCACCCTGTTCGCGTTCTCGTTCCCCACCGACCTTATCGCATACGCGCTTGCCGCAGTGGTCGGCATCACGAACGCCATCCTATGGATCATGTGGGGCGAACTGTACTCGCGCACGAAGACGTCGTTCTCCGTTTCCTACATCGGCACCACCGTCGGCCTGGTCACGCTGGTGTGCTCGCTGATCTGCTTCGTCCTTCCCACCGGCGTCTCCTCGGTGTTCATCTCGCTCATGCCGCTTGCGGCGGGCCTGCTGTTCGCGCGCGGCGTCACCATCGCCAAGGACATGCCCTACCCTACGCTGCTGCCGAAAAGCACCGCAAACCGCGCCCTCAAGCCCATGATCGTGGTGTGCGGCACCACGTTCGTCGCATCGGTTGCCTGCTATTTCCTGGTCGCCATCATCCCTTGGGAGAACCTGCCGTATGGCGAGTACGCCTTCACGTTCGGCTCCATCGGCGGCGCAACCCTGCTGTGCATCATCGGCGTGATCTGCGGCCTGACCAACGACCGCCTGAACATCTACCGCACCTTCCCGTGGCTTATCATCATCGCCATCGCCTCGTTCGCGTTGTTCCTGATGGGCGAGAGGTTCTTCGTTCCCTCGTTCTTCGTGGTGCTGGCCGCCGTGTCCATCTTCGAAGTGCTGCTGATCATGTACTTCGGCGTGCTGGGGGTGAAGGGCTACGTGCCCATCGGCTTCGCGTTCGGCTTCAGCGGGGCGTTCATCCGCCTGGGCATCGCCGTGGGCAACGCCATCGCGCTGTACTACGAGGCGAACCCCGCGTTCGCCAAGGTGGCAACCGATCCCACATCGCTGATATTCGTGTGCATCCTTGCCGCCGTCATCATCCCGCTGGTGCGCCAGGAGTACAACATCACCCAGCTCATGGCGCCGCCCGCCACGGAATCCAGCCAAGAGCATCGCATCAAGGAGCTGGCCGCCGAGTTCTCGCTGTCGGCACGCGAAACCGAGATCGTCATGCTCATCGCCCGCGGCTTCACCACGGACAACGTGGCGAAGAAGCTGGTCATCTCGCCCTACACGGTGAACACCCACATCCGCCATGTCTACGAGAAGGTGGGCATCCACAAACGCTCCGAGCTGATCGACTACATCAACCGCACCGGCTCCGACGACGACAAGAAGGCCTAGCAGCGTATTTGCAACGCCGGCTGGATGACCAGGCTGAGCGATCCCTGCCTAGGGAGCCGGGAAACCGGTCCACACGCAATCGCCTCCCGCTTCAGACTGCAACTGCAGTTGGCGAAACGAGAGGCGATTTTTTTTGCGCAAGAGATCGCGCGGAAAGCCTTGGTCGCAGAACGCGCAACGCGCAGGTCGCATGCGGGAGGGTATGCACTACGTAGGAATTGCGCGAAAGGCCCCAAGCACGGGGCGCAACGCGTAGGCCGCACGCAGGGGGGGCATATGCCGTGCCGAGTCGCGTGTGGGGCTTGCAAAACAGCTGTCGCGCCCGAGAAAAAGCGTCACGCTTGATCGCGCGCGTACGAACAGTGAGAGCAACGCAACCACCGGAAACCCAGAAGAACCCGCTCCGGCACCCTTTACGCCTCTTGCCGCCAAATATCGCGCGAGTGCGTGTTTGCCGCTGTTTAGGATCTCACCAACGACAGCTTTTAGGTAACGAACGCAACCTTCTTGCGAAAAGGCGCGGGGATACGCCGAGACTTATGCCCCCCAATGACACCCCGACCGCATTTCCGCACGCACTCGCGCGTTTTTTGGCAGCAAAAAGCCTTACTCCTTCCTGAATAGCTCTGACGTGAACGGAAAAATGATGCGCTGGATGACCGAACACGCATCTAAACGCAAAGAGAGGGAGGACCCGAAGGTCCTCCCTCTCTTGAGGCCCGCTGCCCACTGAAGCGGGTGCGGACGATATCGCGCGGAGCCGTGCCGCGGGGGGGGGGGTCAGCCCCCGGCGGCGCGCCGGGGGGGGGGAGTTGCTAGCCCCAGCGGTCCTCCATTCCCCAAGGCGGGCCGGGGGTGTACC
>JAUNWR010000137.1:0-2567 GCA_030540215.1 Coriobacteriia bacterium | reverse complement strand
ATCAGCAAAAAGCGGCCTGAGGCCGCTCTCACTTCCGCCAAAGTTCGCAAAAACTCAAACTTTCGCAGACGCGGCCGATTTGCTGCAATTTCCTATGAACTTTCATGCCTGATATTCAGGCTCCACAATGAATGAATCAAAAAATCCCCATGTCAGGCCGCTTTGAGCGCCGGACATGGGGGGAAAATCATGATCCTTTTAGGAAACCGACGGCCTTCTGTTCGCCGCCGTGCCTTCGCCCTCCCGACGGGCCTTGCCCGCGGGCAGCTTGCGCTTGGGTTCGCCGGGCACGAGCGTCGGCTCTTTGCCCTCGGCGATAACCTCCGGCGTGACGACGACCTTCGCCACATCGCTGCGGGAAGGCAGGTCGAACATCGTGCCCATCAGCGCATCTTCGATAATCGCGCGCAGGCCGCGTGCGCCGCTCTTGCGGGCGATGGCCTTGGCCGCAATCGCCTTGAGCGCGTCCGGCTCGAACTCCAAATCCACGCCGTCCATCTCCATCAGCTTGCTGTACTGACGGCACAGGGCGTTGCGCGGCTCGGTCAGGATGCGCACCAGCGCGTCCTCGTCGAGGTTATCCAGCGTCACGATAATCGGCAGACGGCCGACGAACTCCGGAATCAGACCGAACTTGAGCAAATCCTCCGGACGAATGTCCTTGAGCACTTCGCCCACGTTGCGGTTTTCCTTGCTCTTGACCTCTGCGCCGAAGCCGATGGAACCCGCGCCCTCGCGCTTTTCGATAATCTTGTCGATACCGTCGAACGCGCCGCCGCAGATGAAGAGGATGTTCGTCGTATCGATTTGGATGAACTCCTGATGCGGGTGCTTGCGGCCGCCCTGAGGCGGCACGCTGGCAACGGTGCCCTCGATAATCTTGAGCAGCGCCTGCTGCACGCCCTCGCCGGAGACGTCGCGCGTGATGGAGGGGTTCTCGCTCTTGCGGGCGATTTTATCGATTTCGTCGATGTAGATGATGCCGCGCTGCGCCGCCTGAATGTCGTAATCGGCGTTCTGAATCAGGCGCAGCAGGATGTTTTCGACATCCTCGCCGACGTAGCCCGCCTCGGTGAGGCTGGTCGCGTCCGCGATGGCAAAGGGAACGTTGAGGATTTTCGCCAGCGACTGAGCCAGAAAGGTCTTGCCGCAGCCGGTCGGGCCGACCATGACGATGTTGCTCTTCTGCAGCTCCACATCGCCGCGCTTTTTGGGCGCGTTAATCCTCTTATAGTGGTTGTAGACGGCAACGGCGAGCGCGCGCTTGGCCTTATCCTGACCGACCACGTATTCGTCGAGCACCGCCTTGATTTCGGCAGGCTTGGGCAGGTTCTGCTGCTCCTGGCTCGGGGCCGTGCCCAAATCATCGGCGATGATTTCCTGGCACAGCGCGATGCACTCGTCGCAGATATACACGCCGTTGCCCGCAATGATGCGGCGAACCTGATCCTGCGTTTTGTCGCAGAACGAGCAGCGCGCCACGCGCGGCTGACGGGTTTCGTCCTTATCTCTCGGCATTTCGCACCTCAGAAAACATTGATTTCACTTAGCATAAAAGCAAATTCTCCCCTCCCTTGTCGGGAAGGGAGAACGCTTTCGCTTACTTTTTGCGCGGCTGGTAGATTTCGTCGATGATGCCGTAGGCAAGCGCCTCTTCGGCTGTCATGAAGTAATCGCGTTCCACGTCGCGCTCGATGCGCTCCAGCGGCTGATGGGTCATTTCGCTCATCAGCTTGTTCATCTTGCCCTTGGTGCGCAGCAGCCACTGGGCGTGCAGCTGCACGTCGGTGGCCTGTCCGCTTGCGCCGCCGCTGGGCTGGTGAATCATCACTTCGCTGTTGGGCAGAGCAAGGCGCATGCCGGGTTCGCCCGCCATCAGCAGGAACGCGCCCATCGAGGCGGCCATGCCGAGGCAGACGGTGCGGATTTTCGGCTTGACGTAGCGCATGGTGTCGAAAATCGCCATGCCGTCGGTCACGCTGCCGCCCGGGCTGTTGATGTACATGGAGATATCGGCGTCCGGATCTTCCATTTCCAGAAAGAGCAGCTGGGCGACGATACTGTTGGCCAGCGCCTCGTTCACCTCGCCGCGCAGAAAGACCACACGGTCCTTGAGCAGACGGGAGTAAACGTCATAAGAACGTTCGCCGTAAGGCGTCTTTTCAATGACGCTGGGTTCAAAGTAATAGCTATTGTTGGTCATCATGGACGCCTCCTTAACAGGCGTTTATTTTGTGATTATTCGGCCTTTGCGTTGTCGCAGAGGAACTTCACGGCCTTGTCGCGGATGACGTCGGCCTTGAAATACTCACGGTCGCCTTCGGTCAGGTTCTTCTTGAGATCCTCGACGTTCTGGCCGATCTGCTTGGCAAACTTCTCGATTTCGGCGTCGATTTCTTCCTCGGTCGCCTCAAACTTCTCGGTGTTCTCCACGGCCTCCAGCACGAGGTTCGCGCGCACGCTCTTCTCGGCCTGGTCATGATACTGGCCGCGGAAGGCCTTCTCGTCCTGACCGGTGTACTTCATGAAGTCGGCGAGCTTGAGGCCCTGCTGAGCCAGACGCGCCT
>JAUNWR010000136.1:0-2587 GCA_030540215.1 Coriobacteriia bacterium | reverse complement strand
CTCCCTACAGCGAGCTCGTCTCGCCCAGCGATTTGCCGGCGGTTTCCGGCGCCATGAAGATCGACAGCACCAATCCCAAGATCACCAGGCCGGCTGCCACGAGCATGGTGGGCCCGATGCCGAACGCGGCCATGAAGATCGGCGTGCCGTACGTCGCCACGATCGTGCCGACGCGCGAGATGCCGATGGCCAGACCCACCGCCGTCGCCCTCACCTCGGTGGGGAACAGCTCGTTGGGGTAGAGCCACTGCAGGATGCCCGGTCCGCCGCTGAAGAACGCGTACAGGCCGAACGCGCAGATGATCACCGGTAGCGGCGCGGTGGGGAACAAGCCCAGCACCACCAGGCCTACCGCCATCAGGAACAGCGAGCGGATGAGCAGCGGGCGGCGGCCCATGGAGTTCAGCCAGAACATGGCCGGCAGCGAACCCACCAGGAAGAACAGGCTCAGCACGCTCTCGCCCAGGATCGCGCTCTTCCCGACGCCCAGGCCGAACGCGGTCATGATCTGCGGGCCGAACGTGTAGATGGCGTACATGGGAACCACCTGGCACAGCGTCAGGATGCCCAGGAACACGATGCGCGCGGCATAGCCCTTCGAGAACACCTCGGTGAAGCCGGCCTTCGTCTTCGGCCCCTCTTCCTCGCCCTCAAGGGTCACGTCGTCGCCGTACACGCGCAAGACCACCTTGAGCGCCTCCTCCTCGCGGCCCTTGTTCTTAAGCCATAGGGGAGACTCGGGGACCTTGCACCTGCCGATCAGCAGGAACACGCAGGGGACGATGGCCGATCCCAGCATCAGCTTCCACCCGTTGTCGACGTCGCACAGGAAAAAGCCCACAAGCGCCGCCACGGTGGCGCCCAGGTACCACGCTGCCGAGACCATGCCCATGGATATCGCCCGATGGTGCTTCGGCGTGAACTCGGTGATGAGCGATGTGGCGATAGGGTAGTCGGCGCCCACGAACACGCCGATGAAGAAGCGGTATATCACCAGCTGCAAGGGGGTGGCGTCGGTCATGCTCAAGGCCGAGAACAGAGCGATCGCGATGATGTCCAGAACGAACATCTTCTTGCGCCCGATGATGTCGGTCAGGTAACCGCCCACGATGCTGCCGACCAGGATGCCGAGCAGCACCGACGCGCCGATCGCCGCCGTCCAGTGCGTGGTCAGGCTCATCTGCGCCGTGATCTGGGTCAGCGCCACGCCGATCAGCGACAGCACGTAGCCGTCAAGGAAGGCGCCTCCGCTCGACACCAGCGTGATCTCGCGCAGAAACGGCGTCATGGCGGCTTCGTCGAGGGTTTTCTTCCCGCTCTTCGAGCCGCCCGCCGGCACCCCATCCGACGGCATCACGTTTCGCTTCCGCTTGCTCGAGTCGTCCATGAGCGCCGTCCTTTCCGTTCGTTGCCGTTATTTCAAAAGCTTCTTCTCGATCTTCATGCTGCAGGTGCGGGGGAAGTCGTCGACGATCTCGACGATGGTGGGCACCTTGAACGCGGCCATGTTGCCCTCGCAGTACGCGATCACCGCGTCCTGGTCGATCACGGCGCCGTCCTCGGGCAGCACGAACGCCTTCACCGCCTGGTCGCGGATGGGGTCGGGCACGCCGATGACCGCGGCTTCCTTGATATCGGGATGCTCCTCCAGGATGCCCTCGATCTCGGTGGTGGAGATGTTCTCACCCGAGCGCTTGATCATGTTGCTCTTGCGGTCGAAGAAGAAGAACCAGCCGTTCTCGTCGTAGTAGCCCTTGTCGCCCATGCGCAGCCAGCCGTCGCTGGACAGCGCCTCGGCCGTGGCGGCCTCGTTGCCCAGGTAACCCAGCATGATCGAGCGCCCGGGAACGCCCTTGATGCAGATCTCGCCGACTTCGCCGGCGGGCAGCTCGTTGCCTTCCTCGTCGACGATCTTGGCCTCGTAGCCCAGGCCAACGCGGCCGATGGAGGGCCAGTTGCGCTCGCCGGTGGGCGGGTCGGTCAGCACCCAGCCGACGGACTCGGTGGAGCCGTAGGTGTTCATGATGCGCACCCCGTAGCGCTCCTCGAAGGCCTCCTTCTCGCGCTGGCTCACGGGCAGGAAGTACAGCATGTCGCGCAGGCAGTGGTCCTTCTCGTCCGGGTCCACCGGCTGCAGCATGAGCGTGCGCAGCATCATGGCCACGCACTGCGCCAGGGTCGCGCGGTACTGGCGGATCTGGCTCCAGAACCTGCTTGCGCTGTACTTCTCCACCACGATGAGCGTGGCGCGGGCGGTCATGACCGGGGTCAGCGCCGCCAGCTGGAAGTTGGAGTGGCATGCGGGCATGGTGGAGAACATGCGGTCCTCCGACGTCATGGCCGTCTCCCAGTCGCCGTAGTAGCCCGAGTAGATCAGGTTACCGTGGGTCAGGATGACGCCCTTGGGGTTGGAGGTGGTGCCGCTCGTGAACAGGATCTCGCACGGGTCGTCGGGGGACAGGTCGCTCGGGACCTCCAGCTCGGTGCCTTCGGCGGCCACCAGCTCGGAGAACAGCGGGTAGCCCATGGCCTCCTCGCCGCCTTCGCTGCGGGCCACGATGATGCCCTGGTCAAGCCTGCCGTCGGC
>JAUNWR010000029.1:17283-19499 GCA_030540215.1 Coriobacteriia bacterium | reverse complement strand
ACGCCGCCGCGCCGCACACCGCGCCCGCCGGGCCCGCGAGCCGCGCGCTTGTCGCCCGCACGACCGCCCTTGCCGCGGAAATCGCGCTTCTCGCCGTCACGGCCACGATAGCCGCCTTTGCCGCCATCGCGACGCTGGCCGTCGCGTCCGCCCTGACCGCGATTCCCGCCTCGACGGTCGTCGCGGCCGCCGAAGCCGCCCTTGCCGCCGTCTCGGCGCGGGCCGCCCTGACGATTGCCGTAGCCGCCGTGCTGGCCGCCCTTTCGATAGCCGCCGTTGCCGCCTTCGCGGCGCTGACGCGGCGCGCCTTCGTTGTTATGCTGTTCAGCCACGCGGGCCCTCCCAAGTCTTGGTGTCTTCCTTGATTCCCTGAATGCCCGCGGCAAACGCCTTGGCCGCCATGGCCGCCTTGCCTGCGGGCTTCACTTCCGTAAGCTCGATCACGCCGTCCGCAGCGCCCAGATACAGGCGCTTGGCGGCGAAGCGCACGCCGCCGGGTTCCAAGCCCGCGCATGCCGCATCCGCCTGATCGACGGGTGCAGGTTGCACGGCGAGCACGGTCACGTCCTTGCCGGCGATGGTGGCATGCGCCGGATGCGCTGCGCTTGATGCGCGAACTTTGCGGCACGCCTGCTCCACCGAATCGGCCGGGCTGAGCGAAAGCTCGTCCTTGCCGATCTTCTCGGCGTACGTGACGTACTCCTCATCCTGCCGCGTCCAGCGGATGCATCCCGCCTCCAGCTGCGACAGCGCCGTGAGCAGCGCATGAGCGCCCAGGTCGGCGAGCAGGTCGGTGAGCAGCGCGACGTTCTTGTCGCCCACTTCGAGCGATCGGCACACGCAGTAGTCGCCCGTGTCGAGCCCTTCCTCCATGCGCATGATGCACACGCCGGCCTCTTCGTCACCGGACAGGATAGCGCGCTCAATGGGAGCGGCGCCGCGCCAGCGCGGCAGCAGCGAGGCATGCACGTTCAGGCAGCCGTGCTTGGGGATGGACAGCACCTCCGCAGGTAGCAGCATGCCGTAAGCTGCCACGCAGATGACATCGGGCTCAAGCGCCGCAAGCGCCCGTTGCTCATCGGCGTCGCGCAGCGTCTTGGGTGTGAACACGGGGATGCCGCGCTCGCACGCCTCTGCCTTCACCGGGCTGGGCACCAGCTGCTTGCCGCGGCCGCGCACGGCGTCGGGGCGCGTGTAGACGGCCACCACGTCATGCTGCGTGGCAAGCTCGGAGAGCACCGAAGCGGCGAAGTCGGGCGTGCCCATGAATACGATGCGCATGTCCCCTACGCCTCCACGGAAGTCTCGCCGGGGCGCGCACCGGCAGCCAGGGCACGCTCGTAATCCTCAAGCGCCTTCAAGCGGGCCATCGGCTCGGCGCGCTCGAACATGGTGACGCCGTCAAGGTGGTCGGTCTCATGCTGCAGGCAACGGCCGAGCAGCCCATCGCCCTCGATCTCCCAAAGCTGGCCTTCAAGGTCGTAGTAGCGGCAGCGGGCGAAGGGCGGGCGCGCGATGGGCACGGAGATGCCGGGGATGGAAAGGCATCCCTCGTCCTCCGCGACCGGCTCGCCTTCGCGGGCAACGATGACGGGGTTGAGCATGACGATGGGCTCGCGGGCGCCATCCTCCTGGTCGCAGTCGATGACCACAAGGCGCTTGAGCACGCCTACCTGGGGCGCGGCAAGGCCGCAACCGGCGTTCTTGTACATGACGTGGGCCATCTGCTTGGCCAGGCGCTTCAGGCTCTTGTCATTGAAATCGCAGGGCTCGCACACCGTATTGAGCAGCGGGTCGGGCGATTGCACGATTGAAAGCATATGCATTTCCTTTAGCGGGTAGGTATGGTTGGCGGCGGACGCATTCAACGCCCGCCTTTCTAATCAGATTATTGTGACATGCGTGCGAAGCGAACGCCCCTGCGGGCGCAAAGTTCCACAAAACCCCTGCTCGGCATGAATGCGAAGCGCAAAGGCCTATCTGCTTGAGGTGGCGCTTTCGGCATGCGCCCTTTTGCGGGCGGTGAGCTCGCGCTGCATGGCCGCCACCGTCTCGAACAAAAGCTCGTAATCCTCGGGCTCCATGGAGGCAGGGGCCGACATCTGCGCGCGCATGGCTGCAACGGCTTCCTCGGCATCGCCGATGGAGAGCTCCTCGACCAAAAAGGACGCCAAATCCTCGGGCACCGCTGATTCAGGAACGCCCCTGGTCAGAAA
>JAUNWR010000029.1:0-17273 GCA_030540215.1 Coriobacteriia bacterium | reverse complement strand
CGGCCGCGCTCACGATGGCAGCCGGGGAGGCGCAAGGGTCTTCCGCCAAGGTATCGAGCATGCTGGCGGAGACCGCCGCGCAGGCGGGGTCGTGCCACTGCACCGACGCGAGCGCATCGGCATGGGTCAAGGCCAGATCGGTGCGCGCGGCGCACAACGCCAGAAGCTGGCGCTCGAACCTGCGCCGGTTCATCTCGGACTGCGGAAGCTTACGACGCACCGGCACGGCAGGTCCGCCATGATCGGCGCCGCCGCCGGCAGGCGCTTCCGCATCGAAAACGCGCGGCGGTTTAAGTGCGGCCAGCTGCTCCAACACGTCCTTCTCGTCCGCACGGGCGCGGCTGGCGATCTGACGCGCATAATCCTTGGCGAGCAGCGAATCCTTGATGGGCGCCAGCACGCTGAGCGCATCGGCTATGGCGCCGGAGCGCCCTTCGGCACGTGAAAGGTCCCAGTTGCCCAGCCTGCGGTCGATGCCGTATTCCAGCAAGGGCTTCGCCTGGTCGATGAGCGCCTGCAGCTCCTGGCCGCCATGTGCGGCGATGAACTCCGCGGGGTCGAGGTTGTCGGGCAGCGTCACGGCGAACAGGTCGATGCGCGCCGCACCCGCCTCGGGCGTCATGGAGGAATCGATGAACTGCAAAGCGCGATCGGCGGCACGCTGACCTGCGGCATCGCCGTCGAACAGGTACACGATGCGGTTGCGGGCATGGCGCGAGAGCACGCGGATGTGCGTGCGGGTGAGCGCCGTTCCCAGGGTGGCGACCGCATTGCGGATGCCGGCCTCGTGCATGGCTATGACGTCGGTATAGCCCTCCGACACCACGGCCACGCCCGTAGAGGCCATGGCCGCCTTCGCCTTGTCAAGCGCATAGAGCATGCGACCCTTATGGAACAGGGGCGTTTCCTGGCTGTTGAGGTACTTCGGCTCGCCCTTGCCGATCACGCGCCCGCCGAAGGCGATGCATTGCCCCTGCTCGTCTTTGATGGGAAACATCACGCGATTGAAGAACCGGTCGCGCACGCGCCCATCGGAGCCGACGACGGCCACATTGGCCTGGATCATCTCCTTGGAATCGAAGCCCTTCGAGGCCAGGTGGCGCACCAGCGCGCCTTGGCCGGGAGCGAAGCCGAGCATCCAGGTTTTCGGGATATCGCCGCCAAGACCGCGCTGCGAAAGGTAGGCGCGCGCGGCGCCGGCCTGCGGGCTTTTGCTGCGCATGAGCTGCATATGGAAGAATTCCGCCGCCTCCGCACACACCGCGCGCAGCCGCGCCTTGGCGCCCTGCCCCATGCCGGGACCGCGTTTTGCCTGGTCGTCCGCAATGTCGATGTGGGCCCGCTCGGCCAGGTAGCGCACTGCCTCGGGAAACGACAGATCCTGCGATTTCATGACGAAGGCGAATACGTCGCCGCCTTCCCCGCAACCGAAGCAATGCCACAGCTGCAACGCCGGGTCTATCTTGCACGACGGGGTCTTCTCGTTATGGAACGGGCAGCACAGCCAGAAATCGCGGCCACGCTGCTTCACCGGGCCCGTCTCGCCCATGATGGCCACCAAATCGCTGGCCTCGCGAACCTTCTGGATATCCTCATCGCTGATCGCCATGGATGTGACCGAACCCCTGCCTTACGCCCGTGTGCCTGATGACGGCCGCGCGAACGCTAAGCCGTTTTCCTTTTACGCAGAAGTATACCGCATAGAACCTATGTTCCCGTACGGGCAGGGCGTGCGTTACAATAAGCCCGTAACATCTCGACATGCGGAAAGGAAGCGCCGTGAGCGAACCCGCATACCTGCAACTTGACCCCGATGTGGAACAGGCCATAGCCGAGAATCTGCGCTCAGGGCGTATGCATCCGCACAGCTTCCCTGACGAACGCGTGCTCCGGCGCAAGGACAACCCCCATGATGCGGCCACGCTGGCGCGCCCGGCGTTCTCGCGCGATATCGATAAGATCATGAACATCCCCGCTTACAACCGCTATGCGGGCAAAACGCAGGTGTTCAGCCTGGTGGAGAACGATGATATCTGCCGTCGAGGGCTGCATGTGCAGCTGGTGGGACGCATCGCGCGCAACATCGGCCGGCTGCTGGGGTTGAACTGCCAGCTCATCGAGGCTATCGCGCTCGGCCACGACCTGGGGCACACGCCGTTCGGGCATGCCGGTGAGAAGTTTCTGTCGAAGTGCCTGCAAGGCCGAACGGGGCGCAGCTTTCACCATAACGTGCATTCCGTGAGGGTGATGGACCGGCTCTACCCGCGCAACATCAGCCTGCAGGTGCTCGACGGGGCGCTGTGCCATAACGGCGAGTTCGCCCAGCAGGTGCTTCGCCAAGGCGAAACCGAAACGTTTCAGCAGCTCGACGAGCTGGTGAACGAATGCACGATCGACGAGTCAGCCATCAAACGCCTGCGCCCCTCCACGCTCGAAGGTTGCGCGGTGCGCTTGGCCGATATGATCGCCTATCTAGGCAAAGATCGCGACGATGCCATGGCCATGGGCGTGCTTCCCTCCCTTGACGGGTTCGAAACCGACGTCATCGGGCGCGACAACGCGCGCATCATCAACAACATCACCGTCGATGTGGTCAACCACAGCTTCGGGCACGACGATATCCGCATGAGCCGCCAGGTTTTCGACGACGTCAAGCGCGCAAAACAGCAGAACTACGAGCGCATCTACGATTGCGAGGGATGGCGCGCCGGAAGCGGCAACGCCGTCGGCGAGATGTTCGAGGACATGTACGACAGGCTTTTGACCGACCTGCAAACCGGTGACGAACGGTCACCGGTCGTATCGCACCATGCTAAACAGCTGGCGGCGAAGTCGCGCAGCATCACCGTGGAGGATTACCTTGCGCATACCGACCCCGATCAGGTGGTGGTCGACTATATGGCGTCCATGACCGATCGGTACTTCATGGAGCTGTACCGCTACCTGTTCCCCAACAGCGAAAAGCACATCCTGGCGCGAGGCTACTGCGCCGACCTGCCACCTATCGAAAGGAATGATCAGTGAAGTTCGTCATCGCATCCGACCTACATGGCGCGGCACCCGCCGTCCAAACATTGATGCAGCGCATCGACCAGGAAACGCCCGATCGCGTGCTCCTGCTCGGCGACCTACTCTATCATGGCCCGCGCAACGACCTGCCCGAAGGCTACGCGCCCAAAGAGGTGCTCGCCGCCCTCAACGGCATTGCCGAGCGCATCGTAGCCGTTCGGGGCAATTGCGACGCGGAAGTCGACCAGATGGTGCTCGACTTCCCCTGCTTAAGCGACTTTTCCCAGGTATGGGCCGATGGGCACCTGCTGCATCTGACCCATGGCCACCTTGCCGGCAACTCGCCCGACCAACCGCCCGCACTGCCCAAGGGAAGCGCGTTGCTGACGGGCCACACGCACGTCAAACGCCTCGAGCTTGTCGACGGCGTGATGTTCGTGAACCCGGGAAGCACTTCCATCCCCAAGGACGGCTGCGCAAGCTATGCCGTCTACGAAAACGGCGCATTCGCCCTAAAGTCGCTTGACGGCGAAACGCTGTTGGAAGCGGGCTGGGAATAACGAAAGCCCCTCGCTGAACCGAAGGTGCTGGCCCCGGAACGAGTTCCGAGGCCAGCACACAACGACGTACCCTTTATGTGAGCAGTCCTTGCTTTGGGCCGCAGCTCGCAGTTGCGGCCCTTCTTTCTTTATGCGCCTCGCAAGCGATCGGCTACGACAGCCTTCCGCGCTCCACAGTGTAGGAGGCGTCGCAGATAGCCGCAGTGGAAGCACGATGGCTCACCAGTACCACCGTCTTCCCCTTTCGAGCGTCGAGCAGCGCCCGCAAAACCGCCGCCTCGTTGAGGCTGTCGAGGTTGCTGGTAGGCTCGTCGAGCAGCACGAACGGAGCATCGTGCAGGAACATGCGCGCGAGGCCGATGCGCTGACGCTCGCCACCCGAGAGCGTGTCACCCAATTCGCCCACGGGCGTGTCCAGGCCTTGCGGTAAGCGCTCGATCAAGCCGGTCAACGCGGCCTTACGGCAAGCGGCCGCAAGCTCATCGGGGGTGGCATCGGGCTTGGCGAGCGTGATGTTATCCCCCACCGTGCCGGAGAACAGATGCGTCTCCTGCGTCATGTAGCCTTCGATGCTGCGCAGGCTTTCCGTGTTCGCACGTCGGATATCCTGCCCGGATATGCGTATGCAGCCGTTGCCCGGATCCCAAAAGCGCATGAACAGCTTGCAAAGCGTCGATTTCCCCGATCCGCTCTTACCTGCCAAATGCACGATCGAGCCAGGAGCCACATCGAGCGATACATCCTGCAGAACCGGGCTGTCGCCGTAGGAGAAGTCGACATGCTCGGCGCAGGCGCCCGAGAAAGCCCGCAGGTCGCAGCCATCGACGATGTCCTCGGTTTGCGGCTGCTCATCAAGCAGGTCGAGCACGCGCGCGCCGCTGGCAAGCGTCTGCTGCAAGCCCGATCCCAGGTTCGCAACGGCTATCACCGGCCCGAACGACGACATGAGGGCGGCCGCGCACACGAACGCCTGCCCTGCATCGATCGTGCCCTGCGCGCACAGCGTTGCAGCAAACGCCATCATGGCCACATCAAGCCCCAGCACCAACCCGTTCGTAGCAGCCATGCTGCGGGCAGCGCGGCTTTTCAGACGGTCTTCGACCTTCGACAGCGATTCCATGCGCGAATCAAGCTGCTCGGCGCGATCGTCGGCTTGCCCGAACTGCAGCGTCTCTCGCAAGCCCCGCAAACTATCGAGCACAAACGAGTTCATGCCGCCGAGCGCATCGCGCAGCTCCCTGCCGCCATCGCCTGCCGCACGCGACGCCGCCCAGGGCGCCGCGATGCCGACCAGCGCATATGCGACAAGCGCGGCGATCGCAAGCTGCCAGCAGACGCTGCCGATGAAGGCGATCATGACGGCGCACACCAGCACGGCGATGAGCACCGGCGAAAGGGTGTGTGCGTAGAACACCTCGAGCAGCTCGACGTCCGAGGTCACAAGCGACACCAGGTCTCCCTTGCTGCGACCTTCGAGCTTCGCCGGGGCGAGCGTGCGCAGCTTGCAGAACACGCGGTCGCGGACAAGCGCCAGAATACGAAACGCCAGGTAGTGGTTGCACATCTGCTCGCCGTAATGCAAAGGACCGCGCAAAAGGCCGCAGGCGACGACCATCGCGATGCCCGCGCCCAATGCAAGCGCCGGGCTGAAACCGACGATTCCCGTGAGCACCAAAGCCGCGCCAACCGTAAGGAAGATGGCGCACAGGAAGCCCGCCACGCCCAGCACCACTGCCGCGATCATCACCGGGACAAGCGGTCCGACCAGCTTGACCATACGGCACATGATCGAAAGGTTCGACCGCCGGCGCGCCTGGGGCGCACTGGCGCCGCTAACGGTCGGGGCATCGGGCGCATGACGTTCGGCTTCGTCGCCCGCGGCGACGTCTACCGTGCGCTGCTCGGCCTGCGATGCGAACGACTCGAGCTCCATCTGCCGACCCCACAGCTTCGCGTACGCGCCATCGACGCGGCAAAGCTGCTCATGCGGGCCGCTTTCGGCAACGCGACCATCCGCCAACACGAAGATGCGATCGGCATTGGCGACGGATGCCAGACGATGGGAGATCATGATGACGGTACGGCTTTGCGCCAGCTCATGGATAACGTCGATGATGGCCTGCTCGCTATCGGCATCCACATTGGAAGTGGCCTCGTCGAAGATGTAGATCGGGGTATCGTGCAAAAGCGCCCGGGCAAGCGCCAAACGCTGGCGCTGGCCGCCGGAAAAGTTGCCACCCTGCTCGGATACGGGCGCATCAAGCCCGCCGGATGCGCGAACGAAGCCATCGATGCGACAGCGTCGCAAAACGTCCCAAAGCTCTTCGTCGGTCGCCTGAGGGCGCGCCATCAGCAAGTTCGAACGAACCGTTCCGGAGAACAGGTAGCTGGAGAACGGGACGACAGTCACCGTTTGCGACAAGCTTTCGCGGGAAATCTGCTCGAGCGGCACACCGCCGATCTCCACAGCGCCGGCAAAGCCCCGATTGCGACCGCACAAAACACCCGCCAACGTCGACTTGCCCGAACCGCTCTCGCCCACGATGCCAGTGAAGCTTCCAGCAGGTGCGCAAAAGTCCACATGATCGAGGACCGTGCGCTGCCCATCATAGGAGTACGTAACACTGCGCACGACCACGTCCGCATGTGCCGGGTCAACGCTGCGCGTACCCTGTTCGGGCTCCGGCGCATCCAGGATGGCGAACATCTTCTCGGCAACCGCCATGCCGTTCATGGCCGTATGGAAAAACGACCCAAGCGTGCGCATGGGGATGAAGAACTCCGCCGACAGGAACACCACGCAAAACGCCGCGTAAAACGGGACTTGGCCGTTGGCGAACTGCACCATCGCCGCGATGATGCCCACCGCAGCGCCGCCGAAGGCGAACACGTCCATCACGGTGATGGAGTTGAGCTGCATGGTGAGCAGGCGCATCGTCGCACGGCGGAAGCTCTCCGCCTGCTCGTTCATCTGACGGTGGCAAGCTTCATCGGCTTGATAGATCTTCAAGGTGGTCAAACCCTGCAGGTTCTCAAGAAACGCGCCGCCAAGATCGGTGTAGGCGCCCCAATAGCGCCCCATAACGCGCTTGGCGATCTTCTGCACCGCCATAATGGAAATGGGGATAAGCGGCACGCATACCAACAAGGCGATGGCGGCGGGCAGGCAAAGCGGGGCCAGGAACACGAACACCGTCAGCGGGGCCAGCACCGCATAGAGCAGCTGCGGCAGATACTGCCCGAAATAGCTTTCCAGCTGCTCGCAGCCCTCGACGCTGACCTGCACCGCTTCGCTTGTGGCAATATGCTCGGAGTACCCGGGGCCCATACGCACGAGCTTGTCATACACCTGCCGGCGGACCGAGCGCTTCGCCGTCATAGCGGCCGCCAACCCCATGCGCTGCGCATACGTCAAGCATGCCATGCGCACCGCGATGACAACGACGCCTGCGCCCAGGAGCATCGCGACCCACCCATCAACGGCAGCACCGTCGAAAAGACGCTGCAAAAGCAGCCCGATGAGGAGCATGAACACGATATTCGCCACAAGCGCCACCCATTGCGCCGCCACATTGCGCGCGATATACCTCAAAGCCTGCGGCACCATCGATATCAACCGTTTATTGAACACGAACCGGTTTCCTTTCGATACCCAAAGGCAGCACGGCGCCGGCTGCGGCGCATCCGCCTTGATTCAAACAGTCAGATGGTACCATTGGGAAACTTTGATAGCCATGGCAAACCGTAAGATACCGATTATTGTTATACATGACTAATCTGGAGTGCAAAAAAGCCCGGCGAATGCCGGGCTGAAAAAGCTGACCTATGTCGGCGGGTCGCAAAGCAAGCGCAGCGCCAATGCGAGCAAGATGCCCTATCGAGCTTTCCTATTCTTATCGTAAAGCAAAGCCAATCCTTTAAGCGTGAGCTGCTCGTCGGCAACCTCGATGCGCCGGGAAAGCCCGGCCATAGCTTGAGCGTCGTCGCCGGTAGCCACAACGCGCGTTTCGTACCCAAGCTCATCCCATACCGCCTGGATGAGGCCGTCGATTCTGGCGACTTCGCCGATGACGATGCCCGCTTGCATGGCATCGCGCGTGGACTTCCCGATAACGCTGCGGGGCGCATGCAACCCGATAACCGGAAGCTGCGCTGCGGCATCGGCCACCGCACGCGCCGCTAAACGCAAACCCGGCGCGATAAGCCCGCCTTGCACCACGCCGGCATCGTCGATGACCTCAAGGGTGGTTGCGGTCCCGAAGTCGACCACGATAAGCGGGAATCCATACAGCTGCTTGGCGGCAACGCAGTCGGCGACGCGATCGGCGCCGAAATCCGCAGGGCTGTTCAAATGCAGCTTCAAACCGGATTTCAAACCCGGTCCCACCACCAAAGGCCGTACGCCGCAAAGCGTGCGCAACGCCTCTACCCAGGCATCGGTAAGACCAGGGACCACGGAGGATACGATGGCATCGCAAACCCGGGCATCGCACCCGCGAACCTGCAGAAACGACGTCACGCACATAAGCGCCTCGTCGGCCGTCAACCGCTCAGGGGTGGTCACGCTCCATGCGGACGCCAGTTCCCCTTCCCGAGCCAAACCCAGGCTGGTGACGGAATTCCCCACATCGACGGCAAGCACGCAACCCGAAACGTTTTGACCCGAACGCGCCATTACGCGACCGCCTGGTTCTTCTTGTCCCCCTTGGTCATCTTGAACGCAACCGCTCCGATGATGCCGCCGGCGATGGCGAACGGCAGCCAGCTAAAGCCCAGATCGGTGAATGGGAGCTGCTTGATGGCGGGCAACACGCCGTACGTATCGTCGATGGTGGCGAGCAAGCTGATGACGAACGCCCCGAGGGCGGCTCCCTTGATCGGCCACGTGGTGCCCATGCGCTTCTTGAACAGCACCATGACCACGCACACCATGAACGGCGGGCAGACCACCGAAAGAATAGGCGCCGCAAACGCCACGATGGCGTTCAACCCCAGGTTGCAGATGGCGAAAGACACCAAAACGGTGACGATGACGCCGGTGCGATACGAGATCTTGCCATGCGTGGTGCGCTCGAAATACGATGCCGATGCGCCCGTCAGGCCGATGGCGGTGGTCAGGCACGCAAGCCCGACGATGATGCCGAGGATGATCACGCCGGTGTTGCCGAGCAGATGCTTGGTGATCTCAACGATAAGCGTGGAGCGGTCCATGCCCGCGCCGAAGGCAAGCGCGCTCGAAGCGCCCAGATAGGTCAAACCACCGTAAATCACGGCCAAAAGAACGCCGGCAACCACGGATGCGCCCGCAATGACCTTCAGCTGATCCTCGCGACGCGTATAACCGGCAGTGCGCGCGGCGTTTTCCATGACGATGGCGAAGCCTACGCATGCAAGCACGTCCATAGCCTGATAGCCTGCTAGGATACCGTCCTGCGCAGGATGCCGGGAAAGCGGCGCGCCGATCTCGCCGAGCGGATGCACCACGCCGACCGCGATGATGACGAACACGCAGATGACCAGAAGCGGGGTGAGCACCTTGCCGATGATGCTAACCAAACGCGTTTGCCGGATGGAAAGCGCAAGCACCACCGCGAAGAACAGCGCCGAGAACGCCAACATATTCACTGAATCGCCGAACAGCGGGATGACGGACATCTCGTAGGTGGTGGCCGCTGTGCGCGGCTCGGCGATGATCATGCCTGTGCACAGGATGACTGCGGTGTTGAGCACCAGTCCCGGCACGCGCCCCAACGAGCCCTCGACGGCGGCGTTCGCTCCACCTGCAGCGTTGAGCGCGAAGATGCCCAAGCAGGAAAGCGCCACGTCGATCAAGATGAAGCACAAAAAGCCGATCACCCAATCGGTTCCGCTTTCCATGCCCAGAAACGGCGGGAAGATAAGGTTTCCAGCACCGAAGAACATGGCAAAGAGCGCCAATCCGGTGACCACAGTGTTTTTCTTCAAGAATGCTCCTTTATGGAATTTCGCTCGAATCACCTATTATGACGCAATCCATCAGAAAAAAGAAGCGGACAACTTGACGAGATGCCCAATTGTTGCCGCAAAAAAGACCTGCAGAAGCAGGTCTTTTCCACTTGATGCCTAGTTGAACTTGAAGATCCTCTGGGCCACATGGTAGCCCGTGATGCCGATCTTGCGTCCCAGGTTCGTGGGCAGGTTCGTGCCCATGTTCAGCACGCTGCGCCTCACGCGGCGATACACGTCGGAGTTGTTCTCCTTGAGATAACGCCAGATGGCCTCACGCTCGTCCTCGGCGTCTACGGTGTTGATCATGCGCAGGAAGATGCTGCAGATGCACATCATCATGGACAGGTAGTTCTCCATGTAACGCTCCAGGCGCTTCTCGGGCACGTCGCCGGGAAGCTGCACGGCGTCGATCATGATGCGCGTGACGCGCAGCTGCTGATCGATGCGGCCCATCATGACCGACTCGTTGACGCTTTGGTCGTCGCGACCGATGAAGTAGCGGTACATGTCCACATCAAGGTAATAGATGGTCTTGACGTGCGGCAGCGGCACGTACACGAAGATGTTGTCCACGTAGAAGGTGTGCTTGGGCAGCTGAAGCCCCATGCCGCGTAGCAGCTCGGTGCGGTAGATGACCGAGTGCATGAGCAGGTACTGGCTGGGGTTGAAATGCCCCACCTCGGACCAGCCGAACTCGCGCCCCTCGGGGAACACGTTGCGGTAATGCATGATGGTGCGCGTGCTCTCATGCACCTTCTCGTACACGTAATTGGCGATGACCAGATCGGTCGGGGCGCTGCGCCCCACCTGGCTGCGCACGTACGCCATGACGTCTTCCATGGCGCGGCGGTCGAGCCAGTCGTCGGAATCGACCACCTTGAAGTACAGGCCGGAAGCGTTCGCCAAACCGGTGTTCACCGCTTGCCCATGGCCGCCGTTTTCCTGATGGACGGCCTTGATGATGCCCGGATGAAGCTGCTCCCAGCGATCGGCCTTCTCCGCAGTGTCGTCTTTGACCGACCCATCGTCGACGATGATGATCTCGATGTCGTCGCAGCCCTTATCCCCGCCGCACGCAAGGATGGACTCGATGCACTTATCCATATACGCAGCGGAGTTATAGCACGGGATGGCGAACGTGATGCTTTTCATGCCTTTCCTTTCCTGGAAGCAACGGCGCGGATGCGGTTGGGAACGCCGCCGTTCATATGGTTCGGCCGCCATTTTACCGGTAGAGAGGCGCACTGCTGTCCCCAGCGGGTACATTATGGATAAAATCCAAGTGAACCGATCGGGCGCAGCCGAAACCAAGCGCAAATCGAAAGACCGCGCCCGGCACATCGCGAAGAAAGGGTACGAACATGAGCTCGTTTCTGGAC
This sequence comes from Coriobacteriia bacterium, assembly GCA_030540215.1. Taxonomy (GTDB): domain Bacteria; phylum Actinomycetota; class Coriobacteriia; order Coriobacteriales; family Eggerthellaceae; genus Senegalimassilia. The sequence continues at coordinate 6,337 of JAUNWR010000029.1, read as the reverse complement.
ACCATGCTTGAGCGCGCCAAAGCCGACAAGCAGACCATCGTGTTACCCGAGGGCGACGACCCGCGCACGCTCGAAGCCGCCGAGACCATCCTGGCGCAAGGCGTCGCGAACCTGATCATCCTGGGCAACGTCGACGCCATCAAGGAATCCGGGCGCAAGCTCGACGGCGCCACGCTGATCGACCCGCAGGACTCCGACCTGCACGACGAGTTCGCGAACACCCTCTACGAGCTGCGCAAGCACAAGGGCATGACCCTCGAGCAGGCCGCCGAGAAGGTGCGCGACGTGCTGTTCTTCGGCGTGCTCATGGTGAAGACCGGCCGTGCCGACGGCATGGTCTCGGGCGCCTGCCACTCCACCGGCGACGTCCTGCGCCCAAGCCTGCAGATCCTCAAAACCGCCCCAGGCGTGAAGCTGGTCAGCAGCTTCTTCATCATGGTGGTCCCCAACTGCGAGTACGGCCAGAACGGCACCTTCCTGTTCAGCGACTGCGGCCTGGAGATCCAGCCCGACGCCGAGAAGCTCGCGCATATCGCCGTGAACTCCGCGCGGTCCTGGAAAACCCTCATGGGTACCGAGCCCGTGGTGGCAATGCTCTCCCACTCCACCTACGGCTCCGCCAAAAACGATGACGCGAACAAGGTGGTCGAAGCTGCCGCAATCGCCCGCGAGCTGGCACCTGAGCTGGCGCTCGACGGCGAGCTGCAGGCCGATGCCGCCATGGTGCCCTCCGTGGGCGCATCGAAGGCCCCCGACAGCAAGGTGGCCGGCAAGGCGAACTGCCTGATCTTCCCCGACCTCGACGCGGGCAACATCGGCTACAAGCTGGTACAGCGCCTGGCGCACGCCGAGGCGTTCGGCCCGGTCACCCAAGGCATCGCAGCACCGGTCAACGACCTGTCCCGCGGCTGCAGCGCGCATGACATCGTGGGCGTCATCGCCATCACGTGCGTGCAGGCCCAAGCGAAAAAGGCCGCCGACGCCCAGTAGCCCAAGCCGACACGAAGCCGCTCAAGCAATCGGAGCCTAAATCCCGACACCGAAACGCCCTGCTTCCCGAACCGATCACGATGTTCAGGAAGCAGGGCTTTCTTGTTGAATGCGCTGAGACAATCAAGAGCCCCCGCATAGTCCGAGACCGCGAACCTAGCCAATCTCGCGAACCTTGATGGCACCAATGCTGCCCTTAAGGTTTGAATCCGCCTTCGAAGCCGAGACCGCCTCCATGGACCCAAGCAAGCCTGTCAAATATTTCAAGGCGGCTCGAGACAGCGTCGCTCACGATATGCAGCCCATGTCCGCAAACCAGAGAACAAGTCTGCTAGCCGCCATCTCAAATCGAGCCGCGACGTCAACGTGCGACACCCGGCCATACTTGACATAGCACGCCAAAAGAAAAGCCCTCTCTCGAGGGCTTTTCGGCATTGCAGGTAACGCAGCGCTTTGCTGCTATGGGACAACCGGAAGTCTTACGGCTCGATGCCGACCATCTGGTCGTGCACGATCTCGTAGGTATCGCGCGCGATCATGTACTCCTCATTGGTGGGGATGATGATGATCTGCACCTCAGAGTCGTCGGTGGAGATGATGCGCTCGAAGCCGCGATGGCGGTTCTTCTCCTCGTCGAGAACGATGCCCAAAGGCTGCAGGCCGGAGAAGATCATGCGGCGCATCTTATCGCAGTTCTCGCCGACGCCGGCAGTCAGCACGATGGCGTCCACGCCGCCCATGACGGCGATGTACTGGCCGATATATTTCTTCACCGAGTTCGAGAACATGTCGTAGGCCAGCATGGCGCGCTCGTTGCCCTCTTCAGAGGCCGTGCGCACGCTGCGCAGGTCGTTGGACACGCCGGAGATGCCGAGCAAACCGGACTGCTTGTTCATGAGGTTGTTCATTTCCTCGGCGGTCAGGTTCTCATGATCCATGACGAACGGCACGATAGCCGGATCGATGGCGCCGCAGCGGGTACCCATCATCAAACCATCGAGCGGGGTGAGGCCCATGGAGGTATCCACGGCCACGCCATGGTCGATGGCCGATGCCGAACAGCCGTTGCCCAGATGCAGCGTAATCAGCTTCAGGTCCTCAAGGGGCTCGTCGAGCACCGCGGCAGCGCGCTCGGAAATATAGCGATGCGAAGTGCCGTGCGCACCGTACTTGCGGATAGCATACTTCTCGTACAGCTCATAAGGGAGCGGGTACATGTACGCCTTCGGCGGCAACGTGGTGAAGAACGAGGTATCGAACACGGCAACCATGGGGATGCCGGGCATGTGCTTCATGCAAGCATGGATGCCCATAAGCGCCGCACCGTTGTGCAAAGGCGCCAGCTCGGCAAGCTCGTCGATCTTCGCGATGACATCGTCATCGATGAGAACGGAACGATCGAAGTATTTGCCGCCCTGCACGATGCGGTGACCGACGGCGTCGATCTCGGACAGCGAAGCAATAGCGGCGTCCTCGCCCGAGACCAGGGATTCCAGCACGAGCGCCATAGCGTCGTCGTGGTCCGCCATCTTCGCGTCGATTACCACTTCGTTATCGTCAAGACCGTGCTTGTGGAACGCCTCGGCCGAACCGACGCGCTCGCAAATGCCCTTGGCCATGAGCGTATGCGTTTCAACATTGATAAGCTGGTACTTCAGCGAAGATGAACCCGCATTGATAACCAAAACGTTCAACGGCCTGCCTCCTTACCCAAAAGATTTCGAGCCCTCATTGTAGTGGCAAAACACGCCGCACATTGTTGCAAGCGGCGCCCGCGCGGCACTCCGTCGGCAAGCGGCGTTACGAAAGCGTTGTATCACGCTGTTCGTCCGATACCTCCGGCTCAAGCTGGCCCATGAGCACGTCGACCTTCTGCTGCGCCGTTGCCAGGCGGCCCTGCAGGGCGCGTAACAGCGCAACCCCGCGCTCGTAGCTGGCAAGGCTGTCCTCCAGCTCGAGCGTGTTGGATTCAAGCACGCCGACGATGCCGTCCAGCTCCGCCATAGCCTCGCGAAACGTCAGATCCTCTACCGGCTTCAAAGCTTCATTGCCCATTTCATGATTCCTTCCCCGTAAAGCCATCTTCATCGGCGCGCCGGACCCCCGACACGCTGCACTCGATCACGCCGTCCGATACCGTCACATCAAGCTTCTGCCCCGCCTGGGCTTGCTCGATCGATTTCACCACGCCACCGTCGCCGTCACGGGCGATCGAGTAACCCCTGCCGAGAACCGCCAGCGGCGATAGCGCATCAAGCTGCGCGGCCGAAAGGCCTGCCTGCCGGCGAAACGGCTCGAGCAGCTGGCGACCCGAAGCGAGCAGACGCCGCTGCTCGTTGTCAAGGGACGCCTGTGCACGCTCGCATGCCTGCGGCATCACCCGCATCAGCCGTTCGCGAGCGCGTTGCGTTTGCGTCGTAGGCGCGTCGACGACCTGCGAAAGCGCCCGCGTCAAGCGCTCACGTTGCCGCTGAACGGCGGCGGCATCAAGGGTCAAGGCGTTGGGAAGCGCCGAACCCAAACGCTCGCGCAGCCGATCGACCTGCGCGCGATCGCAATCCAAGCTAGCGGGAAGCGCCCTTGCCAGCCTATCGGCGTACTGATCGACACCCTGCGCCGAAGCCGCCAGCAAAGCGTTGGGGTCGCAAAAGACCGGGCGGCTAGCGATGTGTCCAACCTGCGCGGCGCTGCGCTCGATAGCACGCCGAATGCAGGTATCCAGGCTGCCGCGACGCGCACCGAAGAGCGCATCAAGGTTCTCGCGGGCGGGACTCACCGCCTCGGCTGCGGCCGTGGGCGTTGAAGCGCGCACGTCGGCGACCATGTCGGCGATGGACGTGTCGGGTTCATGCCCGATGCCCGTGACCACCGGCACGGGGCATTTGACGATCATGCGGGCCAAGAACTCGTCGTTGAACGGCATAAGGTCCTCGTACGACCCGCCGCCGCGCACCACGAGCACCACTTCGGCGCCGGCATGGACCACCGCGCGCATGCCCTCCACGATGCCAGCCGGGGCCTGCGGGCCCTCCACCGCCACGCCGGAGAACAGCACCCGCGCCACAGGGAAACGGCGGCGCAACGTGCGCAGCACATCGTGCACCGCATCGCCGCGCGGGCTTGTGACCAGGCCGATGGTAAGGGGGTACGCAGGCAAGGGCAGCTTTCGCGCGGGATCCGCAAGCCCCTCGGCGGAAAGCTTCCGGGCAAGGTTGGCTACCTGCAATCGCAGCTGCCCCTCGCCCACCGGCGCCAACGAGAACACGTCGAAGTTCATGCGGCCCTTGGCCGCATACAGCGTGAACCTGCCCGTCAGCTCCACCAGCTGGCCGACCGCCACCTGCACGCCGGCGGCGCGGAAGCGGTTGTTCCACATCATGCACGGAAGGCTTGCCGACTTGTCCTTGACCGTGAAATACACGGCCTTGTACCCCGGCTTGTTCGACAGCTCGGATATCTCGCCGACCAGGCGCACCGTCACGCCCTCGAGCGCACCTTTCGCCAGCTGCATGGCAGCGGATACCGATAACGCGCGCGAAGCGGATTCCTGCGTTGCCGCTCCCCCGCTACGCGAAGCGGCGTTCGCACCCGCCGCCTTATGCGCGCCGAACGTAGCCGCGCAGGCACGGGCCGCCTCCTCGGCGTTTCGCGCCGGGCCCGAGGAAGCCCCCGAGTTAGCAAAAACGCCGCGGGGTTTGCCCGCGGCGCCGTTATATGATCGATCGTAGGCCACGTTGCTACTCGTCACGGGACTGCAGCAGCCACAGCAGCTGCAGGATGGACGTCAAGGCGGCGGCAACATAGGTGAGCGCGCAAGCGCGCAGCACGGAATACGCCCCACCCTGCTCAGCCTGCGAAATGCCCTGGGTCTTAAGATACGCAAGGCCGCGACGCGACGCATCAAACTCGACGGGCAGCGTGACCAGCTGGAAGAGCACCACCACGGCGTACATGATGATGGCAAGCGTGGTAAGGCCGGAAAGCTGCATGAAGATGCCGAACATCAGCAGGAACACCCAGGCGTTGGATGCGAAGTTCACCGCCGGGACCAGTGCGCCACGGATCTTCATGGGAGCATACCCCTGCGCGAACTGGATGGCGTGGCCGGCCTCGTGGCAAGCCGTGGCGATAGCGGTGATGGAGGTTCCGCCGAACGCATCAGGGTCCAAGGTGATCGAGTTGCTGCGCGGGTCGAAGTGGTCCTGCTGCGGGCCGCCGCGATAAACCTGCACGCCGTGGACGCCGTTGGCCGCCAGCATCATCTCTGCCATCTGAGCACCGGTGACGCGAGTGGAGGCGGGAACGTGCAGGTACTTGTTGATCTGGCGGTTCACGTACCAAGAAGCGCCCATGCCGATGACCATGGTGACGACGATAAGGCTCAAATAGCTCATGCTCATATGGGTGATGCAACTCCTATCGAATGCGTACGGCGCATGCCCTGCGCCCCGGGGCGCCGCCGAGAAGGCGTGCGCTTGGTTTAACGAATGGAAAGTATACCGAAGCGAAACCCCTTGCCCGCGGCTTCACGAATGTTCCCGCGAAACGTTCGCAATCCGTTACCGGAAACGCATCGCATTCGCCGCGTTCAAATTACCGTGCAACGCGGCGACGCGCTAGCTACTCTTCGCCATCCAGGCGCGTGACGCGCAGATCGTGGCCGTCCAAGGACAGCACGAGCTTGCCCTCGAGCAGCTCGATGAGCTCCTCGCCCACGAGCGCCCGGCGCCATCCGCGCAGAAGGTCGATGCCCTGACGATATCCGCGGGCCATGCGCACCAGGTCATCGTGGCTTGCCAACGTGGGGAACGCCACGCCGTTCTCTTTGGCGCGCAAGCGCACAAGCGCGCTCATAAGGTCGAGCGGAGCGTCGACGTTGGGCTCGTTGCGGCCGCTGCGGTCGAGCTCGGGCCAGCTTTGCGGACCGGATTCCAGCGCCTTCTTCATAAGCCCGGCAACCGTTCGGGCATCGCGGGTGTTGAGCTTCTCGCGCATGCCGCGCACCATGAACAGCTCGTCGATGGTGCGGGCCTCGCGCTTGCACGCCTCCACGATCTGCTCGTCGGTGATGACCCACTTACGCGGCACGTTGCGCTTCTGCGCCGTGACCTCGCGCCATGCGGCCACCTCGCGCGCCGCCGCCAGCTGCTTTCGCGAAAGCTGACCGACGCGCTTGAGCCTACGGTAGCGTTCGCGCTCGTCGGATTCGAAACGCGCAGGATCGCACATCTCGGCGAACTCGGGGTCGAGCCAATGCAAGCGCCCCTGGCGCTCCAATTCCTGCTTCATGTGCTCGTACATACGGGGAAGGTAGATGACGTCGTCGGCGGCATAGCGCAGCTGGGAT
>JAUNWR010000135.1:0-2600 GCA_030540215.1 Coriobacteriia bacterium | reverse complement strand
CTCGGTGCCTTTCGCCGTGAGCATCATGACGGGAAGGAACTTGGTGGCCGGGTCCTCGCGCAGGCGGCGAAGGACCTCGAGCCCGTCGATCTCGGGCAGCATGATGTCGAGCAACACCAAGTCGGGAAGCGATTCTCGGCAAGCATCGAAGAAGTCGCCGGCATGGGCGAAGCCCGCCGCCTCAAGGCCCGCCTGCTTGAGCGCGTACACCGTCAAATCGCGGATATTCGTGTCGTCTTCCAAGTAGTAGATCATGCTTGCACCTCGTTATCCCACAACCGAATCGTCTTGGCGCGACCCCGCCAAGCGATAACCGACCCCGCGCACCGTCTCCACGGCATCAGCATGCTCGCCGAGCTTTTGCCGAAGCGTGAGCACGTGCATGTCGACCGTGCGGCTGCCGCCGCTGAAATCCCAGCCCCACACGTTTTGCAGGAGCTTCTCGCGCGACAGCACGACGCCGGGATGGCGCATCATGTACGCCAGCAAATCGAACTCGCGCATGGTAAGCGCAACGGGCGCCCCATCGACGAACAGCTCGCGCGCCTGGAAATCCAGGGAAAGGGCGCCCAAGCTCAGAACGTCCTCGCTGCGGCCGCATCCCCAATCGGGGGCGCGGCGCAACATGGCGCGCACGCGGCTTACCATCTCCATCATACCGAAAGGCTTCGTGATGTACTCGTCGGCCCCGGCATCCAGTGCCCGTACGATGTCCAGCTCCGAGTTTTTAGCCGTGACCATCATGACGGGTACGCGGGAAAGCTTGCCGGGCGTGCTGCGGATGCGCTTGAGGATCTCCAGGCCATCGACGTCGGGCAGCATGATGTCCAAAACCACTACATCCGGGATGCTTTTGGCGCATGCGGCGCGAAACGCCGTGTCATCGGGCTGCCCTTCGGCCTGGATGCCCGACTGCGTCAAGGCGTACAGCACCAGCTGACGGATGTTCTCATCGTCCTCGACGTAATAGACAGTCACCTGTCAAGCACCCCTTCCACAGCCGAAATGCCGGGCGCGACGCGAACCCTGCGCCCCGCCGCCGCGGTGCTCGGGGATCGGACAGCCCACCGGGCTGTCCGACATAGTAGACAGTCACCTGCCACGCACCCCTTCCACAGCCGAAATGCCGGGCGCGACGCGAACCCTGCGCCCCGCCGCCGCGGTGCTCGGGGATCGGACAGCCCACCGGGCTGTCCGACATAGTAGACAGTCACCTGCCACGCACCCCTTCCACAGCCGAAATGCCGGGCGCGACGCGAACCCTGCGCCCCGCTGCCGCGGTGCGCTACCCTTCGGCGTTTTCCTTACCCGCAGAGTTTAGCGCATGCTCGCCCGTTGCGCGGAAAACGGCCCAGCTTGCGATGCGCTCGGCATCATCGCCCATGCGCTCGAAGTACTTCGCCACCATGAGCAGCTCAGGCAGGTGACTGGCGCCCTGCGTCTCGCTGCGGATCAGATCGACCACCACCTGCTCGCAGCGATCGTACAGGTCGTCCACCCCATCGTCCATGGCGAACACGCGCTGGGCGAGCGCGGCGTCTGCCTGAGAGAACGCCTTCGTGGCAAGCGAGACCATGTTCGACACCTTGTCGGGGGCCTCGGCGAACTCGCTCTGCAGGTGCGAGACGGCCTTCGGCGTGAGCTGCTGGGAGAGGTACGCAACGTCGCGCGTCATCTCGTCGATATGCGCCAAGTCGCTGACCAGGCGAAACGCGCCGGTCACTTCCCGCAGATCATCGGCCACCAACGGTTGCTGCATGAGCATGATGTCAAGGCAGCCGTCCTCGATGGCCTCGCGCAGCCTGCGCGCGGCCTTGCTGCCGGAGAGCACGCTTTCGGAGGCATCGGGGTCGCCGGCAAGCGCACGACCCGCTGCCCGAACATCGAGCACCGTCTTCTCGGACAGCTGATTGACCAGCGCGCCCAGCTCCTCCAGCTTGTTGATATAACGGGTACGGGTCTTCATCAGCTGAACCTTCCTGTTAGGTAGTCTTTCGTCTTCTGCTGCACGGGGTTGCCGAACAGCTGCTTGGTAGGCCCGGATTCCACCAGCTCTCCCAGGTAGAAGAAGGCCGTCTTGTCTGCCACGCGCGTGGCCTGCTGCATGTTGTGCGTGACCACCACCACGGTGCGCTCGCGGGCAAGCTGCACCATCAGCTCCTCGACGAGCGCCGTGGAGATGGGGTCGAGGGCGCTCGTGGGTTCGTCCATGAGCAGCACCTCGGGCTTCGTGGCCAAAGCGCGCGCGATGCACAGGCGCTGCTGCTGGCCGCCGGAAAGTCCCAGGCCCGATTGGCCCAGCTTGTCGCGCACCTCGTCCCACAGGCCGGCGTCGCGCAGGCACTTCTCCACCAACTCGTCGGCCTCGGCGCGGCCGAGCCTGCGCATGCGGCGCGGGCCGTACAGGATGTTGTCGCGGATGGACATGGGGAACGGATTGGGATGTTGGAACACCATGCCCACCCTTACGCGCAGCTCGTTGGCGTCACCGCTGAAGATGTCGCGCCCCGCAACCTCGATGATGCCCTCGGTGCGCACGGTGGGAACGAAGTCGCACATGCGGTTGAAGGTGCGCAGCAGCGTGGACTTGCCGCAGCCGG
>JAUNWR010000134.1:0-2611 GCA_030540215.1 Coriobacteriia bacterium | reverse complement strand
GCCCGCTCAGCCGCAAAGCTCTTCCGCAGCTTCCCAGGTCCCGCCGGCGCAGCCTCAGCCCGAGCAGCAGCCGTATGCGCAGGCCCAGCAACAGCAGCCTTACGCACAGCCCGTATATACGCAGCCGGTGTATCCGCCGGCGCCGCTCACGAAGCTGTCGGGCGGCATGAAGTTCGCCTGGTTCGTCATCGGCGCTTTGGTGGGCATCCCGGGTATCCTGCTTGCCTGGGTGTGCAACGCAGACAAGTATCCCCAGGTGAAAAACGACGCCGTGAAGTTCTCGGCAATCGGCTTCGCCGTGTGGATGCTTGCCGGCATCATCCTCACCGTCATGGTGGGCGGCCTGCTTGCCGCATTCGTGGCCGCTTGTGACCCCAGCTACTACGGCGCCTACGCCGGAACCTGGTAGCGCTGGGTTTTACAGCGATGGCGGCTGGTCACGTTGCCGGCTTGCGAATGGTGGCGTTCGGGTCCTTACCGGGTGGCTCCCGTCACCAATGCGTAATGGGCGCTGTTCGAGCCTCGCTCGAAGCAGTTTCGGGGCCCCGGCGTATCCTTCGCGTTCACGAACGTAAACAATATGTTACGAAGAAGAGCCCCGCCGGGGCTCTTCCATATTTTTGGGAAACGCCGGTGGTACAATCAGCCAGTTTTTCAAAACGCCCGGTATACGGGCATGCGAGGCTGCAAATCGAAGGAGCGAACATGGCACGTCCCATGACCATGGCCGAGAAGATCTTGGCCGCCCATGCGGGGCTTGACGAGGTCGAGCCGGGGCAACTGATCGAGTGCAATCTCGACCTGGTGCTTTCCAACGACATCACGTCGCCTATCGCCATCAAGAATTTCAAGCAGATCGGCGTGGAGAAGGTTTTCGACCCCACCAAGATCGCCCTGGTTCCCGACCATTACGTCCCGAACAAGGACATCAAAAGCGCCGAGCAGGCCAAGCAGGTGCGCGATTTCGCCCGTGAGCAGGGCATCACGCATTACTACGAGGTCGGCTGCATGGGCGTCGAGCACGCGCTGCTGCCCGAGCAGGGCGTCGTGGGCGCGGGCGATCTGATCATCGGCGCCGATTCCCATACCTGCACCTATGGCGCCCTCGGCGCGTTCTCAACGGGCGTGGGCTCCACCGACGCCGCTGTGGGCTATGCCACGGGCAAGGCGTGGTTCAAGGTGCCCGAAAGCCTGCTGTTCAAGATCGACGGCCAGCTTGCCCCCGGCGTCACCGGCAAGGACGTCATCCTGTACATCATCGGCATGATCGGCGTTGACGGCGCGCTGTACAAGGCCATGGAGTTCACGGGCAGCGCCATCCGCACCATGTCCATGGACCAGCGCCTCTCCATCTCCAACATGGCCATCGAAGCAGGCGGCAAAGCGGGCCTTATCGAGGTCGACGACATCACGCGCGCCTACATGGACGGCCGCACCGAGCGCCCCTATACCGAATATCATTCCGACCCCGATGCCGTGTACGCTCACGTGTACGAGATCGACGCCGCCGACATCCCGGCGACCGTGGCGTGGCCGCATCTGCCGTCCAACACGCGCCCGGCGGCCGAATCCCGTGACGTGAAGATCGACCAGGCCGTCATCGGCAGCTGCACCAACGGCCGCTTGGAGGACATGCGCCAGGCCGCCGATGTGCTGCGCGGCCGTAAGGTGCACCCCGACGTGCGCTGCATCGTCATCCCGGCAACGCAGGCCGTGTACAAGCAGTGCATCGCCGAGGGCCTGATGGACGTGTTCCTTGACGCGAACTGCGCCGTTTCCACGCCCACGTGCGGCCCGTGCCTGGGCGGCTACATGGGCATCTTGGCCGCCGGCGAGCGCTGCGTGTCCACCTCGAACCGCAACTTCGTCGGCCGTATGGGCGACCCCACGTCTGAGGTGTACCTGGCAAGCCCGGCGGTTGCCGCGGCCAGCGCCGTGCTCGGCCACATCGGCCTGCCCGAGGATATTGCGGAATAACGGATAAGGGAAGGAACCGATCATGCATTTCAAGGGTACCGCGCATCGTTACGGCCGCGACATCGACACCGACGTCATCATCCCGGCCCGTTACCTCAACTCCTCCGATCCCGAGTGGCTGGCAGCGCACTGCCTGGAGGATCTGGACAAGGACTTCGTGAAGAAGGTGCAGAAGGGTGACGTCATCGTGGCCGACGAGAACTTCGGCTGCGGATCTTCGCGCGAGCATGCGCCCATCGCCATCAAGGCTGCAGGCGTGGACGTGGTCATCGCCAAGTCCTTCGCGCGCATCTTTTATCGCAACTCCATCAACACCGGCCTGGCCATCATGGAGTGCCCCGAGGCCGTCGACGCCATCAAGCAGGGCGATGTGGTGGACGTGGACGCCGATGCGGGCGTCATCACCAACGTCACCACCGGTGAAACATTCAAGGCCCAGCCGTTCCCGCCGTTCATCCGCGAGATCATCGAAGAGGGCGGCCTGATTAACCGTACCCGCAAGGTGCTCGGCATAGAGTAGCGTTAAGCGGCGCCGACTCGTGAACAGGGGACGGAGGTTTGGTGAAGGTTGGGGTTAACGGTGCCGTAGGAGTGTAGGGTAAACACCTCCCGCCCCAGTTGACGTCACCACAAG
>JAUNWR010000028.1:4932-19733 GCA_030540215.1 Coriobacteriia bacterium | reverse complement strand
GAGATGTATATTACGCGGCTGCGGGCCGCTTGGCAATCCCTTGATGCGATTTTGCGCCGGTCTTCACATCCTGTACACAATATGTGGCATTTGTTTCTATATTTACTGGTGCTTCTTTGCGTACATACTATATGTAGTGTTTTGCTTGGTAGTGCTTCCCTATTCCATTCCATACTTACTTTTGATTCGTTTCAGTTTGCGACGCCATGGCGCATATAGCGCTGCCAAGAAGACAACCGTTGCTACGCCATGGGCCACATCGAATGGCAGAGCGGTTGCATATACCAGTAGGATTCCGGCGAGGCCGCTCGCTTGCGCGTGATAGAAGCTGAGGATGCTCCATGCGTTCAAGATGAAGCCGTATATGAGGCAGGAAACGAATCCATATATATAGATGATTACAGCATGTTGCTCAATTAAAGGCTGCTTGCGCGAACTGCGGCCCTCCCCGCATTCGGCAAGCCTTGAGCTGTCGGTGCTTTTAGGGGCTTTTGCGGGGATTGCCGCCAAAAGTCCCGCTCCGTAGCCTACGAGGCCCCATGCGTACATTTGCCACGGGGTCCATGGGCCTTGCCCGAAGAATAAGTTCGATGCCAGTGCGGCCAATGCACCCACCATGAACCCGCTTTTTCTGCCGAACACCACGCCAGCTATGATAGCGATGGCGCTTACCGGCTTGAAATCCGGAATCGGAGCAAACAGGATTCGCCCTGCTGCGGCGAGCGCGGCTAGGACCACCGTCGGCATGATGTCGCGCAAGCGCGGGGCGGAGGATTCGTATGTTGCGAAGAACACGCCAAGCGATGCGAGAACGACCACCAACGACAGAAGCGCAGTTTGGTCGGCGTTCGCGAGCGTGCATACCACCAGGATTGCAGGCGTTGCGCAGATCGATAGCGCTTCTAGGGCTATTCGGCCTTTTGCGCGATGATCGCGATTATGCCGAACGGGCGGGTTTTGACCCGCGGCGTCCGACGCCTTCATGTCGCAGCTGTTTCGCTCTACGACTTTCGGTGCGTTTTGCGAAGCGCATCGAGCGGGAAAGCGCTGCTCGCCGCGTTGTGGGCTTTGGGGGTTTTGCCCGAAGGCCCCGGCCTCCTCTGGTTCCCTATTCGTCATGAGCTGCACCATCTTCCGTGATTTGCCCGAAGAAGCGGCACTCCGAATTCGGACGGTAGATGAGGTTGTTTTCGAAAAAGTCCTGAACAGGTTCTGTACAGGCAAGTTCTCCGTCGAAGAGCATGGAGACCTCATCGGCCGTGGCGAACGCGAAGTCTAGATCGTGCGTAACCAAGACAATGGTTTTACCCTCCACCGCCAACGCCTTCACGATGCGCGAAAGATCGGCGGACGATGCGGGATCGAGACCCTTTGTAGGCTCATCGAGGAACAGCAATCGAGGCTGCGCAAGCAATAGCTTGGCGATTGCGAGCTTTTGCTGCTGGCCGCCGGATAAGTCGAACGGATGGCGGTTCAGCTGGTCGGACAAGCCGAAACGCCGCGCCATGACATGCGCAGCTTGCTCGTCGTAGTCGCAACGCGAAGCCCATTCCATAAGCTCCTCACGCACGGAGTCGCATACTAGAAGTGCCTTGGGATCCTGCGGCAACAAGGCCTGGGATGCCGCTAGCTTATTGTCGATGCGGCCGCGTTGCGGTGTCAGAACACCGGCAAGACTACGCAAAAGCGTGGTTTTGCCGCATCCGTTGCCACCCACAAGCGCATGGACGCTTCCCTGCCGAACGCGAAACTCCACCCCGCGCAGGACCCAAGACGCATTGCGATCGAAGCGGAAATGCACATCACGGGCTGTCAACGCCGCGTCAGCATCCGCGAGCTGAGTGGATCGGCTATCGAAATACGGGGATAATGCGGCTTTTGCGCGCTCGAACGTGCCAATCGGGCCGGGCGCGCTTAAGTCGATGCGCTGGGTTGCATACGGACGAACGTCCTCTGGCGAATGCGTGGCCATGACCACGGTGATGCCGAGCTCACGGTTCACGCGGGAAAGCATGAACAGGAACTGTTTGACGGCATTGGGGTCGAGTTGAGCGGTCGGCTCATCAAGCAGCAGCAGCCTAGGACGCAGCGCGAGCACGGCAGCCAGGTTTACAAGCTGCTTTTGGCCTCCAGAGAGGTCCTCGGTTTTCGACCTGATCCACGGCTCGATGCCGAAGAAATGCGCGACCTCGGCGATGCGCCGGCGCATCTGGTCGGGTTCGACACCCAGGTTCTCCAGGCCGAACGCCAGCTCGTGCCAAACGGTATCGCACACGATCTGCGCCGCGGGATCTTGCATGACATAACCGATAAGCTGGGCGGATTCCAACGGGGTTATCGAGCTTGCGAGCGAATTTGCAGAGCGGTTCGTTTCGCAGCTAGCCTTATGTTGCTTCAGGGAGCGACCGAGCACGAAGATGTCGCCCGATGATTCGCCAACCGGGGCGAGCTCAGGTTTAAGGGAGCGCAAAAGGGTGGTCTTTCCCGAACCGGTGGCTCCAACGAGAACGCAAAACGCGCCCTGCTCAATGCGAAGGCTCACATCGCTCAAGACCGCGGGCGATTCGCGGCGATCGCCTTCACCAGATGGATAGGCAAATGTATAGCCGCTCACCTGCACTGCGGGAACTGGGGATTCCTCGGGAGTCGCGGAGTTGTTTTCGAATAGAGAATGGTTTTGAAGATTCATCGGCACGACCTCCAACGCCACCAATCCAAGGTGGATAAGGCAACAGGAAACAGCATGAGCAGGGCATACGGCGCAAAATGCCACCAGGGGCCGCTGGCTTTCATAGTCGGATAGAACGCATATCCCGACAACTCGACCAGCGCGCAGGCCACTGAAGCTGCGACCAAGACAAGCAGACACACAAGCACGCAAACATCGGCGCGCCCGATACGAAACCGGCGATACGACGTGCGTTTTGCGCCGCAATTATAGCCGCGGGCGCGCATGGCATCGCTACGTTCAAGGGAATCCTCCATTCCCCAACCCATGAGCACGTTCACCACGCGCAAACGAGACGCGGCCTTTTCGCGCTTGGTTTGCGCCGTCGCGGCGCTGGCAGCGTTTTGCACCGCCAAAACCGCGCGCCCGCGCGAAACGAATTGAGGCACCAGGCGCAACACCTGCGACACCATCAGGGTGACGACGGGAAGGAGGCGCCCGAACAGCATCATGGTGCGTTGGCTATCCAGGCAAGCCGAATAGGAAGCGAACCACAGAAACACGGCGGCGAACATGCCACCCGAACATAAGCCGTAGATGACCGCCTCGGCATATACGGCTCGCGACCCGACACGAAACAACTCGGTAGAGCCCGATGCCACGAATAATGGGTTCGCTGCCGCCACGATAAGGCAGAGGGGAACAACCCATCTCAGCGACAATAAGGTCGCACGTCCACCGCGACACACCGCCGAGCACGCCAATGCCCCCGCAAGGGACAAGGCCACATAAACGGGATGCATGCACCCCATGCTCAGCGCTAGCGCGCACACGATGAAGGCAAAGGGGACGATGGGATGATAAGTATGGAACACGCAAGTCATATAAAGTATCTCAGCTCCACGGAAGAGACGGGAGGCGCACCTCCTGTGCCGGGGGCGCGTTCATGCTGCGGTCATCTCAGCTTCACGGAAAAGGCCGGGGCGCACCCCGGCCTTGCATTCTCGAACAACGGCTTCCCTATCCGGCAACATAGTACCAAACGACCACATCGCCGTTGGAAAGCACATAGTTGGTGCACGCCGTCATGGGCGTGCTGCCGTTAACGGAGTACATCCAGCCGGAGGTTCCGCCGTGCTCCTTTTCGGCAAGCCCGCCGATGGCGGCAACGTAGGTTCCGTATGAGGTGCTACGCGCGTTGACCGACAAACCGAGAGCGCACAGCGCATCGTAGGGCGTGGCACCGGTATTAAACGAGTATGACCCGCTGGCGGAAACCGGATTGCCGACGGCGCTGCTGGAAACCGAAACCGATACGGTAACGACGTTCGCCGCAGAAGGTTGCTGGCTTCCGGAGCCGGAAGCTTGCGATCCGGAATCGCCCGACGGCGAGGCAGAAGGCTGAGAGGTGCCGCCTGCGGCGCTGCCGGAATCCGCGGATGTACCGCCGCCGTTGCCATTAGCGGTTGAACCCGAATCGGCGTTTTGACCAGTGGAGGAGTCCGATTCGCTGCTCTGACTGGAAGAATCGGATTCTGCTTTCGAATGCTCCTCAGATTCGGCTTCGACCTTGACCTCGGCGGTTTCCTTCGTCGCCGTTGCGCTACCCTGCTCCGTAGTCTGCGCTTCTTGGGCAGACGACTGCGCAGACGAGCCATCCTGCCCCCCGAAGCCACCCGTAAGGGCAAAAGCGCCAACGCAGACGAGCAACACCGACGCGGCAAGAAGCGCGATGATGCCGCCTTTGACCTTCGGGGAAAGACGGGACGCAGAGCCCGAATGCATCCGCTGCTCAGAGGGTGTCGAACCTGCGGTCAAAGCCGCTGCTTCCACCGAGCTGCGACGGGCAGCATCACCCGCCGCAGCCATTTCGTCATGAGCAGCTTCGTTGATTTGCTCGGACATGGCAGCCTCCTACTTGATGCCGCTCTGGCGGCGCTTGGCAAACAGCCACCAGACACCCGCACCGACGATGCCCGCAACGCCCAAGCCGAGGACCACGTAAGGCCAAATGGGACCGCGAGAGTCGTTGTGACCATCAGCGGAATCGGAGGAATCGGAACTGTTAGCAGTGGCGGCATGCTGCTCGGTGGCACCGCTAACACTCGCGGAAGAGGACACCTCTTGGCGCGCCGAAGCGCTTGCCGACACGCTGTCGGTCTGCTGCGCGGCACCGCCCGCTGTGACAGGCAGGGATGCAGGAGCAACCAATCCAGCGGCCGTGGGCTGCGTACCGAGATCGGAACCAGGAGCCGGATCGGGGTTGGGGTTGGGCTGCGGTGCGGGACCAGGCACGGGAGCCGGGTCGGGCACGGGCGAAGGCTTCACACCGCCGCCTGCCAGCTTGAACAGCGTGCCTGAATCGTTGATGTAGTACAGGTTGCCCTCGGCATCGCAGATGACCGGGGAGTCGCAGTAGTTGTTGAAGCCCTTCGCGTCGTACGCCAACGTGGCCTGCGCATCGCCGACCTTGTAGCGATATACGCCGCCGCCCGAGGTGTAGTTCACCCAGTCGCTGGTTTCGCCATAGTTCACCGTGAAATACACGTACGTTTCGCCGTTTTGCATGGACACGAGCGGGGCCGCCTTGATTCCGCCATACCCCTTGACCCCAGGCAGCAGCGCACCGTCGGCTTGGGTGATGAGCTTGGATGCGAAGCTCTTCAGATCGACGATCGCAAGCGCCGCGGCGCCGCTTTCCACCTCGCCGCCAACATACATGGTGTTGCCGTTGACAGTGGGCATGCTAGCGCACCCGGAAAGACCCAGATCGGCGACCTTGGTTTCCTTAAGAGAGCCTTGTTCGTCGATTGCAAGCACATGCAGCTTGCCGTCGCGGGACATCACGTACAGGGTTTTGCCGTCGGCCGACGCCACGCACGAGGAGTTCACCAACGCGCCAAGGGAAACCGTGCCGACAACGGAGCCCGCACCGCTCAGCACCTCGACGGTACCGGCGCTGGTTGCAACGACCGTATAGCCGTCAACGTTCACAGCACCGCCCCAGTAATATCCTTCGCCAGCATTGTTGTGCTGCCACACCACTGCACCCGTAAGGATATTGATGCAGGTGAGGAAGCCGTTGCTGTAGGTTCCAGCATTGAAGTCCACATCGCACGTGCCCACATACGCATAGTTGCCGTTGACCGTGATCGCGGAATTGGACTGCGCTGAATCGCTAAGCTTGTCGGTGACCCACACGGTTGTCAGGTTATCGGCCGTAAGGGCCTGCAAGGCACCGCCATCGAGCGGGACCATGATCACGCCCTGAGCGTAAACAGGGCGTGTGGTGAAACCGATGGAGGAGACAAGATTAGCCTGCACAACCACTGCGCCCGTGGACGAATCGATTTTGAGCAAGCGGTTGCCAACGGCAAGGTAAACGAAACCGTTCACGATGACGGGCTCGCTGGCGTTGGCGTACTGCGCGCTGGAGTATTGCTTGTAGTCAAGGGTCCAGTCGGACTTCATATAGTCGGTCGGAGTTGCCGCCGTGGTGGGACGGGGCTGGTCGCCAGCCCAATCCGCCTTCCAATCGGGACGAGGCGCGGAGGGGTCGACCGTCACCTCATCAAGGTTCGGAAGCGTGTTCGAGCCATGCACCCAGGAAATGGTGTCGCCGGATTTGAGCGTAAGCCCGTCCGAGCTATGGATGGCCTTCCCGTTGATCAGGCAGTTCCATCCGCCTTTGAGCGTAATGCCGGATGGCGAGGTTATGGAAACGAGAAGCCAGGTAAAACCCAGATCAAGGATTTCGCAATCAGGCTCGCATTCGTCGAAGAAGCTCAAGCAGATGTCGTCGAAGGATGCGGTCGCCAGCTCGTTGCGCGAGCGCTGCGCCCAGCGTTCGGCCTTGCCGTTGCTGTCCTTGCCGATAATCTCGACCGTGATGTTCATCTGCCCGGGCATGGTGCCATCGGATCCGTAGACCCAGCTGACCTTGTCACCGGCGTGCAGAATGCAGCGTTCGGCACCGACCCCCGAAAGTTCGCCATTCACGAAAAGCTGCCAGTATTTGTAGGTGTTTTGATCCCAGCCGAGTATGACGTTTTCATCGAACGGCGAGGTGATGGTGTTGAGCGCCCAGCCCCATGTGCCATTGGGGTTGTAATCCGCTTTCAGCCCGGCATTCTTGAACAGTTCTTCAGACAAATCCGCCGCAGTAGACCCATCCGCCACGTTAATAGTGGTTGGCTGCGCCCAAATCTGCTGATTACCATCAGCGTCTTGGCCGATAACTTCGCACGACACGGAAAGGTCATTGGTCGGAGCGGAATCACCGTAGGCAGTGAAAGCCCAAACGACGGAATCACCTTCCTTAAGGGTATAGCCGCCCGCGCCGACCGAAGAAGCACTGCCGTTGATAAACAGTTGCCAGTAATTTCTAGTAGCCGGATCGTAGCTGAGCGTAAGGCCACCCTCAAACGGCGAGGAAACTGCGTTCAGAGCCCATCCCCAGCTACCATTTGGGTTGTAATCGGCCTTCAGCCCGGTACGTTTGAACAACTCTTCGGTCAAGGTTGCCGCAGTTGCGCCCTCTTTGAGGGAGAATCCTTGCGCAGCAGCCCACGTCTGCCGATTCCCCTGCGCATCAACGCCAATGACGGAGCAAGTTGCGTTGATTAGAGAAGCCGTTTCCTCTTTAGGGGCCTTCTCAGCAGCTGCTGCGGGAACATCTTGCTCGGGCGCCTGAGCAACGGGTTGATCGGCATCCTCCTGCGAATCGTTGTCAGCAGCGCCCGCCGCGTCAGCGCCATCATCGACCTTCTCGATATCCGAAGCAACACTGCCGGAGGCAGTGTCGGTCGTCTTGTCATTGTTACCGGATTCGGTTGCAGGCCCCTGAGCAACGGACGGCAGCGATGGGGCTTCCGCTTGTTCCGTAGAATCAGGCGCCGGCTCAACCTGCCCAGCATCAGGCACATCAGCCTTCTGCGCTTCCTTTTGAGCAACGGGTGAAACGCTAGCTTGCGTCTCAGCGAGCGCCGCCGACGGCGTCATGGAGACGGCCAGCGCAACCGCCAAGAAGATGGAGAACATACGCTGGATCAGCGACCGCTCATATGACTTCGATGCGGTCTGCACATATGAACGCGCAACCTTCCGCACGTTTGTGCGAGTTTGCGCTACGCTTTGCGCGCGCTCGGACGATTCGCCGATGGTCATCGGAACCTCTCTTCCAGGGCTTCGTGCGATGAATGGGCATTCCGACTTCGCCTCACCTGAACGGCCCGCATGCCTGCGGCGGTGCCCGCCGGCGGACCTACGCATAAGCCAAGCCGCCAACCCGTTCATCAGCGTATACGATTCCTGGTAGAGCCCGGGATTCTCACCCGTGTTCCCCCAAGCGGCCAAGTCCCTTCCCTAGCCGCCCGCGCCGTGCCCGGCGCAACCATCTGTGCCAATTTTCAAACAAGTGGTTTTACCACGCCTGAAATGGGAATTAACTGAGCTTTCGACAAGAAGGCGGCAAGAGATTGCGCATGACCGCAAGATGGCGGATTTGCGCAGTCAGCTGGATTCACTGTCCCTACGATTCACTGCTTATAATTGCTCGGGAACAGACACGATGGCCGCAGCGTTAGATTGGAAGGCGAAGCATGGGCGAATTCAATGACAGGGTGTATGAGACGGTTCGGCAGGTGCCGCGTGGGAAGGTTGTTTCGTATGGGCAGGTGGCACGGCTGATCAGGCAGCCTCGCAAGGCGCGGTTCGTCGGGTATGCCATGCATGGGAACCCCGATCCATGGGATTGCACGGCTCAGACGGGGATTCCTTGCCACCGCGTGGTGTTCAAGGACGGTTCGCTTGCGCCGGGTTTTGCGTTCGGCGGGCCTGACGAACAACGGGCAAGACTTGCCGCGGAGGACGTGACGTTTTTGGAAGATGGGCGCGTCGACATGCGGGCTTGCCAGTGGGACGGCCGGGATATTGGGGATGCGAACGGCGGCGAGACAGCTGAAGAGCCGACTGCGCCGCCGATCGATTTCGATTGGGCTGCCGAGCTGGGCGAATGAGCGGTTGGTTTTAGGCGGCTTCGTGGCCGCTTCCCTATTCGGACCGTAGGCTTTCCACTAGGGCGCTGGCTACGCGAAGACCATCGCAGGCCGCGGACATGATGCCGCCTGCATAGCCCGCGCCTTCGCCGCAAGGATAGAGGCCAGTCTCGGGTTCGAGGGCGGAGACGTCGGCGGGTTGCCTGTTGCTAGCTGTTGAGGATTCCGGGGCCGCCTGAGTCTTGGCCTGGGTCTGGTCCTGCGCACCGCCCGAAGCGGGCACCGAGACCAGCTGCGCTGAGCTCAGGACCTCGTCCTGCACGCAATCCGAAGCAGACACCGCGGTCAGCTGGGCCTGCATGTTCTTGCCGCGCACGATTCGCACGGGGCTTGAGCTGCGGGTTTCCACTCCGGTAAGCACCGCCTGCGGATCGGCAAAACCGTGCAAGCGGCGATCGAGTTGCGGAAGGGCCTGCTCCATGGCGCGCGCCACGAACGGAGGGAGGCACTCGTGCAGGTCGCACCAGGCGACGCCGCGAGCGTAGGTGGGCTTCACCTGCTTGCTCGGGCCGCCGGCGCGATGCGCCAGGAAGTCGCCGACGGTTTGCGCGGGCGCCTGATACGGTTCGCCGCCGGCAGCGATGGCGGTTCGGTAGGCCGTCTGCTCCATCTCGCGCTGCAGCTTGATGCCCGCAAGCGGGTCTTCGCCGTCGAAATCCTCGGGGCCCACGCCCACCAGCAGCGCGCTGTTGGCGTTTTGCCCGTCGCGCGCGAAGCGGCTCATGCCGTTGACCACCACGCCTTCCGGCTCGCTGGCGGCGCACACCACTTCCCCACCTGGGCACATACAGAACGTGTACACGCCGCGGCCCTGTTCTTCGCCTTTTTGCGGGCGCAAATGCATCGACAGCTTATAGTCGGCGGCGCCGAGCGCCGGATGGTCAGCGGCCTTCCCGTATTGCGAGCGATTGATGAGCTGCTGGGGATGCTCGATGCGCACGCCCACGGAGAACGGCTTCTGCTCCATATGCACACCCGCGTCGCGTACGAGCTCGAACGTGTCGCGAGCGGAATGGCCGCACGCCAGCACGACGCGATTTGTGGGGACGAACTCGGTGACGGATGAGGTTTCGGTGGCTTCGGTTTGGGTTATCTCGGCGTGGGTTAGGCGGCCGTTTTCGAAATGCAGGGCCGTGAGCTGGGTGTTGAAGCGCACTTGGCCGCCGGCCTGCTCGATCTGCTTGCGGATGTTGCGCACGATGTCCACGAGCAGGTCGGTGCCGATGTGGGGTTTTGCCTGCCACAGGATCTCCTCGGGCGCACCCGCTTCCACGAACAGATGCAGGACGTGCTGCGCCCAGGGGCTTTTGATGTTCGTGGTCAGCTTGCCGTCCGAGAACGTTCCCGCCCCGCCTTCGCCGTACTGGATATTGGTGTGCGGGTCGAGCGGCTCGCCGGCGTTGAAAGCATCGACCGCCGCCATGCGCTCGTCAACAGCCGCGCCGCGCTCGACCACGAGCGGGCGCAAACCGGCGCGCGCCAGGTATAGCGCGCAGAACAAGCCGGCGGGACCGGTGCCCACCACGATAGGGCGAGGCTCGTTTTGCGCCTGAGGGGAATCGCCGACCTGCGGAACCTGTAACGGCTCATAAGGCCGGTGCGCCTTCACATTCGCGGCGCCTTTGCGGTGCGCCGTTGTCTCGATTGCCGCAGCTTCGGCTTTGGCGCCGCCTGCCAGCTCCACGCCAAGCGTTGCCACAAAGTGCACGTCGTGCTTTTTGCGCGCGTCGACGCTGCGTTTAAGCAGGCGGATTTCGGTTATATCGTTCGGCGAGATATTGAGCGCTCGGGCCGCGCCGCGGCGCACGAGCTTTTCAGCTTGCTTGCTTTCGAGCCCGGCATCGAGCGGAAGGGCAAGGTTTGAGATCTCGAGCATGGTTTCCTCCGGGCTATCGATTGCGATGACGGGCGTTGCGAGAGGCGCTCCCGCCGCGTTGGCTGCGGGACTTGCCGCGTTCGCCCCTGTGCGAGGGGTGCGGTTTTCCCGCGCGAGAAGAGGAGCGGCGGGTGCCAGCGCTGGCGGGAACATGCGAACCACCGGAGCGTGACGCAGCCTGCGAGCGGGAATCGTGGCCCGAGGAAGGATTCAGATTACCGGTGTAAGTCGGTGACCGCCTGCCAATCGGACGCGGCTTTGCGCCCGCGCGAGAGCCGCTGCACTCGACACCATCCCCGCCTGCTATGCGATCAGCTGCGGCGCGGCCGGCAAGCATGCCGCTTGACCAGGCCCAATGCAGATTGAAGCCGCCGCAGGGCGCATCGACGTCGAGCGCCTCACCCGTGACGAACAACCCCGGCACGTCAAGCGCCTCGCAGGTAGCAGGGCTGAACCGCTCGACAGGGAAGCCGCCGCGGCGCACTTGGCACTGGCGCTCGTCGCCGATGTCCTCCACCGTCAGGCGCATGCCCTTAAGCATATTGCAAAGCTGGGGAATCATCTCTTGTGTAAATCGGTCACCGGACTGCAAACCCGCTTGCTTTAGCGCCGCGACGGACACCGCGGGCAGCAGCAGGCCCTCGAGGAAGCGATCGAGCGTAGGCTCGCTGCCCAGCAGCTTCTGCATCCGCTTGCGGCGCGTCATCATGAAGCGCTCCATGTCCTGCGAAGAGATGTCAGGAAGGAAGTCGATCACCAGGCCATCGCCAGGCTGCGCAAAACGCGACAGATTGAACACCGACACACCGGAGACTCCGTAGTCGCGGAAGAGCAGTTCGCCGCGCTCACTTGCGACGCGGCGCCCACCTCGTTCGAGATGCACGGTGCCGCGCACGCGGATGTTGTTGAGCTGTCGGGTGAGCTTGGCGCCTTGCGCGTCAACGCGCAAAGGCCCCAAAACGGGCTGCATATCCGAGCAAGCCAGCGGATTCGGAAGCTGGATACCGCTTGCCGCACGCCCGCCAACGGCCACGATGACCGCCGCAGCATGCGCTATCGTCTTGTCGGCGAAGCGGATGTTGAAGCAACTCATACCGCCTGGAGCGGGCGCGTCAACGCGCAAGGCGCGCTTATCGGTTTGCACGTCGACGCCCAGCTCGACGGCTGTGGAGCGCAACACGTCCAACACGCTGGTGGCTTTGTTCGCCATGGGGTATAAGCGGCCCTCGGATTC
This sequence comes from Coriobacteriia bacterium, assembly GCA_030540215.1. GTDB lineage: Bacteria > Actinomycetota > Coriobacteriia > Coriobacteriales > Eggerthellaceae > Senegalimassilia. The sequence goes on along the minus strand of JAUNWR010000028.1, from coordinate 7,899 downwards.
TTCGCGCGTCACAAGGCCCATGTCGGCGAAGCGCTCGAGCACGGGGTTCGCCTCAAGGGTTCGCGCACACGCCGCGCCGCGCTCGACAGCGTAAACGGTTTGCAGGCGCATAAGCGCCTCTTCGACGAAAGCATGGTTGCGATACGCATCAGCGCTGATGCAGGCGTTCGAGATGTTGCAGCGGCCGTTGCCGGTTGCAAGGATGGAGCGGCCGATGCGCTCGGGGTCGGCCTCGAACAGGGCTACGTGCGCCGCAGCGCCCGCCTGACGCAGCGCAAGCGATGCTTCCACAGCCGCCATCAGGCCCGATGCACCGCCACCTATGATTGCGATAGTTTCCATTACGCCTTCTTGCGGGTGAAGACGCTTTTCTCGGGCAGCTCGTGGATGTCCACGCGCAACTCCTCGTCGATGTTGCCGTCGTAGACGTAATGCTGCGTCTCTTTGCCCACCATGCCGGCGCACAGCAGCACCATAAGGATGTTGGGCAGCGCCATGAGCGCGTTGGAGATATCGGTGGCCGTCCAGGCGACGTCGCCGACGCCCACGCCGCCCAAAAAGCCCATGCAGATGTAGAAGCCCAGGTACAGCGGCACCCAGCGGCGGCCGAACAGGTACAGGGTGACGCGCTCGCCGTAATAACTCCAGCCGATGATGGTGGAATAGGCGAAGCACAGGATGCCCAGCATGAGGATGGGCGCGCCCACATAGGGAATGGTGGCGAACACGGCGTTGGCAAGCGTGGCGCCGTTGGTGACGCCGGCATCCTGGATGAGCGTGGGATGGGCGCACAGCGACGAAACGATGACCAAGGCGGTCACAAAGCAGATGACCACCGTGCACCAAAACGGGCCGGTCATGGACACAAGCGCCTGGCGCGCGGGGTTTTTCGACTCGGCGGCGGCGCTGATGAGCGGGGCCGTGCCCAGGCCCGCCTCGTTGGAGAACAGGCCGCGCGCGCAACCGAACTGCAGCGCCACGACGATGCCGCTGCCCACCGCACCGCCGAAGGCCGCGCGGGGAGTGAAGGCGCATTCGAAGATCAACCTGAACGACTCGCCGATAAACGCCCAGTTGCACACGAGGATATAGATGCAGCCCAAGATGTACGCGACGCCCATGATGGGCACGAGCTTCTCGCAGATGTTGGAGATGGTTCCCAAGCCGCCCATGATGATGAGCAGGGCGCTACCGCACACGATGGCGGCGACGATCCAGGGTTCCACGCCGAAGTTCGCCTGCGCAACCGAGGTGATGGCGCTGGTCTGCACGGCCGATCCGACTCCGAAGATAGTGAGGCACGCCATGACGGCGAACCAGATGGCCATGAACTTCGCCCACCACGGCACGGTGCCGTCGGCACGCTTGTAGCGCTGCTCCCACACGTGCATGGCGCCGCCCATCATGTGGCCCTGACGATCCTTCACGCGGTACTTCATGGCCGCGTAGACCTCGGTGTACTTCGTTGCCATGCCCAGGATGCCGGTAAGCCACATCCACAGCACCGCGCCCGGGCCGCCGGAGAGCACCGCCGTGGCCACGCCAACGATGGAGCCCGTTCCCAGCGTGGAGGCAAGCGAGGTGGCCATAGCGCCGAAGTTGCTGACATCGCCCTGAGCGCCGTTATCTTTCGTAATGGAAAGCTTAAGGGCCAAGGGCAATTTTCGCTGGATGCCCTTGGTGCGAATGGTGGTGTAAATGTGGCAGCCCAGCAGCAAGATGATCATAGGCGGCCCCCAAACGGCGGCGTCTATGCTGTCGAGCACTTCGATGTAGTTCATGCAAAACCTCGTAGCCTTAAAGATAAGTCCCTTCAGGGACGCGAACGGCTTATTATAGAGCCGCCTTCACCCCAGGCCGCTAAAGTCTCGGCGAAAAAGCGCATTGCGTAGCGCTTCGGTAGGAAAGCAAGCCTTCCGGCGCCGATCTCCCATAACCATTCGCTATACATAGCGCCCCAAAACGCGGAAAACATCCATAGCCCAAACGGTTGCGAAGCTATGACGGCGCAGCTACACTAGGTGTCATTGAATTCTGTTTCAGGGCGAGGTGGAAACCCTCACTGGCGGTAACCGGATACGCGCGGCGCAAGCCGTGGTCAAGCCGGAAGTCCGCGACCCTGTGCGTTAAGCGGCGGTAAGCCGCATGCACGCAAGGCTGACCTGGTGCAACTCCAGGACCAACGGTCAAAGTCCGGATGGAAGAGGCAGAGTTCGCGAAACGCACCGCACGGCGCCGCATTGCCGGGCGGGAAGTTGTTGAGCGAATACAAGCCCGTATGGAAGGAATTCATACGGGCTTGTCTCTTTTTCGCGAAGCTTGAGAGCAAAACCCGAGGAAAGAAGGCTTCGCGGGAAGAAGGTTCAACCATGTCTCAGGCAACCGCCGCAAACGCAACCATCAAGAACACGAACCGCTGGTCGACGCGCCAGCTGGTCACCATGGCGCTCATGTGCGCCATCGCCGCGCTGCTGTCGTTCGTGCAAATCCCCATCCTGCCCGCAGCGCCGTTTCTGACCTACGATCCCTCGCTCATGCCCGCCATGGTGTGCGGCTTCGCCTTCGGCCCGGGCGCCGGCTTCGCCGTGGGCGCCGTCGCCGCCATCATCCACAGCCTGATGCTGGGCGAATGGGTCGGCGGTCTCATGAACATCTGCGCCACGCTGTTCTTCGTGGTGCCCGCCGCCGCCATCTATGCCCGTAAGCACACGTTCGCCGGCGCCATCATCGGCCTGCTGGTCGGCTGCGTGGTGGCCACCATCGGCGCCGTTGCCGCAAACCTGACCATCGGCGTGTGGTTCTGGTACGGCAGCGCCGATGTCATCATGCCGCTCATGCTCCCCGCCGTGGTGCCGTTCAACCTGATCAAGACCGTGCTGAACAGCGCGCTGACCTTGCTGGTGTACAAGGCCGTCTCCAACCTGATCACCCCGAAGAAGGACCAGGTCAAGGGCCGCTAGAAAACCG